>JAFGVP010000139.1 GCA_016937945.1 Pontiellaceae bacterium | reverse complement strand
CACCCTTGTCCGCCTCCGGCTCCAGTCCCCCTGCAGTATTTCCTAAGAAAGAGGGACTGCATGGTTCTATTTCGTAAGGCTACGGAGCAGGTTCGCCGGATCAGTTTTCAACACAGGAAACCCGATAAAAGCAACCGGGACGCGAATTGGACTGAAGATCGGTATAATCAAATGCACCATAGCGGGGCTGTCTGGTTTGCAGAGGCATCCATACACCCTCGGCAAGATTGGTACAGATCTCTATATTCAGCGGATGATTGTCGGAGGCGTAAACGCGGAAGCTGAATCCGGTTGGACTTTGAACGGCGTCGGCAATCTCAATCCCGTTCAGACGGAACCATTTCTCGACGGGGCGGCCGCCATAGGAGGCAACATCTTCCCAGCCGTACGAAAAATCGAGGCAATAGACGGTGCTGGAGGGAGAATTTGCCAGCAAGGTGTCGGAGGCGGCCGGCGGAACCATTCCCTCGAAATACATTCCTTTCAGGTTGCCGGCATACGAAAAGGCATTGGCCGCGATGTTGGTGACGCCGGCGCCGATCGTAATATTTTCCAGACCGCTGCAACCCCAGAAAGCGGAATCGCCGATATCGCGAACGTTGTCAGGAAGAGTAATATCTTCCAGATAAATGCAGCTGCTGAAGAGGTTACGTGGAAGAACGGTGATGCCGGAGCCGATGAACACGCTCTGCAACGAGCTTGAACTGAAAACCTGCGCTCCCAGCACGGTGACGCTGTCGGGAATGACCACCGATTCGAGACCGGTGCCGTAGAAGGCGTATTCGCCAATGGTTGTGAGGGTTTCGGGCAGATCGACGCTTTTCAGGTTGCGGCAGTTCTGGAAGGCATAGCGCGCAATATTGGTAATGCCGCTGAATGTGGCGGAGGTAATCGAGGTATTCCTCTGGAAGGTATACTCATCAACCTGTCGGAGCGTGGATGGGGCGTCGTAGCGGCCGGGACGCGCGAGCGGATAGCAGAAGATGCGGGTTTGATCTTTGTCGTAGAGCACGCCATCGGCGGCGCTGTATGCAGGATTTTCGCCTCGGAGCGTAATCGCCTGAAGGTTCGCACAGCTGTAAAACGCCAGCCGGGTGATCGAGGAAAGCGTGGCGGGAAGTTCGATTGCCTGAAGATTGCCGCATCCTTGAAAGGCATAGTCAGAAATCGTTTCCACCCGGGAGTGACCGATCATGACGGAATCCAGATTACTGCAATAGGAAAACGCTGCAGAACCGATGCCGCGAACGCTGTACCCGATCCAGACGGACGTGATCCCGCTGTTGAAAAAGGCGGAACCGTCAATATTGGTAACGCTATTCGGAATAACCACCTCCGCAGCACCGATCCGCGCAAACGTGTTGCGCTCGATTGACCCGAGATTGCTGCTGATCTGCAGGCTGTTGGCCGAGGAGCAGCCGCTGAAGGCCTCGGGTCCGACCGAAAGAACAGAGTCAGGAATGGAAATGGCCGGAAGTTTGGAGCAGTTGATAAAGGCATATTCGCCGATGCTCTCAAGACCGGAAGGCAATACGGCATTGGTAAGCGCCGTACAGTTGTAGAAAGCATACTTGCCGAGGGTTTCAAGCGAGGAAGGCAGGGCAACCGATCCGAGCTTGCTGCATCCGTTGAAGGCGTAGCTGCCGATATTGGTGATACTGTTATCAAGCGTAACATCGGTGAGCTTGGCGCACCACTTGAAGGTTTCGGCGGCAATGTCGTGTACCGTGGCAGGCGTAGTGTAGGAGCCGGAACGTCCTTCGGGACAGATGATGATGCGGGATTGCTCCTTGTCGTAGAGGACGCCGTCCGCGCAAGAAAAGTCGGGACTGCCGTTATGGCATGTGACGGTTGCCAGTGCAGAACAGCCGCTGAAGGCGTTACGCGAGATGCTTTCCACCGACAAGGGAAGGTTAGCCTCTTCAAGCTTGGTGCAGTTAGAAAAAGCATAATCCTCGATCGTCTCCAGCGCATCGCCCAAAAGCAGTGTTTCCAGCTGCGAGCAGCCGGAGAATGATCCTGCACGGATGATCGTCACGCCGTCCCCGATGTCGATCCCGCGAATTGCACTCTGCCAGAAAGCAGAGGAACCGATTTCGGTGATGTTGTTCGGCAATGTCAATTCCATGGCTCCGGTTCGGGCAAACACGTCGCGATTCAACACCGTAACCCCGGAACCGATCACGAGATTGGTGAGGCTCGAACAGGCGCTGAAGGCTTCATCGCCCAGACTCGTGACACTGTCGGGAATCGTAACGCGACCGATGCGGGTGCAGTCGCGGAATGCATATTCGCCGATCGACTGGAGCGCCGATGGAAGCGGAACCGACTCCAGCGCGGAACACCCAAAGAAAGCGTATCTGCCGACGCGCCGGAGCGCCGCAGGCAACACAACCTGCGTAACGGTGCGGTTCTGACTGAAGGCCTGATAGCCAATCTCCAACACGGGCTTACCGTCGATTTCTCCCGGCACCGTCACGACCGTGTTGGTGCCGCTGTATTTGGTGATCTTAACTTCACTTCCGACAACGTCATATTCAAAATCGCCGTGCGTTAAAGCGAATGAGACAAACGGCACAAGGGCAGACAGGGCAATCAACAGTTTTTTTCTTACGTTCATGGGTTCCTTTTTGATGCTTAGTTTCTAAGCAATGAAAATCAATTCAGCGGCGGCGCGACCTTGACGCGATAAAAGCGGGCATCCTGCGTCGGGGCGCCTTTAATGAGCTGGCTGGCGGTGGTTCCGGTTGGATAGGTTGCGGGGTGTTCCGTCCATCTGTTGGTATTCAGCACCGCAGCATATTCAATGTTATATTTGCGCGTCGGCTTGCTGGTCCAGGTCAGGCGCTGGCCCAAATCGCTCAATGCAAGATCCGTGATCAACAGCAGATCGTTGGCATCCGTTGGATCGGTATCGGCCAGATATTCATCGAAGTCCGAAACGCCGTCGCCATCCCGATCGGCTTCGGCCGAAAGAACGTTCAGCGCATCGCGCCCAAATGGGGCATAGCGATATTCCCATGCATCGGGAATTCCGTCCGAATCGTTGTCGCGACCTTTGTTCAGCGTTTCCGTGCGGACGTGCGCCTGCAACGTATCGAGCGCAATCCATCCGACGTTCGGGCTCCAGACAAAACCGGAAAGTTCACCGGTTTTCAGGTTTACCTGCGGCTTGCCTAATTCCTGCTCAAAATTGATCCAGCCAATGTTGGCGCCATAGGCGAAGCCCGTCAGATTACCGAGCCCGTCGTGGTTGATGCCGTAATCGGCGGAATAGTTCTGGGCATAAAATTTCCCGTTCATCGGACTGCCATCGCCGACATGAATCCAACCGACGTTGGCGGAATAGAGGTAGCCCGAACAGTAAAACTCGCCCACCACCATCCCGTTCGTTCCATCCGCCCGCGCATCCACCCAGCCAATGTTCGCGCCGTACGCATTCTTGTTCGCCGGGTCGATGGTGCTGTCGGCAAAAAGCACAGATGCGAAACAGACTGAAAGTAGAGAAAGAGTTATTCTCATTGAGCACCATCCTAAAATTCAAAGTTGTCCCACGCCCCAGCTCCAACCGGAGTGTTTTGGATGGTGCCCACTTTAGCCCCAGACGTAATATCATAGTTGGTCATGTTTCCAGAAGCGGAATTGCGCACGATAAGATTTCTAGATTGAACCACATCAATCCCTCGCCTATTACCCGTAACGTTATTGTTTTCAATCCGGTTATCAGAACCAATCACATAAATCCCTGCTCCGTCTCCATCATCTTTCCCGTTCGATAAACACACATTTCCAGTCACCAGCGATTGATAGTACACTCGGATACCATCTCCTTGATTCCCAATTGCTTTGCAATCCTTCACCAGACCATAGCCCGCATAGATTCCGACGCCTTGAGAGGAGGTGCAGGGAGAGTTGGTGTTGCTGTTCCTGTCAGCCGTGCATCCGATCACTGAACCAGACTGTGCATATATGCCACAACTGAAAGAATCGACACCTTCGTTGCTGATAGCCGAACACCCGCTCAAGGTCGATCCTGCCCCTGCGGATATGCCATGGATACCCCGATTGTTCGAAGCAACACATCCACTTAGGCTTGCTCCGGCTCCGGTCGAAATTCCAGCACCGCTCAGATTGGACAAAGCGACACAACCACTCAGGATTGATTTATCTCCGGTAACTATTCCTGTATTCGCATTCGCTGTTGCCATGCAATCGACGATCCGTGCTCCAGCACCCATCACACAAATCCCATACCAACTACATTGCGAAACCGTTAACTGATGCAGATAAACGCCACCTTGACTTAGCGAATAAACCCCATACGCAAACTCGGAAATAAATCCATTGCGCACGGTAGCCTGATCCCCTGCATCAGAAACATAAATCCCATAACCACCAGTGCCCGAGCTGCGTGAAACGGTGAACCCATTCAGATCCAACGTGACGTTAGGTGCCGAAATCAAAATTCCATTCGCCTTCGTCACGGCCAGATTACCGCTCAAATAATAGGATCCAGACTGGTTGATCACGTGGTGAAAATACTCATTGCCCACCACCGTCGCCAGATCAATCCGCGCCTCGACCTGCTCGATCGCGTTGCTCACCCCCGCGATTTTTCCATCAATCAGCCCTACCGAAGCATGCACCGCTTCCACGGCATTGCTTGTGCCGACGATTGCTGCATCAAGCTGCTCGAGCGATTTCATGGTGGGAGCCGGCGCGGCGGAGGGATAGAGCGGGCCTTGCCCATGGACAACGCCTACAGTGAGTAGCAACAGACAAAATAGTGTTCCGATTTTCATAAGTTCCTTTTTATGTTTCATGATTTGTCTTACTAAAAAAATATAGGATATGTTGTGCGTCAATACGTCAAATGACGTAGCCAGAGAATCCCTGCGATGAATTTGAACGACCATGAACTGAAGCGCGTTATGCGGGTATGCGAACGCATCCATTGCATCCATCCAAACGAACCATTCTCCAACCATCTATACGTCGTATTATCAGGTTTGCTACCCTGTGTCCATCTGACCATCGATCGTGTATCACTCAAGACGTTCGAGCTGCTCGAAATGGTAACCGAAACGTTGCCGCCGGATCTTTTACAGCTTGCGACCCCCTTCATGCACGAACATCCCGCCATGAAGCAGGCGGCTGCACCACAGGGGCCGCAACTAGGGACTATTTTAACCCAGATGAATCGCGCCGACTTCAGGCGAACCGGGCTCTACAATGAATCCATGAAAGATTTTTCCGTTGAAGACCAGCTTTGGATGAGTCTCCGATGCGATGACGAGACAACGGGCGTGGTCTTTTGTCGCGATACGCCGTTCAGCGAAAAAGAGCAGTTCATCGCAAGCCTTGTACACCCCCACATCAACATTGCCTGGCGAAACCGGCAACGACTCCGGCAACTGGAAGAACAGCTTCAAAACGCAATAAACGCCAGCACACCGATTCCATCGCCATTTACGTCCTTGTCCATCCGCCAACGGCAGATAGCCGAACGAGTAGCCTCGGGAATGTCGAATCGCGAGGTTGCAGCAACCCTCGGCATTTCTCCGCGTACCGTGAGCAAACATCTTGAGCAGATCTTCGCCATCACCGGCATCCACTCCCGCACACTCCTTGCCGCTCAGTGGAACCAAGCAAATGTCGCCTCCGGCGATCTTCATCCGGATCATCCGCAGAAACACTGACGACACAAAGACCGCAGACCTCTACTCCAGCGGAAGAATGGCGTTCACCCGATAAAAGCGAACCGGCGTATTGGTGGATAAAACCCCGTCCGCATAAAACGTCCAGCCACTGCCGGCAACCACTCCGCCGACCGGCTCCCAGGCCTCCAGCAGGGAGGTCGTTGACTGCAAATGGTAAAACCGGGTCCGGCGCGTCGGCCACGACAGATAATCTCCTTTGCCGCCTATCCGTTCCTGCGTAATGAGAAGCCGGCTTGCCGGGTCGTTCGGGTCGGTATCCATCCGGTATTCATCCAGATCGGTCACGCCGTCGCCATCGAGATCGCCGTGTGGTTTTAATCCGGCATAGCCGCACCGACTCCATTCCCAGGCATCGGGCAGTCCGTTGCCATCCGCATCCGGCCCGGAGTCCAGCCGTTCGGTCCGGAGATAAGCCTGCACATTGGAAAGGCTGATCCAGCCGGTATTAGCACCCCAGACATATCCGGAAAGCGCGCCGGTCTGCAGGTTGACTCGGGGATTGCCCTGCTTTTCAAAGGAAATCCAGCCGGTGTTCGCGCTGTAGGCATAACCGCGCAGCCCGCCGGCTTCATCGTGATTGACCCCGAAATCCATGGCGGATTTATTGCTGTATGAATATCCGTTGGCGGGGTTTCCGGAACCAAGGCTGATCCAGCCGGTATTCGCCGAATAAAGATAGCCGGAACAGAAATAGCGACCGATCACCGCGCCGTTGGTTTTGTCGGCATTGGCCGAAATCCAGCCAATATTGGCGCCATACACATACGGATGCTCCGAATCCACCGTTGTGGCAGCCTGCACCAGACAGGCGGAGGATAAAAGCACTCCTGCAAGTAAGCGTTTCATCGGAGCCCTTAGTAGGTAAAGTTGGCGTTCGGATCGGTCGACCCCGGCGCCGTTCCGCCGGAGTTCCCGGAAATCGCGCCGGCCTTAGCGGCTTGCACCACCAGACAGACATTATCGGAAACCACATCCCAGTTGAGTGTATTCGCGCTGGCGGTGTTGCGGACAATTATGTTCCCGGAATCGTCCACATCAATCCCCCGATCGTTCGAATGAACATTGTTTCCTTCAATTCGATTACCAACACCAGTCACATGGATGCCTGCTCCATCCCCCGAAGAGCCATTCGCGTAGCTCGAATTCCCCCGGACAACACTACGGGTTACAACCAGAATTCCATCGCCCTGATTGTCATATGCCATGCAATCGTTCACCACACCGCCATTGATACTGATTCCAACCCCCTGACGGAATCCTGTTGGCGAGTTGGTATTACTGTTATTATAGGCACTGCACCCGGAAACCGTAGCACCCCAGGCATAAATTCCATAGCTCTCAGAATAGATACCTACGTTATCAAACGCCGAACAGCCGCTCAGGGTAGAGCCATACATGACCATGATCCCGTAGAATCCGGAATTACCGGCGGCCACGCAGTCGCTCAGGCTCGCTCCGGTGCCGGTGAAGATGCCTGATCCATGATTGCCGTAAGCAATACAACCGCTCAGGCTGGCTGATGAGCCGACATTAATTCCGCTTCCGGAGTTTCCGATGGCAACACAATCCAGCATACGTACGCCAGAGTCGCCTCGAATTCCGGCTGATGTACAGTCGGATACCGTGAGTTTCTCAAACCGGGCACCCGATCCACTGCGATAGATGCCAAACGCAAATCCGCGAATGTTCCCGTTACAAACCGTACCTCCTCCCGTAATATAAACACCGTAGCCTTCGCCGTCGGATAAACGGGATACGGAAAACCCGTTCAGATCCAGCGTAACGTCGACGGATGCAACCCAAATCCCTCCGAACTTACCGCTTACCTCCAGATCGCCGCTTAGATAATAGGAACCCGGCTGTGAAATAACGTGCTCAAACATCGAATCCCCGGCCAGTGTCAGCACATCAATCCGCGACTCCGCCTTAGCGGACGTGTTGCCGATCATTTCAATCGCATCGGTCACCTGCAGCACCTGATTGCTCACTCCGGCAATGGCCGCATCCAGCTGGTCCAGCGTCTTCATCGTCGCCCCCGGGGCTCCCGGCGGGGTCAATGACCCCTGTGCATACAACAACGACGCAAATCCCAGAAACACCAATCCCAAATAACTTTTCTTCATTAATCCCCCAAAACACTAAGATGTGATTTTTCGCACTCAGATATCCATTGTTGTTTAAATTTTCAAGTCCCTTTAATCATTTAAACACACAAAACAGGAAAGGCACGAAGTCCGGCATTTTGCGCTTTGCGAACACGGTCGTACGGCTATATTGCGGCCGTGCAAAAAACTTCCATTCTTTATTTGCAGCTCCCGCTGCTCGACAACGATGCCACGGGCGAGCGCGAAAACTTTGCGTTTGCCGGAGCTTACCTCGACCACGCTCTCCGGCGCAGCCCCGAAGCCCCGTATATCGAATCCCGTTTTGCTCCGACGCACTGGGATGATCTCGATACGCCTCGACTGTCGACTGAAATACTCCGTTCGGACGCCGACCTGTTGGCCTGCACCCTCTATCTCTGGAATATCGAACGCACCATCGATCTCGCCCGCCGACTGAAGCAGGCAAAACCCGACCTCCGGATCCTCGTCGGCGGACCGGAAGTCGCCCGCAACCATCCCTTGCTCGAAAATGCCCCGTTCGATGCAATCGTATATGGCGAAGGCGAAGGGGTATTCCCGAAGATCCTTACCGCATGGCGCAATGGAACCGAACCCGACTTCCAGAACGTCGCGATTCCAACTTCCGCCGGATGGCGTTTCGGAAGACACGAACCGCCGGAAGTCAACCTGGCCGATGCACAGCCCGATGAAGTCGCGTTGATGGCCTGCATCCAGAACCGCCCGGTCATATTCGTTGAAACCGTCCGCGGCTGCCCGCTCTCCTGTTCCTACTGCCGCTACTACCAGATACACTCCGGCCTGCGCACGCTGTCCGTAGATCAGGTCATAAACCGCATCCGCCGCTTCCGTGAACTGGGCGCAACCGAAATCCGATTCGTCGATCCCACCTTCAACGCCCGGAAAAACTTTACCGAGCTGCTGAAAGCACTGGCCCGACTCAACACAGACAAACGGCTCTCCTTCTTCGCTGAAATCCGAGCCGACACCCTGACCGCCGAACAGGCCGCGCTCATGGCTGAGGCCCATTTTTCCGAAGTGGAAATCGGCGTGCAGAGCATCGATCCACAGGTCCTGAAAAACGTCTGCCGCCCTCATTCGATCAGACGGCTGGAGCGCGGCATCCGCGCGCTATGCGAAAGCGGCGTACGCACCACGCTCGATGTCATGTACGGCCTGCCACAGCAAACCATCGACGATGTGGAAGCCAGCCTCGACTGGTGTCTGGCTTTCGGCGAAAACGCACAGGTCCAATGCATGCAGACGTTGATCCTGCCCGGAACCACCCTGCGGACCGACGCGACGAAATGGCAGCTGGAATCCGGCCCGCCCCCTCCCTATGGAATCACGCGCACACCAACCCTATCGCCCGAAGATATTTGCTCCATCGAAATACTCCTCGACGAGCATCCGAACCTGCCGGCCGATCCCGTCACCCCGCGCTTTTGCGGACAGCGCCTGCCGGGCCTTTTCAAGGCGCGACACCGCATTACCACCGAACAGCTGGCCGAACCGATTCCCGGCAAAGCCAGCCGCCGCGCAATCACCATTTCCGACACCGATCTTTTTGCGGCCCGCCATGAAATCGGAGCATTCATCGAACGAGCAACCCAGCACGATCCCTTCGCGCTTTGGCAATTTGTATTGGAGCCGCAACAGGAAGAACCACTCGACCTGCTTGATCACCTCATCGCCGTCATCCAACGTCAACCGCCGCACCTGCTCGACCGCTTCGCCTCCGCCTCCGCCTTCGGCCTGATCGTCTCCCGCCGCCTGTTCGTCCGTACCACTTCCTCGTTCTCCCGCGAATGGTGCACCACCGCAGAATCCCTCCTGCGCGAAGCCTTCGGGTAGATCCTGTATTTGCGTAACGCAAAGCGAGACGTACGGTACGCGGCGAAGAACACCCCGGCAGCGATATGGGTTTCTGCGTTTTGCTCAGCGATCTGAAGTCTCCGATGAACTTGACTCTTGGCCGATGCCTCGTAAAAGGATTTACTCTTTGAATACAATATCGTGGTGCCAATCAACAAAAGCTAAGGTCAGCGTGAAATCAAATAGCTTATTTCATCCATTACTAAGCGACTTGGAGGGAGATTCCTCCCAGGTCATATTCCGATGCATTTCCGGAAGCCGGTCCTACGGAACACATCATGAAGGCAGTGATACGGACATTAAGGGCCTGTTCATACTGCCGATGGAAGCGTATATCCGCATGGAAGATCCGGTCGGGCAGATAAGTGATGAGCGAGGTGATGTAGTCTATTATTCATTGAAACGTTTTCTTGAACTGGCAGCAAATGCCAACCCGAATCTGCTTGAGCTGTTGTTTATGCCTGATGATTGCGTACTACTTCAGACCCGCTTAATGAACACGCTACAGGAGAACAGGCATCTGTTTGTTACGAAGAAAGCATACGAATCGCATGTTGGTTATGCACAAGCACAAATCAAAAAGGCTCGTGGTCGGCACAAGTGGGTGAACAATCCCCAGCCCAAGGAGCCCCCTGAGCGGGAAGCGTTCTGCTGGATTGTACCGGAACAACACTCCCCTGCGTTTCCATTCCGTCCGATTCCCCTGAAAGACAGCGGGATTGATTTATCGGAATGCGGGTGCGCATCATTGGAGCATGTTCCGGACGTTTATCGTCTTTATCATTTGAGAGCCGAAGCCAAAGGCGTATTCAGAGGGGGCGAACCCGTTTGCACGAGTATTCCGAAAGACGATGAGTTCCGTTGCGTGGGGCTGCTGATTTACAACCGTCGGGCGTACGAGCAACGCATTAATGACCACAAGAACTATTGGGCGTGGCGCAAAGACCGTAATGATGCCCGTTGGGAGATGCAGGAGCGCGGTGAAATGGATTACGACGCCAAGAACATGATGCATACTTTTCGTCTGCTCCATTCCGGGGAGCACATTCTTCGACATAAAGCCCCCTTGGTTCGGTTTAATAACGGTGAGCTTGAATTCCTGAAGAATGTGCTGGCAGGAAAATATGAGTATAGCGACCTGATGAAGATTGCGGAGACCAAACTGGACGAGTTGCAGCTGTTGCATGCCACCTGCGACCTGCCGGATGAACCCGATATGAACGCGATAAACCAGCTGTTGTTGAAATTGACCTTCGAATGGGAGAGTTGCTGTGCGTGAATTGATAAGTAAGACGTTGGACAATGTGGAGCGGGATGCTGCCTGTTCCGTGCTTTATGCCTGTGAGTCAGGAAGCCGGGCATGGGGATTTGCATCACCGGATAGCGACTATGATGTTCGTTTTATCTATGTGCATGACCTTGCTTGGTATCTGAACCTGGAAGCACGCAAAGATACAATAGATCTGATGCTGCCGAACGATCTCGATTTGGGAGGATGGGAACTGCAGAAATCGCTTCGACTGTTCCAAGGTTGCAATCTGGCGCTAAACGAATGGATTGGAAGCCCGATAGTGTATGCGGATGAGCATGGATTGCGCGCAATGTTGAAGGATTTGATTCCTGACTACTTTAATCCCAAGAAAGCCATGTTCCATTATCTCAATATGGCAAACAAAGCTTCAGAGACGATGGACTCGGACGGAAGTATTCCAATTAAGAAGCTATTCTACGTTCTGCGGCCATTGCTGGCCTGTTGCTGGATTCAAAGTTACTCATCGATGCCTCCAACAGCATTCGGTGAACTGTTGGAAGCCGAGTTGCTCCCAAACGACATTTTACGAGAGATCAACAGCTTGCTGGCGGAGAAAGCAGGGGCCGCAGAAGGATTCCGCGTTATGATTCCTAGCGCCTTGTTTCAATGGTACTCCGCGGAGAGGGACAAGTTGGAGACTCACGCAAGAAACGTATCTTCCACAGGAAGCAAAAACTGGGAACCGTTGAACAGGCTGTTTCGAACATATGCAATGAAAACTGGATAATTGACGACGGGCTCGGCAATCCCTTCCTATCTCTGTGCCTCTGCGTCTCTGCGCGACACATCCCGGTCATCCTGCAATCCGATCAAAATATTTCCTAATTCATGTTCATCGGCGGCGGATCATGGTTAAATTCAAGCCATGCAGAAGACGGACAAAAAAGTAGCGATTATTGGCGCGGGGATTACGGGGCTGACGGCGGCGTTCGAGCTGCAGCAGCGCGGGATCGATTGCGTGGTGTATGAAGCGTCGGACCGCGTCGGCGGTTGTATCCGTACGGTGAAGGAGGATGGTTTTCTGGTGGAATGCGGACCCAACTCGCTACTCGATACCCATCCCGACCTCGGCAAGCTGATCGACCGGCTTGGACTCGAAGGCAACAAACTGCCGGCCAGCGGCTCGGCACAGAACCGGTTTATTGTACGTGATGGCCGGCCCATCGCCCTGCCCACCTCTCCGCCGGCCTTCTTCACCTCCAAAGCCTTCTCCGGAAAAGCCAAGCGGGGTTTGCTGAAGGAACCTTTCATCAAATCGAAGTCAACCGAATCGGAGAGCTTGGCCGACTTTGTCAAGCGGCGCCTCGGCCAGGAGTTCCTCGACTATGCGATCAATCCGTTTGTCAGCGGCGTTTATGCCGGCGATCCGGAAAAACTTTCCACCTGCCATGCATTCCCGAAACTGTACGATCTGGAGCAGAAATACGGATCGCTCATCAAGGGGGCCATCAAAGGAGCGAAGGAGCGAAAAAAACGGGCGGAGGTTGCCTCCAAGGATGCGCGCATGTTTACCTTCGACAAAGGACTTGAGCTGCTCCCCCGAACACTTGCCGGGAAACTCGGCAGCCGAATCCGAAAGAAGTATCCGATTGCCGGAATCACACGCCTCGACAGCGGGCGATGGGATGTAGGAAGCGAAGCCTACAGCGATGTCATCCTGGCCATTCCGGCCCACGGCATGTCAAAACTCAAAACCCCGTTCGATCTGTCCACCATGAGCGAAATTTATTATCCGCCCGTTACCAGCCTCTCCCTCGGCTTCAACCAGAATCAGTTCACCCATCCGCTCAACGGGTTCGGCATGCTGATTCCGAAGGTGGAAAACCGCTATTCGCTGGGCGCCCTTTTCCCGTCGTCCATCTTTCATGGCCGCGCGCCCGACGGCATGGCGCTGCTGACGGTTTTTGTCGGTGGATCGCAATCGCCGGAACGGGCGCTCCAAGCCGAAGATGAAATGCTTGGAAACGTGCTGAATGATCTGCACGACCTGCTCGGACTGGACGGCAGCCCGGAATACAAGCGGTTCAGCGTCTGGCCGAAAGCGATCCCGCAATATGCGATTGGTTACGGGAAATATCTGGATTTGATGACGAAAATCGAGACCGAGCATCCCGGCATCCACTTCGCCGGTCATTACCGCGACGGCATCTCCGTGGCAAACTCCATCCTCTCCGGCCTCAACGTTGCAGAAAGGATCATGTCATGAAACGTGGATTTTTACTGATGAACACCGGTTCGCCGGACGCACCCACCGAGTCGGCGCTGCGCACCTATCTCGGCCAGTTCCTGATGGATCCGTATGTGATCGATCTGCCCTTCCCGATCCGCTATGCGATCGTCCACTGGGCCATCCTGCCGAAGCGGCCGGCGCAATCGGCCGAAGCATACAACTCCATCTGGACTGAAAACGGTTCACCGCTGATCCACTACTGCACCAGCCTGACGGCCGCGCTGAAGGAACGGCTGGATGAGCCGCTGGAAATGATCATGGCCTACGGAAATCCATCCGTCAGCCACGGCGTCGGCCGGCTGCTCGATGCCGGCGTCGACGAGGTTTGCCTGCTTCCGATGTTTCCACAGTATGCCATGGCAACGGTCGGCTCCTGCGTGGCCGGCGTCAGAAAAGAACTGAAACGGCGCAGTTGCCCAGCCACGCTGCGTGTCGTACCGCCGTTCTACAGCGATCCGACCTATATCGAGCCGATTGCAGAATCCCTGAAAGACGTGAATGAACATATTCTCTTCAGCTATCACGGACTTCCCGTCCGGCACCTGAAAAAGACCGACCCCACCGGCAGCCACTGTATGAGCACAGCCACCTGTTGCACCGAACCTTCGATAGCACATGATACCTGCTACCGACATCAGTGCTATTCCACCACCCGCGCCATTGCCGAAATCGCGGGGATGGCGCCGGATCGATATCACATCTCGTTCCAGTCACGGCTCGGCCGTGCACAATGGATGGAGCCTTACACCGACCAGACCCTGCGGGCCCTTCCGTCAAAAGGAATCACCGAGCTGGCGGTCGTCTGCCCCGCATTTTTCTGCGACTGCCTGGAAACCCTTGAAGAGATCGAGATACAGGGACGGGAAACCTTCATGGAAGCCGGCGGCAACTCATTCCGGATGATTCCCTGCCTGAATGACTCCGGCGCCGCAATCGACTGCATGGAATCCCTGATTCGACGGAGCGACAGTTGGCCGATCGCATGAAATGAACGCGATTGAATTCAACCTGAACCAGGATAACGGTCCGGTCTTATATGTCCGGGCATGGGAACCGGAAACACCGCCCAAAGCCGTGCTGGTTCTGATTCACGGACTCGGCGAACATTCCGGCCGGTACGAAGCATTTGCCGAAACATTTCTCCGGGCGGGCATCGCGGTCTGCGCCATGGATCTTCGCGGACACGGCCGATCGGAGGGCCGACGAGGCCATGCACCGAACTATCGCGCTCTCCTTTCCGACATCAGCGATCTGTTGCGCGAAACCCGCTTCCGCTATCCGCATCTTCCGACCGTTCTGTATGGACACAGCCTCGGCGGAAATCTGGCCATGGTTTATGCCCTGCAGAAAAAGCCGGTTCTGGCCGGCGTTATTGCTGCGTCTCCCCTGCTTCGAATAGCAAACCCTCCGCCGGCATGGAAACGTCGGCTGATCCGGCTGATGAACCGGCTTCACCTGAATGTCTCCATTCGGACGCAAATGGATACAGCGGCACTGTCGCGCGCCCCCGAAATAACCGAAGCCTATCGCAACGACCCTCTGGTCCATGACCGGATTACCCCTTCACTGGCCGTCACCATGATTGAGCAGGGCGAATGGTGCATCGATCAGGCAGCCCATTTTCCCCTGCACCTCTTGCTGATGCACGGAAGTGCTGATCACATCACCTCACCCGAGGCATCTGTCGCATTTTCCAACAGATCCAATGCCCTCTGTACCTTTCACCTGTGGGAAAATTTTCACCACGAATTGCATAATGAACCGAACAAAGAGCAGGTATTTACGGCAGTAATCCGGTGGATCGAAACGCTTATTCGATAATTTATTCTCACTACGGCATGAATCCTGTTTGTCTTTCTTACAAAAAAGGAACAAACCATGGAACCGTTAAATGATCAGGAACTGATCCAGTTGCTGCAGCAGCATTTTGAACGCGTATCCGGCATTCATCAGGTTATGGACGAGCTGAAGGAGAGCAATCGGAAGCTGATGGAATCCGAGGCCCTGAAAAGCCGTTTTCTCTCCAATATACGTAATGAAATCAACAATCCGCTGGCCGCCGTGCTCGGGGTCGCCGCCAACATGGCCAATACAGCCGATCCCGACGCCCTGAAAACCCAGGCGGCACTCATCAGCCGGGAAGCACATAATCTAAGTTTTCAGCTGGAAAATATTTTCTCCGCCGCCGAACTGGAAGCCGGAGAACTTATTCCCACGTCGCATAAGGTTTCCGTTATCTCCATTATCCAGCAGGTGCTTGATGATTTTGAATCGCTCATCAGCGAAAAGGAACTTGAAGTCGAACTCTCCACGTCGCCCAATATTGAAGAGAAAACCGTTTTTTCCGATGAGCGGATGCTTCGGACCGTCTTTGCAAACCTGATTCACAACGCAATCAACTTCAGCAACCGAACGCAGCCGATCTATATCCGGATCGAGCAGGATAACCGCTGCCTCCTTTTTTCCGTCAGGGACCACGGCATCGGAATCGCCCCACAAGACCAATCGCTGATATTCGACCGATTCCGGCAGCTGGATGAAGGGCGATGCAAGGCGCATCAGGGCCATGGGCTCGGCCTTTCTGTCACCCAGGCGATTCTGGAACAGATGGGCGGCCGTATTGAAATTGAGAGTAAGCCGGGCGAAGGCACCTGCTTCAGCATCACGATTCCATATGCCGCCGAAGGTGAAGACCTTGGCCCGGAAGGAAATGAACTGCTCTTTATGGAAGAGGATACGGAAACCTTCTGATCCCATGGATATCATCCACCACCATCTTCATCCGTCGGCCCTGTTTGCCAGCCCGCACCCGCACCATGTACGGACCGTGCTCGGCTCCTGCGTGGCCGTCTGCCTGTGGGATCCGACGCTTCGCATGGGGGGCATCAACCATTACATGCTTCCTTTCTGGAACGGCGCCGGACTGGCTACTCCACGCTATGGAAATATTGCCACGCTCCGGCTGATCGAGGCACTGGAAGAACACGGAGCAACCCGGTCGCGTCTGCAGGCCAAGGTTTTCGGCGGCGCCGGCGTACTGGGCGATGGTCAAAAGGATCATGTTACACGGGTCGGAGCACGGAATATCGAAGTGGCTGAAACGGTTTTAAAGGAACACCGGATTCCGATTGTCGCCCGATGCGTCGGAGGAGACAGGGGGTTTAAACTGATCTACAAAACCTACAGCGGGGAGGTGCTCTTGAAACGCCTCAACCCGATCGGGAAGCAAAACTGACTCATATCGCAAAAGTCTAGTAAATCATACTAACAAATAATGTGACATAAATTTTATAAAGAGATCTTCTTCGTTTTTGGCATCTGAAATGCTCAAAATTAACATTGAGAATCAGGGGAGATATTCATGGCAACTATTTTACTGATCGAAGACGACCGCATCATTCGAAACCTGGTTGTAAATGTTATGGAAGATTCGGGTCACAAAATCATTCAGGCCGAAGATGGTGACGAAGGGCTTTCACTCGCAGCACAACACAATCCGGATCTCGTTATAACAGACATACTTATGCCGAAGGTCGACGGCATCAACGTGATCGAGACACTGAAAAAGAATGATCCGGATTGCCGGATCATCGCCATGTCCGCCGGCGGGTTCAACCGGAAGGAATACTATCTCAGCATCGCAAATGTCGTCGGAAGCAGCTGCATCCTATCCAAACCATTCAAACCCAAAGAGTTAATCAGCCTTGTAGAAACCACGCTGAAGTAACTCCACACCGTACAATGAACCCGGTTCAATCCATTTCCTGCATATGCCGTTTTAAGTCGCAACCCCGAATTAACGAGGTATGCGATGCCCTTCGGCGCGTCAATGCCCTGTCCGAACAGGAATTTGTCAAACTGGGCGGAAAGCTGCAGGAATTCATCCAGATGGGACTGGAGCTGACGGAACGTTGCAACGCGATGGCGCAACTGCTGAGCGGCAGGGAATTCACGGAAACGATGAACTTCAAACTTGAGAAACTGGCAGAAATCAACCTGCTGATTCGCGAGATTGAGATAGATTACAATTGGACTCATGAAATTCTTCAAAATCTTCTCATCCAGCTTGACGAGATTTCCCGACCTCTCGGAGAGATCAGCCGACAGCTGATCATGCTTCGTACGCTGGGGGTCTCCACCCTGACCTGCATCGCGCAGCTGGGCGTGCATGGGCGGGAGTTTCTCAGCGTAGCCGAATCCCTGCAGGAAATGACGAACGAGGTCGAAAAAAACATTAACTCCCTCACGGAGCAGATTCTTCCGCTCAAAGCAATGGCGGGCGTGGCCCTGAACGAACTCAATGCCCTGCATTCCACCTCGTTCTCCCAGATATCGGACGTCGTCACTCAGTTTTCCGACACGATTCACCATTTCATTTCCCACCGCTCCGAATATGAAAACGAGAGCGCACAACTGGCAAAGAACTACGAGGCCTTCACCTCCAACATCATGAACATCGTGGTGGCCCTCCAGTTCCAGGACTTCCTGCGCCAAAGCCTCGAACACTCGATTGAAGCACTTGACTCCCTGAATGAA
Source organism: Pontiellaceae bacterium (assembly GCA_016937945.1). Taxonomy (GTDB): domain Bacteria; phylum Verrucomicrobiota; class Kiritimatiellia; order Kiritimatiellales; family Pontiellaceae; genus Pontiella. Next base: position 15,863 of record JAFGVP010000139.1, on the reverse strand, counting down.
TCAAAATGCATCTGTAATTACAGGAATATCTCGGAACTCAGCCATCTGCAGAAACGCCAGATTGAAGAGGCATACGGATCGTTCGCCAGCGAAGTACAGCAGGTAACCCAGAATCTGGAAAAAATGTCGGAACATGCCCACAACGACATGCGGGATGCCGAGCATCTTGAACGCATTCCCGTTCGGCTGACGGATCTGGCCAATACCCTGAACCGGAAAGTCGTTCTTGTGAACGATTACAGCCGCCAGATGGAGTGCATGAACCGAACAAGCAAACAGGTTACCTTCAAGGTTGAAACCATGTTCGAAGCGGTCCGGAACATGAATGCAATCGACTCGCACATCCGGCTCCTCGGACTCAATTCCACCATCAAGGCGGCCCGGATCGGCGAAGGCGGCGAAGCACTTATCACCCTCGCGGAAGCCATCCGGGCCTGTGCATCGGAAATCTCATCCAACGGCAGCAAGGTTTCGGTCATGCTGGGAGAGGTCGTAAGGCGCTTCGCCACATTCAACGATTCGCGCAAAGACAAGGACATGATCCTGCATGAAATCGAAGACCGTCTTTCCTCAAAAACAGAAGCGATCAATGCCCTGAAAAGCACCGCTGATACAATTATGAGCGAAATCAGCACCTGCGGCCACCGGGTCGTTGATGAGCTGGAACGCGGCATGGTGCAGATCAATGCAACCGAGCAGCTGAGCCCGGTTGTTGGACAGGCCCTTGGCTCGCTCGCCTTCCTGAATGAAGAAGGCAGCCGCCTGCAGAAAATGTTCGCCTTTATCAAGCAGGATCGCCGGCTGGAGCAGACCATGGACGGGCTTTATCAGAAATATACCATCGATGCAGAACGCGAAACCCACCAGCGTTTCCTTCGCGAACGGGGGTTGACCATGGCCAAAAAACCAGCTTCGCCAACCGCGAAAAAAGATGATGCGCTACTTTGGAGTAACGAAGCGACGGAAACCACATCGGATTCCACCGGCTTCGACGACTTCGAAAGCTTCGATGATTTTGAGGATTTCACGACCACGGCATCCGAATCAATGTCGGCAACGGAGCAGGACGAAATCGGGAACATAGAATTGTTTGAGGACTTCGGCTCGGCAGCGGAAGAAATTTGCGACAGCAATATTGACCTCTTTGATGACTTCGACATCCCTCCCTCGGCGGAAAACGACCCCAACGAACTGTTTAACGACTTCGACACACTGAAAAAAGAGATAGCCAAAAAAGAATTATCGGAAAATATTTCCGAAAGACTTCAACTTGCACAGATTGCATCCGAATCAGAGGATGAATTGGATGACAACATAGAGCTGTTTTAAGCCCCGCGATGAAAACAACACCAGACCATATTACTCTAAAAGGCGATCTGTCGGTCATGACGATCACCGAAATCCACAGTAACCTGCTGGAGTCCGTCTCGGCCGACGCTCCGCTCGTCCTCTCATTCAGCGAAACCGACTCGGTCGACCTCACCTTTCTTCAGCTCCTGTATGCGGCGAAACAGTCCTGCGCCGGCAGGAACATCCCCATTGAACTGGCCGAACCCGTTCCGGAAGCCCTGCTCCGGGTTGCGGAAGAAGCCGGCGTGCAGGCACTGATTCAGGATTTGACCACGAAACATACAACCGGGAACTGACATGAGCAAACGCATCCTCACCGTAGACGACTCCAGCAGCATACGCCAAATGGTCAGCTTCACTCTGAAGCAGGCCCAATATGAAGCAGTGGAAGCGGTTGACGGCATAGACGCCCTTGAAAAAATCCGCAGCACACCGGTGGACATGGCGCTGGTTGACCTCAACATGCCGCGCATGGACGGGATCACACTGATCAAGCATCTCCGCTCGGATGCGCAACACCGTTTTATCCCGATCGTCATGCTGACGACCGAATCTCAGGCCGAAAAAAAGATGGAGGGAAAGGCCGCCGGCGCCACCGGATGGATTGTCAAGCCGTTCAAACCGGACCAGCTTGTTACCGTCATCAAAAAAGTACTGCGCTGAACGTTCTTTAAGGGGGAGCCATGGATCAGCATCAATTCGCATTTATCGAGGAAGCAAAGGAGCTGCTCTCCCAGCTGGAGGACGACCTGCTGGCCCTGGAGGAATCGCCCGACAATGCTGAAATGATCAATGCCGTTTTCCGTGCGCTTCACACCATTAAAGGCTCCGGCAGCATGTTTGGCTTCGAAAAGGTCGAACACTTCACGCACGATCTGGAAAATGCATTTGAAAAGGTCCGCAATGGCGCCGTACACGTTTCCCGCGAACTGATCGACCTGACACTGGCCGCACGCGATGAGATTCAGAACCTCGTCCGGATTGCGGAAGACGACCAGCCCGACAGCCGGGCAGATGCCCGCACCCTGATCCTGCAGAAATTGCAGATCCTGATGGGCAGCGGCGCTCCGGCTGCCGATCATGCGCCACACTCGCCAAACGTTGAAAAGGCCGACACCGACAGCACCATGGAAACATTCAGGATCAGCTTCCGCCCGGAAATTCAGGCCTATGCCCACGGCTCCGACCCGCTCCTGATTCTTGCTGAACTGCGGGATCTCGGTGAGCTCACCGTGACGCCCAACCTTGAAGGCATTCCGCCGCTCGAAACGCTTGAGCCGGAAACCTGCCACTTTGCATGGGAAATGCTCCTGAAGACCGATGCCGGAGAAAATGCGGTTCGCGATGTCTTTATTTTTGTCGGGGACGACTGTGACCTGGAAATCACCAAGGTGTCCGGAGGCGCCGAAAATACAGAGGAAGAACCCGGAGAAACTCCGATCAAGAAGAAAGAATCTTCTCCCGGGACAGCTCCGGCAGCCGTTCAGATACGCACAAAAAACCACGTCGAACAGAAAAACCAGTCGACGGTGCGGGTTCCTTCGGAACGACTGGATAAGATGGTCAACCTTGTGGGTGAACTGGTGATTGCCCAGGCCCGTCTATCGCAGCTCAGCATTCAGACCGGATGCCCGGAGATCGCAGCGGTTGCTGAAGAGATTGAACGACTTACCAGCGACATGCGCGATACCACCATGGGCATGCGCATGGTCCCCATCGGCTCCGTTTTCGGAAAATACAAACGCATCGTACGCGACCTCGCACGCGACCTTGGCAAGCAGGTGGAAATCGAAACCAGCGGCGGCGAAACCGAACTCGATAAGACCGTGATCGAACGGCTGCACGACCCGATGGTGCATCTCATCCGCAACGCGATTGATCATGGAATCGAATCGCCGACCGAACGGACGGCCGCAGGAAAACAGGAATGCGGCTGGCTGGAACTGACCGCCACGCACTCCGGCGCATATGTCCTGATATCCGTTGTCGATGACGGCGCCGGGCTCGACCGCGACCGCATCCTGACCAAGGCTATTGAACGCGGACTGACAGCGCCGGATTCCAATCTTACCGACCGCGAAATTTATGATTTTATTCTCCAGCCCGGTTTTTCCACGAAGCAGGAAGTTTCTGCCCTCTCCGGACGCGGCGTCGGCATGGATGTCGTCGCAAAAAGCATTCAACAGCTGGGCGGGCGCATCCAGATCGACAGTGAGCGGGGAGAGGGCACCACCATTACCATGCGGCTTCCGCTGACTCTCGCCATCATTGATGGACTGCAGGTTCGCATCGGCGACTCCGATTATGTGCTGCCCCTCGGGGTTATTGAAGAGTGCGTCGAGATGACTGAAAGCCAGCTTGTACAGGATCGCTACCGGCACATCCTGAACCTGCGAGACGAGATGGTTCCCTACATCAGCCTGCGGCATTTGTTCGGCGTCGAAGGCGACCGTCCGAACCATGAAAAGATCGTGATCATCAACGACGACGGAAATCGTTTCGGCATCGTGGTCGACCTGGTGGTCGGCGAGCTGCAGGCCGTAATCAAGCCGCTAGGCAAGCTGTGTCGCGATATTGCCGAAGTCTCGGGAGCGACCATTCTCGGAGACGGAACCGTGGCGCTCATTCTGGATCTCGGACGAATTTTCGATGCGGTTTACACCATCGAAGACACGCAGAAGAGCAAATAGATTTCTCATGCAAAGGGGCATGATTAAGAGAACACAGGAGAATAGGTAATGAACTGGAACGACCTGAAACTGGGCAAGAAAATCGGAGGTGGCTTTGCGTTGCTGCTTCTCATTGCATTTGCACTCGGCGCCTTTGCGATCATAAGCATGGTGCGGGTAAACCGACAATCCAAGACGCTTTCCGGGGAATATGTGCCAGAAGTACAGATTGCCGCCGGGCTGCAGTATGCCGCCAATCAGTATGCATTCGAAATGCGCGGATATACGATGAGCGAGAAGGAAACTTACTGGGCGAATGCCCTGAAGCTGCAGGTTCAGGTTGACCAGTACATTGACGACGCCCAGCAGCTGGCGGATGAGGCCAAAACACTGACCAAACTGCAGGATCAGGTCACCCTCGCACGGAATGCGTTCAATACCTATAAAGGCCTCTCCGTCGAAACAAAGGCGACACTCGACGACAACAATAAGATCCGCACTTCGTTGGATGAAAATGCCGGCATTTTCATGACATCATGCGACACCTTCCTGCTCAACCAGCAGACGGCATTTCGGGAAGATCTCGAAGACCGGCTTCTGAAGGTTGAAACCGCTTCGCAGATCCAGGATCTCGGAACAGCCGTACGGGTTGCAAACTTCAAGGCGCAGGCCGCCAACGATATGACCCTGATGCAGTCTGCGGTTGATGACCTCAACGGACTGAAAGACCTGCTCAAAATCCTGCGCCCCATTACCACCGACCCGCTTGACATCGAACGTATCCGTGTAACCGAAGAGGCCGCCGCGTCCTACCGGAAAGAAATGGTGGAATACATTGTCACCATGAAAAAGATCGAGGCCGCCGCAACGGAAATGGATAAAGCAGCCGCAGAATACATGACCGCCTGCGAAGGATTCATGACCGACCAGAATAAAAAGATGCAGGAAGAACTGCAGGCAGCGGATGCGAATCTGGAAGAGCGACGGCAGAAGATTGAGCTCGGCGCAAAAATCACAGACGCCGGAAATGCGATTCGTATTACCAACTTCAAGGCGCAGGCAAAGAAAGATCCGGATATGATGGAAAAAGCCATCGGCCAGTTTGCGGGCATTACCAAGCTGACCGCCCAGCTCCGCCCTATTACACACATCCAGGAAGACATTGAACGGATCGACCAGGTGGATGAAGCCGCCGCCCTTTACAAAGAGGCCATGGAAACCTACCTGACCAACTTCAGACTGCTCGACGAGATCCGAGGCCACATGAACACGGCGGCCGGGGAATATGTTTCCACCTGCAACGAATTTCTCGAAGACCAGCAGAACAAGCTGAAAACCGACATGATTGAGCGCGTCGAAAAGATGACGATCGCCACCGACATCGTCTCTCTCGGTAATGACACCCGGGTCAAGGCTTTTAAAGCTCAGGCGCTCGGAGAGTCTCAGATCCTCGCTCAGGCCCTGAAAAACTTTACCGCTATGGACTCGGCCTATAACGACCTGCGCACCATTACAAGGAAGGAAGCCGACCTGAAATTGATCGACAGCACCCAACAGGCAGGAAGCGATTATTCCGATGGACTGAAATCATTCCTGGCCAACTGGGCAAAGATGGACGATCTGAGAGGCCAGCGCGAAACGGCCGCCGAAGATGTCCTGAATGCATGCGGCACCACCGTGGAAGCCGCCATGGGCGGAATGCGCAGTATTTCCGACGAAACAGTGTCGAGCCTGAATAAGGCATCCATGACGACCATTATCGGCCTGATCATCGCCCTTGTGGCCGGCGTATACATTGCATGGATGATCACGAAAGCCATCACCACGCCTCTGTTTGAGGCGGTTGCGGCAGCCGACAAGCTGGCCGCCGGCGACCTGACTATTAAACTGCAGGCGCGCGGCAAGGACGAAACCGGACAGATGGTTTCCGCCCTGATGAACATGGTGGAAAAACTTAAGGGTATCGTCTCCCAGATCGTCGGCGCATCAGCCAATGTGGCAGCTGGCTCAGAAGAACTCAGCTCAAGCGCCCAGGAAATGTCGCAGGGAGCCACGGAACAGGCCGCATCGGCAGAAGAAGCTTCGGCGTCCATGGAGGAAATGGCATCCACGATTCAGCAGAACTCCGACAACGCCCAGGAAACCAACAACATTGCCCAGCAGTCTGCACAGGACACGCTGGAAACCAATAAAGCAGTCATGGAAGCCGTTGCCGCCATGAAGGAAATTGCGGAACGCATCTCCATCATTCAGGAAATCGCCCGACAGACCGACCTGCTCGCACTCAACGCCGCGATCGAAGCGGCTCGCGCCGGAGAACATGGGCGTGGCTTTGCCGTAGTGGCCTCGGAAGTACGCAAGCTGGCCGAACGAAGCCAGACGGCGGCCGGAGAAATCGGGTCGCTCAGTTCCTCCAGCGTTGCCATCGCGGAGCGCGCCGGACAGATGCTCGATAAACTGGTTCCCGATATCCAGAAGACCGCCGAGCTTGTACAGGAAATCAGCGCGGCCAGCAGCGAACAGACCAAGGGCGTCGAACAGATCAACACCGCCATCCAGCAGCTGGATACCGTGACCCAACAGACGGCGTCCGGTGTTGAAGAAATGTCAGCCACTTCCGAAGAACTATCGGCTCAGGCCCAGCAGCTTCAGGATGTCATCAGCTTTTTCAAGGTGGATGATTATGCGGTGAACACCGGCCGCAGTGCTCCGCCGAAACGCTCCGCACCGGTCAAAAAGGCCAAACCGGTGGTCGCCAGGCCCGCAGTCAAGGCAGTCAAACCGGCCGCCGCAGAAAGCGGAACAGGCATCAACCTGATCATGGACGAAGAAGCTTCCGACAGCGACTTCGAAGCATATTAACAACATGCTGAATCCGAGGAGGGATTCCCTCCTCCGGATTCCCGCAGGAAAGGGGATTCCATGAGTACCGTAATAGATAAACAGGATATCCAGTGTCTGACATTTGACCTGAATGAAGAGACCTTTGCCGTGGAAGTGCATCGGGTTCGAGAAGTGCTCGATCCGACCAAAATCACCAAAATACCCCGCGCACCGGATTTCATGCTGGGTGTCATCAATGTACGAGGAAACGTGATCCCCGTGGTCGATCTTCATAAAAAACTGGGTATTGCCCAAAGCCGGGGCGGAACCGACTCTCGCATCGTCGTGCTGGAAGCCGATCTCGATGATGAAATCACCACTCTGGGCGCATTGGCAGACTCGGTGCGGGAAGTAACGGATCTCGACGGACGGGAAATTGAACCGGCACCGAAGATCGGCAGCCGCTGGAAATCAGAGTTCATTCAGGGAATCGGAAAGCTCGGCGAGGATTTTGTCATTCTGCTCGACATGGATCGCGTATTTTCAAGCGAAGAGCTCGCCTACATACAGGATGTCTCCGGCGAAACGGACGACGAATAAACAACAGACGGGCAGTGTCCGGAACCTTACCTCGAAGGAATTGGAATGAAGCTGAACCTGAAAACAAGAATCATTGCCTCGGTCGTGGGCACGGTCATTGCCGGCATCCTATTGCTGGCCCTGCTCAACAACTGGATCTACACGAAAAAGGTGAATGCGGACCTGGAAAAGCAGGTTAAAATCAAAATGGACCAGATTGCGGCATCGCAGCAGCAGGTGGAGGATTACTGCCTCTCCCATGCCGTGCTTTACAGCGTGAACCCAACCGTGCTCGAAGCATATGCGATTGCCCGTCAAGGCAACATGAATACTCAACAGGATGACAAGGTTCAGGAAGCCCGGGGCATATTAAAGGCATTGATCTCTCCGTTGGCCGCAACATATACCGATGTGATGGGGCGCGAAACCTATGATGTTCATTTCCACCTTCCGACCTGCCGCAGCCTGCAGCGATGGACACGGGATCAGAAAGAGAGTGATGATCTTTCCGGATTCCGCCACACGATCCTCCAGATCTGTCGCGGAGATCATGCGCCGATTCGAGGGATCGAAGTGGGTCGCGGAGGATTTGTGATTCGGGGTATCGCCCCGATTTTCAGCGGCAAGGATTATCTGGGCTCCGTCGAACTGCATTCCAGCTTTGAGCCTGTAGCCCTGCGGGCCAAAGCCGATAACGATGAAAATGTCGCCGTATACATGAATGCCGACCTGCTGGAAATAGCCACCCGGCTGGCCGACTCAAAAAAGTATCCGGTTATTGCCAATCGCTACGTACTCGTTGCAGAAACCGACCGGGATCTGGCGATGAAACTGATTTCTGAAAAAATCCTGGATGCAGGAGTAAACGGCAAAACAAGCGTACGCGTTGGATCCCAGCAGGTCAGCGCGTTTCCGGTCAAGGATTTCAGTGGAAAGCAGATCGGTGTGATCACCTATTTTCAGGACATATCGAAAGAGCAGAAGGTGCTGGCCAGGGCACGATGGTATATCGGGCTCGGCTCACTGCTGTTCATTGGACTCATCAGTTATATCGTCACCCGTATCATGACGCGCAGCGTGATCAATCCCATCTTCAAGGCGGTGGAGTTTTCCTCCGCAATCGCCAAAGGCGACTTGAATGCAAACGTAGACATCGACCAGCAGGACGAAATCGGACAGCTGGCGGAAGCCATGCGGACCATTACGACACAGCTGAGAGCCATTGTCGGAAACATTATTGCATCGGCCGACACGGTTGCAACGAGCAGTCAGGAAATGGCCGCCGGAGCACAGAAGATTGCCCAAGGGGCCACCGAACAGGCGGCATCGGCGGAAGAAGCATCGGCTTCCATGGAGGAGATGTCCTCCACGATTCAGCAGAACTCCGATAATGCAAAAGAAACCGACAACATTGCCCAGCGTTCCGCCCTGGACATGCTCGAAACCAACAAGGCCGTTGCGGAAGCAGTGTCCGCCATGAAGGAGATTGCTGAACGCATCTCCATCATTCAGGAAATCGCCCGACAAACCGACCTGCTCGCACTCAACGCAGCAATCGAAGCCGCACGCGCCGGAGAACATGGAAGAGGATTCGCCGTTGTTGCTTCTGAAGTCCGCAAACTGGCCGAACGAAGCCAAACCGCCGCCGGAGAAATCGGAGCACTTAGCGGCTCCAGCGTAGCCGTTGCGGAACGCGCCGGACAGATGCTTGATAAACTGGTTCCCGATATCCAGAAGACCGCCGAGCTGGTTCAGGAAATCAGCGCCGCCAGCCTGGAACAAACCAAGGGCGTGGAACAGATTAATACCGCGATCCAACAGCTCGATACCGTCACGCAGCAGACCGCCGCCGGAGTTGAACAGATGCATGCGACATCCGATGGCCTGGCAACGCAGGCAAGACAGCTTCAGGAAGTTATCAGATACTTTAAGATCGATGAATAGAAGGCATTCGACAGCACCGAAGAAGACCGGTAAAATATAAGATGAAAAATCATCTAACTGTTTCAGAAAGGATATGTCATGAGCGCAGCAGTTACTAAGCAGGATATTCAGTGCCTAACATTTGATCTCGATGAAGAAACTTTTGCCGTCGAAGTGCATCGCGTCCGCGAAGTTCTGGATCCCACCAAGGTCACCAAGATTCCGCGCGCGCCGGATTTCCTGCTCGGCATCATTAATGTACGCGGCAACGTGATTCCCGTGGTAGACCTGCACAAGAAACTGGGCATGCCCCACAGCAACGTCGGAAATGACTCCCGCATTGTTGTGCTCGAAGCCGACCTCGATGGTGAAATCACGACGCTGGGCGCATTGGCCGATGCAGTACGGGAAGTCACCGACCTCAACGGCGCCGATATTGAGCCGGCACCGAAAATCGGCAGCCGCTGGAAATCGGAATTCATCGAAGGCATCGGCAAACTCGGCGAGGATTTTGTCATCCTTCTTAATATTGACCGCGTATTCTCCAGCGAGGAACTGGCCTACATGCAGGATGTATCCGGAGAAGATACAGATGATACCGAATAAACAGGCATAACCCCAGAAGCACGGGATCTCACGTGAATCCATACATGGCAGATCAATTGACAACGGAAGGTCGAGTCAACATCAACACAGCGCACCTTTCGGAGCGGACGTTCAGGAAGTTCAGCGATTTCATCCACGCCCGCTTCGGCATCAAGCTGCCGCCGGCCAAACGGATTATGCTGGAAAGCCGGTTGCGCAAGCGCCTGAGGGAACTGAACATCGCCGATTTTGATGCCTATGCCGAGTATGTACTGAGCGGGAACAACCCCCATGAACTGATCAACATGGCGGATGTGGTCAGCACAAATAAAACGGACTTCTTTCGGGAACCCTACCACTTCACCCTGTTATCAGAGCTGGTCCTGCCCGACCTGTTGCAAAAGCGCCACGGAAGATCAAAACCCCTGCAGGTATGGAGTGCAGCCTGCTCAACGGGCGAAGAGCCCTACACACTGGCGATGGTACTCAGCGAATATGCGGAAACGCAGGAGGAGTTTCCGTTCCGGATTCTGGCCACGGATTTATCAACCCGCGTCCTGAAACATGCCGGACAGGCGGTGTACGCGGAACGTCGCGTCGCCCCGATCGAGATGGAACTGCGTCGCAAATACCTGCTTCGCAGCAAGGATCCCGGAGCCGGCGTTGTTCGGATTACTCCTCAACTTCGAAAGCTCGTACAGTTCCGGCGGCTGAATTTCCTGGAAGACCCCTATCCGGAGGATCATTGCATGGATGTTATTTTCTGCCGGAATGTCCTGATCTATTTTGACAGGGAAACCCAGCAGAATATCCTCTCCAAAATGTGTGCGACTCTCCGGCCGGGAGGATATCTCTTTGTAGGCCATTCCGAAACGCTGAACGGGCTCAACCTGCCGGTCAAGGTCGTCAAATCCACCCTGTATAGAAAACTCTGATCATCCGGCGGCCGCATGAACATGAATCTCAAAGTGCTGATTGTTGATGACTCGGCCGTTGTCCGGCAAACCCTCGCCGATATTCTTCAGCAGGATCCGGACATTGCAGTGGTTGAGCCGGCGGCCGATCCGTACATCGCAGCCAGCTGCATGCGCAAATTTATTCCGGACGTCATCCTGCTCGACATCGAAATGCCGCGCATGGATGGTCTCACCTTCCTGAGCAAGATCATGAGTCAGCATCCGCTTCCGGTCATCATCTGTTCAAGCCTCAGTGCGGAAGGTTCCCAGACCGCGCTGCGTGCGATGAGCCTCGGCGCCGTGGAGGTGATCTACAAACCGAAAATCGGCTCGATCCAGTATCTCCGCGAAGCACAGATCCGCATCTGTGATTCCGTTAAGGCCGCCGCACGAGCCAATGTAAAAACCGTCAGGAACTCCCTGAATGCTGTAGCGCCGAAACTTTCTGCCGATGCCATGCTGCCGCTGGGAACCAACCAGACCACGCTTTCCACAACAGATAAGGTCGTGGTCGTGGGAGCATCGACCGGAGGAACGGAAGCGCTTCGGATTTTCCTCGAGGCCCTGCCGCGCAATTGTCCGGGGATCGCGATCGTTCAGCACATGCCGGAAAACTTTACCCGTAGCTTTGCCAACCGACTCAACGACCTTTGCGAAATCGATGTTTCGGAAGCAAAGGACGGCGACCGTATCCTGCGCGGTCGTGCCCTGATTGCCCCGGGCAGCGATCACATGTTGCTTGTCCGCCGTGGCGGCCAGTACCATGTGGAAATCAAGGCCGGCCCGCTGGTATCGCGTCACCGTCCGTCTGTCGATGTCCTGTTCCGATCCACGGCCCGCTATGCGGGGAAAAATTCCATCGGGATCATCATGACCGGAATGGGCGATGACGGCGCCCGCGGCATTCGCGAAATGAAAGATTCCGGCGCCTTAACTATCGCTCAGGACGAAGCATCCTGCGTTGTTTTCGGAATGCCGAACGAAGCCATAAAAACGGGGGGCATTGACGAGGTGGTCCCGCTGGAAAAAATTCCGGCCACCATGATTTCGTTACTGAAGAAAATGAACTGATTCATAAAACCCAACAGGAAAGATGAGGTTTAAACATGCAATGGAAAAACCTGAAACTTTCCAGAAAACTCGGCATCGGATTCGGTGCTGTGATCCTGCTCCTTTTTATCGTGGGGATTACTGCGTTTTCTGGAATCAGTAACATCACCGGCAATGCGAAAATAGTTATCAGCGGCAATCAGCTTCGGGGACTTCTGGTCCAGAAAGAAGTGGATCATCTCAACTGGGCAAACTCCGTTTGTGCCCTGCTCACGGACGACACAGTGACGACGCTAAACGTCCAGATGGATGATCATCAGTGCGCTTTCGGAAAGTGGCTCTACGGTCCCGAGCGAAAAAATGCAGAGACCCTGGTCCCGGAAATCTACGACCTGCTCTCCGAAATAGAGGGACCGCATGCGGCCCTTCACAGCTCTGCACGGGAAATCAAAGCCTGCTTCAGCCAGGCAGATCCCGAACTGCCGGATCTACTCAATCAGCGGATTATTGATCACCTCAACTGGTCTGCGGCGGCCAGTCAGGCTCTGTATGCAAGAAAAGACTCGCTCGGCGTGCAGCTCGATCCGACCCTGTGCGCTTTGGGAAAATGGCTGAACAGCCCGGAAGCCGATCGCGCCCGCCAAAACGGAACGAAGGAATTCCAGCTGACGTGGAAAGAGATGGTTGCCACACACGGAAAGCTGCATCAATCAGGACGATCCATCGAAAAGTGCATGAATGGAGCCGACTTTGAACACGCAGAAGAACTCTACACAACCGAAACCCTGCCACTGCTGCACCAAACGGTTTCCTGCCTGACTCTGCTCAAAAACGAGTCTGTGGACGCACTCTACGGCATGCAGGAATCGAATCGTATTTTTTCTTCCAAAACAAAATCCGCCCTTGCTCAGACCCAGTCGCTGCTCTCTGAAATCAAGAACACCGTTGAGCAGAAAATTATGACCGATGAACAAATGCTGAAAGCGGCACAGCGGACGGCACTGACGATCGGATTCCTAGTGATCATTACCTCCGTCATTTCGATTATACTGGCCCGTGTGATCGCAAAAGGAATCACGCTTCCGATCCTAAAGGGCGTCTATTTTTCCAAAGAGATTGCCGCCGGAAACCTTACGGCAACCGTGGACATTGACCAGACCGATGAAATCGGACAACTGGCAGACGCCATGCGAGGAATGTCGCAACGTCTTAACGGCATCGTGACCGAAATTATGCGATCCGCAGACAATGTCGGATCCGGCTCCGAAGAGCTTAGCTCCAGTGCCCAGGAAATGTCGCAGGGAGCCACGGAGCAGGCGGCGGCAGCTGAACAGGCATCCGCAGCCATGGAAGAGATGGCATCAACCATCCGACAGAATGCGGAAAACGCCCAGCAGACCAACCGGATCGCCCAGCATTCCGCACACGAAATGAAGGAATCCAATCAGGCGGTCATCGAAGCCGTCGAGGCCATGAAAGATATTGCCGAACGGATTTCCATAATTCAGGAAATTGCCCGCCAGACCGATCTGCTGGCCCTTAACGCCGCGATCGAAGCCGCTCGCGCCGGGGAATACGGGAAAGGATTCGCGGTTGTGGCATCGGAAGTCAGGAAGCTGGCGGAACGAAGCCAACTGGCCGCCGGACAGATCAGTACGCTCAGCACGTCCAGCGTAAGCATCGCAGAACGCGCAGGAACAATGCTTGAGAAACTGGCACCGGAAATCCAGAAGACAGCCGAACTGGTTCAGGAAATAAGCTCGGCCAGCTCGGAACAGAGTAAAGGGATTGAGCAGATCAACACCTCTATTCAACAACTGGATCAGGTCGCCCAGCAGACCGCTTCCGGCTCCGAGGAAATTTCAGCAACCTCAGAAGAACTGGCTGCCCAGTCGGTACAGTTGCAGGATATTATTGCTTTCTTCAAGATTGCCAGATCGTAAAAAAAGCAATGACCTGCTCCGCTATTCATATCGCAGTGCTTCAATAGGGTTAAGCAGAGCCGCCTTACGCGCCGGCCACAGTCCAAAGACAATTCCAATGATGGCCGAAAATCCGAAGGCCATCAGGATTGAATCCTGCGTAATCAATACGTTCCATCCGGAGGCACGACTCATGGTCAGTCCGGCGCCGGCGCCGATCGCCACGCCGGCACAGCCGCCCAGGAAACTGACCAACAGAGCCTCGATGAGAAACTGCGTGAGAATATCCCGCCGGCGTGCGCCCAGCGCCTTGCGCAGTCCGATCTCGCGTGTACGTTCCGTCACCGAAACCAGCATGATGTTCATGATTCCGATGCCGCCGACCACCAGCGCGATGGCAGCAATACTGGACAGCAGCAGGGCCATGGTCTTGCTTGTTGCGGAAATTGTATCCTGAATCTCCGCCATATTATGGATCTGGAACGGATTTTCACGCGTACCGGTCCGGTGTCGTTTAGCCATCAGGGCGAGCGTATTTTCCTGCACCGCCTCCATCTTATCAGCCACATCAACCTGTATCTCAATACGTCCGACATACCGATCGCCCTGCAGGCGATACATGGCGGTCTGCAGAGGAACGAGCACAACATCATCATTGTCGCGAAATCCGCTGCTCCCCTTTTCAGGAAGAACACCAATGATCGTGAAGGTCTGGCCATTGATCTTCAGCTTCTGGCCAATCGGATTTTCCCCTCCGAACAGCTCTCTGAGTGGAGTCCGGCCGATCAGGGCCACTCGCGAACGATGCGTGTCCTCGCTCGCCGTGAAAAAGCGTCCGACATCCGGCGTGGAGGCATGCATCATTTCATAGTCGGTCGCAACACCGGTCACGACACAGTTCCAGTTCTTGCTGCCGGCCTTAAGCTGGGCGGCGCTGTCGACTACGGGGCTGACATATTCGACATGGGCAATCTCCTGCCGAACCGCATCCGCATCATCCACCGTCAACCGCGATGATGAGCCGGACGCCTGCCGGACCCCGCCACTCATGCGCCGCTCCGGCATCAGCATTAACAGATTGGATCCCAGATTCGAAAGCTGCTTTTCAATCGCAGCGGTCGCTCCGTTCCCGATCGAGACCACCGCAATAACGGCGGCTACACCGATCATGATCCCGAGCCCGGAAAGCGCCGTACGCACCTTGTTGGCAAGCAGTGATCGTAGCGACTGCCGGACCAGCATGAAGCCTTCGCGCACGGTCCGAAGACCGAACGTCTGTTTCCCGGCCTTCGCCTCTTCTTTAGGAGCCGATCTCGGAACAACCGGCGCATTCGGATTCGCGCAGTCCGAGACGATTTTTCCATCCTTGATCTCGATGATGCGCTGGGCATGGTTGGCCACATCGGAATCATGCGTCACCAGGATAATGGTCAGTCCACGTGCATGCAGCTCACTCATCACCTGCATGATTTCTTTCGCGCTTTTCGAATCAAGGTTACCGGTCGGCTCGTCGGCCAGTATGATTGAAGGATTATTCACGAGGGCCCGGGCAATCGCGACGCGTTGCTGCTGACCGCCGGAGAGTTCGTTGGGATGATGCTCCATGCGATCGCCCAGACCGACCAGCTCCAGCATGCGGGAGGCTGACGCCGGACCCTGCCCCGCCCGTGCATAAATCAGCGGAAGCGCCACGTTTTCACGCGCACTGGTCCGGCGTAGCAGGTTAAACTGCTGAAAGACAAATCCCATCACCCGGTTGCGCAGGGCGGCCAGTTCGGACTCGTTGAATCCCATTACATTGCGTCTGTCGATTTCGAAGGTGCCGGAATCCGGCACATCCAGCAGACCGAGGATATGCATGAGCGTGGACTTACCGGAGCCGGACGCCCCAATGATCGCCACATACTCCCCCTGCTCAACATTCAGGGAAACCCCGTCGAGGGCGCGGACCTCCACTTTACCCATCTGGTAGGTTTTTCGGATGTTTTCAACCCGGATCATTATTT
>JAFGVP010000138.1 GCA_016937945.1 Pontiellaceae bacterium | reverse complement strand
TCGTAGATGTTGGATAAGTCATAGGTCGAAGCCTACGACGTCTACGATGATTTCAACAAGAGGTGCTATACGGAACGCTTACGAAAGCATGGTTTTTCAGGATAAACAAAATAAGGAGCAACCATGAATGCTACAGCCAAACTGTTTCTGACCATCGGATCTTTCAGCGGTGCGCTAAGCGTAATACTGGGCGCATTCGGGGCGCACGGACTGAAGGAAAAGCTTTCCGAAAAGATGCTGGCAAACTGGATGACCGGGGTTGAATACCAGTTTTATCACACGCTCGCCCTGCTGCTGCTTGGACTGCTCGCCCTGCATCTTCCGGCACGCGCGATCGGGGGTGCCGGCTGGGCATTCACGATCGGCATTACGCTCTTCTCCGGCAGTCTTTATGTCATGGCCCTGACCGGCATCACGAAGCTCGGTATGATCACACCGATCGGCGGGCTGGCATTCATCGTCGGCTGGGTACTGCTTGCCGTTTCTGTGATCAAGTCATGATGATCTGACGGCCCTGTTTCAAATTGAAACAGGGCATGATTTATTTCTGCTCAAGCACACCTGGCAGGGTTTCAACGAAGGCTTTGATTTCATCACGCACGGTGCGGTAGCAATCGAGCTGTTCTTCCTCTGAACCGCCCTGTGCGGCCAGTTCACGCGCCATCTTCGGCGGATCCTGAAACCCAACATGAATCACTTCGCAGTCGGTCGGAAACCACGGACAGGTTTCGTGAGCGTGGTTGCAAACGGTAATAACATAATCGAGCTTTACCTCTTTGAATTCATCGATGTGCTGCGACATCTGCGACGTAATATCCACACCGGCCTCGGCCATGACCTTGACCGCATTGGGGTTAAGCCCGTGGGTTTCAATGCCGGCGGAATAGGCTTCGATCACGTCGCCCTTCAGCGCACGCGTCCATCCCTCAGCCATCTGGCTACGGCACGAGTTTCCGGTACAGAGATACAGTAGATTGATTTTGTCAGACATATTTTATTCCTCCCCTGTCGTAATGATTCCTCGCAGAACGGATTCTCTGCGCCTTCAGCAGTTCTATATCCTAGTTCCTAAACCAGCTTGTCGTACGGTTGGCAAATCCGACCAGCGCCAACATGACAGGCACTTCAACCAATACGCCAACGATCGTGGCAAGCGCAACCGGAGACGTCGTTCCGAACAGCGCAATGGCAACGGCCACCGCCAGCTCAAAAAAGTTTGAAGCCCCGATCATTCCTGCCGGCGCTGCTACATTGTGCGGAAGCTGAAGGACCTTCGCAGCCAAATAGGCCACGAAGAAAATGAGGACCGTCTGAATGATCAACGGCACCGCAATCAGTCCGATATGCAGTGGATTTTCAAGAATCACTTTTCCCTGGAATGAAAAGATGATCACGAGAGTCAGCAGCAGGCCGGCGATGGTGGTACGATTAAACTTCGGCAGAAACCTGTTTTCAAAATAGTCCTGTCCCTTTGTCTTCAGTACATGACTGCGCGTCAGTGCGCCGCCCGTCAAGGGTATGACCACAAACAGCACCACCGAAAGAAACAAGGTATCCCAGGGGACGAAAACATCACTTACACCCAGCAGGAATTTTACGATCGGCACAAACGCCACCAGAATGATCAGGTCGTTGGTAGCCACCTGAACCACGGTATACGCCGGATTACCTTTGGTCAGGTGACTCCATACAAATACCATGGCCGTACAGGGCGCCGCCCCCAGCAACACTGCGCCGGCAAGATAGTCCCGGGCCAGCTCCGCCGGAATCAAGGCCTTGAAGAGGACATAAAAAAATAACCATGCAATGCCGAACATGGTGAACGGCTTGATCAGCCAATTAGCGATCCAGGTGATAAACAATCCCTTCGGATTCCTGCCGACATCATGGACGCTCTTGAAATCGACCTTCATCATCATCGGGTAGATCATCAGCCAGATCAGAACCGCCACGGGAACCGAGACGTTGGCATATTCCAGTTTGCCTAAAAATTCCGGAATAGCCGGCAGATATTTCCCGATTAAAATCCCCGCAACCATGCACAGGGCAACCCACACGGTCAGATATTTTTCAAAAAAGCCGATGCCGCTCTCTGTTTTCTGCTTTTCACTCATGATTCAATTCCTCGCACATGACTATTTCGGACAACAGATTTCTCCGCGCTGGGAACGGCAAAGTTCTTCGCGATCAATGGATGCAATTTTATCCAGCACTTCGGAATCCGCCTGAATCTCCATTGAGCCGGCAAAGGTTGCTCCCAGCCAGGTGAAAACCGCATCCGAACCTTCCGGATAAACTAACTGATAATAGATCCAGCGCCCCTCCTTCCGGCTGCTGAGCAGCCCGGCATGCTGTAGAATACTCAAATGTCGCGATACCGTCGCGCCGGTCACCTGCAGCAGCTCTGTAATCTGGCAGGCGCACAGTTCTTCATACCGACTCAATGCAGCCACGATCCGCAAACGGTTTCGATCGGACAGTGCTTTCAGAATACCCAATGTCGTTTTCATGCCCCCTTATATTTAGCTATTTGACTAAATGTCAAATTATAATTCCATCAGCGTGAATGTCCTGCCCCGGCATGGAGGATGCGGTCTCTAAACACAATCGCTCTCCTAAATCTACTCTCCCTCAATTTGCTGATTTAAAACCAGTTACATCACATTCTTCAAGCCGCGCTTAATATCGAAAAAGGAAGCCTGTTAGGCTCGATTTCCTTTCTCTGTTTTTCCGGACTGGTTGGGAACGATTTTCCAGTGTCCTCTTTACAGTCTTCCGACTCCGTCCGAACATCGCAAGTTTGAGCTTTTGATCGCTCAAAATATCCCGAATCCGTATGATGTCCCTTTTGGGTCGTTTTCCGGGGGTGCGGAAATGTATACACCTCTCGTAAGTTGTTGGTTTCATGTGGGATTTGTTTCGGATGGGCAAGAGTGGGATTAGTAGCAGATTTAATGTTTTCTTCGTGATCTACATGTTTTTGACGCACCGTTTTATGCCCAAACATGACGGTCAAATTCAGCTGCTGACATATCAGATTAAAATGTTGCGAGATCGCATTTCTGATCCTCGAATTATTCCGACTCCGGAGGAGCGGGTGGAACTGCTTCGACTGGGAGCTGTAATAGACCATGATATTAGGGATGTTATGCTGGTTGTGAAGCCGCAAACCTATCGCCGATGGCGGAAGCCCAAGCCCGAACAATCCGAGGACGCTAACACGGTCGGGCGACCGGAAACCGCCGAAGAGATCGTTGCCCTGATTGTCCGCTTGGCCTCTGAAAACATTGCGTGGGGCTACAAGCGCATCCTTGGCGAACTGAAAAAGCTGGGTGTTGAGATCGGGCTGACCACCATCCGCGATATTCTTAAGCGATCGGGGCACAAACCATCGCCTCAGAAAACCAAAAGTAAGCCCGTGATTCCGTGGTCGGATTTTGTAGGAGCGCACATGGAAACGCTGATTGCCTGCGACTATTTCACCAAACCCATCTACACCCTGTTCGGAAAATTCGACGCCTATGTTCTGGTTTTTATCCACCTTGGCAGTCGCCGTGTTTTTATGACACCACCAACGTTTAATCCCGATGATCAATGGCTGAAGATTCAGATCCGCAGCGCGGCGATATGGCTTGAAGGAATCGGAGTTAACCCCAAGCTTCTGATTCATGACGGGGACAAGAAATTCGGGAAGATGTTTAAAGCATTCTGGCGAACTGAGGGCGTACGGTGTTTGAAGATTCCGCCCCGCTCGCCACAGGCCAATGCTTTTTGCGAGTGCTATATTGGGACGTACAAACATCAATGCCTGAACAGCTTCTTTTGCCTGAGTCTTGATCAACTCGACTACATCAACCGAAAATGGGTGACGTATTACAACAACGAGAGACCGCATCAGGGAAAAGACATCGGAAACAAGATCTTGCGCCCCGACTTCACGCCCACAAGCGAAGGCAGAATCGTGCGGCACGAAAGCCTCGGCGGTGTACTCGCGTGGTACGAACGCGTCGCCGCATAAACTCTTCCCGACCATCAGCAACTCAGCACCTCCCGTTCAAATCGAACGGTCGCTTCCTCGCGTCCGAATCCCGTGTTTCTGCCTGTTTTCGTGGCTTTCATCGTCAAATTCTGTTCTCAAATTCCTATCAACGGTACACCCGCCTCACAAATTTCGTTCACTTCGCACTTATTTTACCGTCATTTCCGGCGCGGATGAATTTCCGCACCCACCACTGTTAGGCTCGATTTCCCTTCTCTGTTTTTCCGGACTGGTTGAGAATGCCATTACGGTATCCATATTACAGCCTCTGAATCTCGCTCCACAAAAATTACCATAGAACCTCAGATAATTTAAAAATTCGGTCCTTGTAGTTTTCTATACATGCCTTCTCAGCTTTCTTGAGTTCATTCTTTAGCCCGTCAGCCTTGTTGTTGGTGAGTTGGCCGTAGGATGGATAAAACCCGCTGTCTTTTGAATCGTAGTTGAAAGCGCCGGATGCGATCACTTCGGCAGTTTTCGTGTCGATCAATTTAAGTCTGGAAAAATAGAGAATCCGATAGCTACTCCAGTTCATGGGTAGATATGAAAACCCCCAGTTGAAGGTCTGAACATCCAATACCAAATCGGCATAGTTATATTGCTTGGCCAATTCCGCAGGTTTCTTGAAATCGGTTTTTTGCTTGGGAGGCTTTACCGTCAGTGCATATTTAGCGGCTAAATCATTGGCCAAAGAAGATGCAATAGATATCGCGGGGTCAGGCACCCCATTTTCCTGGACGATTTTGTTCCCCTTGCTGACCATCGATGGACCTCCAAGACCACCAAACATGGCTTTGTCAGCGGTCATCGCAGAAAAGTCAGGAACTTCATGATGTGTATAGGTAATGCTTTTACCTTGATATGCATTGCCAATATCAGATTTCAGGGCAACATTCTTTGTCGCACAACCACTACATATCAAAACTATCATTACTGTTAGCAAAAGATTTTTCATCTCGACCACTCCTGTTATATTAATATTTTTTAATGAACATTTTTGACACGGGGCACCTTTGACTCATGAATCCAAGATTTGCCAACAACCGACTTTCACCCACGTTTCTGCTGAAAATGCAACGGCAAAACACCTCGAAAAAATACCAATCAATGATGATAAGAAATTTCACAACATCAGCCACTTCCCGTTCTTATGCTGTGGATGAGCTACAGAAAACTCTTTATTTTCACTGCATGAACTCATTCATCTGCGCCAAGAATTATGGAAATTACTTCCATGCCATGCTTGTTCCACGGAAAAACTTTTCGACTAGCAGATAGCTCCCATTCAGAAATAAACATCACACCTCCGATTTCTAGGCAAAATTCGATCCTTTTCCTATTTTCTGAATGCATCCACTTATCGAAATAGTCAACATTGGCGCTCCGAGGAATGCCATGGAGCCAAATGCCACCATCAATAGGTTTCAACTCAACTATTTCATAGAACTGATTGAAGTTTATACTTTCTTCATTATGGCAGTCTGGTATCCGTCCAGATGGGACGTCCATTGAAGGGTAGTCCCTTTTCTGAGTTCCTTCTAGAAGAATATAACATGCAACATGGTCGTGTAGTACGTATCCAAAGTCAGGGCTGCCACGTGAATGATTTTCCTGAGTTAGCGTTCCTAAATTAGAAGAATTACACCCCGAAAGCCACAAAACACCAAATAACATTGCAGAATGAATTAAGCCGCACTGTTTTTTCATTTTTCGCCCTTTGTAATAGAACGGCGGTTTAGTATCTAATCCATCCATTAATCTGCTGTCGTCCGAGATCTGCGTTTCTTTCAAAAATACGAAATATCGGAACATCCATATTTCCTAAATAAGTCGTGGTTGCATTAACTGGAAGATACGCAGGACCCAGCCACCGAGACTGGATTGAATGCTTTAATTCGTGCAACATGTAATAAGCATATTTTCTCGGTCCGGTATCCATATCGCTATTATAGAAAATATGATCGCCCACACTCATTGCGTAACTAAATGCACCCATAATTTTTGTGTCCCACAGACCTCCTTTATAGGTTGTTGCATGATAGACAGCCCCTTTATACAAATAAGATACGTTCTCCGTTTCCGCTCCAAAAAGCATTGATAATCTACCGATAGATGCTCCTACAATATTTGTAGGAAGCTGCCATGCTTTGTATGCGATGTCGACCGTCATTTGGACTACAGATAGTGCTATTTTTCCTGCAGTAATGAGTACATTTTCAACAGTATGCAATGCTTTCATTGTCATTGAAACAGCACCGTTAGCGAACTTTACTGCCATCCCCATACCGAGCGCTGCACCTCCTTGAGCAAGCCCAATGATAGTACTTATGGCATTTATTCCGCCCTGGTATGTAGCCAAAAAACCGGTCTGAAAGGAGTCTCCATTGGCAAGATTACAAATACCTCCGCGCAATCCATTTGAAGCAAGATATGCAATTTTTGCAATTTTTGTATAATGTAATGCCTTTAGAGCACATCCGATGCCTGCGGAAATTGATCCGCCTAAAGCACCAATCAATGCACCGGAAAGACCGTTCTCAAAGGCGTCTGATAAACTGCCTCCGTATAGCAAGGTTCCACTGAAACCCGCAGCAAAACCGCCTGCCGCACCTGCTATCGCACCGGTAATGACACTGCCCCATACGCCAGACATGACACCGCCAACCAAAGGAGCGGCAAGCCCAGCCGTCAGGATCGTCACAGTCACGGCAATAACAGTAACCACAATCGGCTTCCAGTATTGTTCATGAAAATCAACAACATCACGCCACCACTTGGTCACATGACTGCTCCACCATGAATATCCACTCGGATCGGTATAGGTAAGCGGATTATTTCGCACATATGAGTACCGATTATAGCTTTGAAGGTCTCCGGGAGCCTGGACTACTGGATCGGAAGAAAGAAACCGACCAAGATGTGAATCATATATGCGCCCGTTCATGTGAACCAGTCCAAGGTTGTCCAGCATCTCATGGCCGGTAAAGCCCCTGTCCGTCTTCAGAGAAGAGGTATCTACGGTCGACGCCAGCCACGTCGAGGCATCCCGGCGCTGTCCCCATGAATCATAGGAATATTCGGCGATTAATGATGCATTCCCGCCGGAACCTTCACCACTCACGGCAACCACCGATCCAAGATGATCGTAGTGGAAGTATCTTCGTTCCACATTTTCATTGGCGTCCTGAATATGAACGCCAACCATACCGGAGGGAGTGGAAACGAAAACGCGGGTTTCCTTGAGTGTCCATTGCCAGTTTGCGCGGTCGAGCTGTTGCCCGGTCAACGTTTCCTCCTGCTCGAACCCGTCAAGGTACAGCTTTTTGGTTCCATTGCCGTCCTCGAAACCGATCTGGATCATCCGGTTCTGATTGGCATCGTAGGTGAATTCCGAACCATCAAAACCGTTGTACATGGTTGAGGGCTTGTTGAAGGACGTCCATGCCGTGGAACTGATATTGGTTCCTCCAATGTATCTGCCCAGCAGGTTCCCGCAATTATCGTAGGTATAGATTACGCCATCAGCCAAAGACACGCCATGAGGCCCGGCGCTTCCCCCTCCGTATTGATAGGTTCCGGAAACCCCGGTCTTGGTCTGGATGTTACCGATGGCATCATAGCTGGCGGACGACACTGTCGCGCCAACCGTTGCTGATTCCAGCCGGTTGAGCTTGTCGTAGGTGAAGTCCTCTGTACGCATTGTCTGCATGGTTCGAGCCAACGAGCGTTGTTTGAGGTTGCCCAATCTATCAAATTGGAAGCCATAGGTGTATGCGCCATTGGCCATATTGGAGAGATGGATCGTCGACAATCGCCCGCTAGTTGGGGCAAAAACCTGGGTAGTAACAATGTCGTTACCCAGCGTGTATTCGAGCTGGTGCCCCTTCGCGTCGAAGTTGGCGGCATCCATTTCCCACCAGATATGATCGGAGCCATCCTTGACCTGTGTGATTGCACCGCGTTCATTGTAGGTATTGATGCTGGTGAACGAGTTCCAGCGGTGATCGAGATTGTGCTCCGGGCCTCGCAAATCCTTGGACCGCCAGAAACGGTGCGTGGATTTCACCCGACTGTATTCATCATATTCGTTGCAGGTGTAGTACCATTTATTGTCCACGCTGTAGAGACTGACCAAAGGACGCCCGAGTGAGTCGTAGGCATAGGTGCGACGATAAATCAGGTTGGTTCCCGATGCGTCGCTCATTTCCTCTCGGCGCAAGGCCCCGGTCCAGCTCCCTTCGCTGTCGCCGTCATAGAACCATTGCGCGATTCCTTCGGGCGATGTCCGTTTCGTCATGCGACCCAGCAGATCGTATTGCATGGACGTGACCTTGCTGTTGGCGTTCGTTTGCGCCACCAGTTCGCCGAGGGCGTTATAGCCGTAGAACCATTCACCCATGTCGGGATCATTCTGCCGAATTTTGTTATCTCGAATATCGTATTCCATGACCACCTCGTTATTTGCCTCATCGGTGGTCTTTACGAGGTTTCCGGCGGCATCGTATTGGTACTGGATCTCATATCCAAGGTTGTCGACCACCTTGAGCGCCTCGCCCTTGGCATTCTTGTAGGTAGTCGTAATCTGATTGAGAGAATTAGTCGCACCATCCACGGCACCATAATTGTTGGTAACGCTTGAGACCAGTCCTTGATATCCATAGGCGGTCTTGGTTCCATCCGGTGCGGTAACGAGCTTAACTCGCCCAAGTTCATCATACTGAGTAAAGCCAAAGTTTGGTGAGTCTCCCGAAAAATAGGGATCGCTGGCGCAGACCGTCTGCCCGAGACTGTTTCGCCCGACATCCTGATATACGAGCCGTCCATCGGGCGCTTCCGCCACCGTTCTTATTTCCCGGCCCTGCCGGTCGTAATAAACTTTTGTCGGCGCAGTGCCGCTGGATTGCGTGGTGACAGACCAAGCAGCGGCCATCGTGACATTCGTGCCACCGGGTTCCAGCGGGGTGCTGACCGTCACGCCGGTCTCCCAGGCATAGGTGGTTGTGGTTGTTGTGTGATCCGCTCGGGTTTCGAGCTCTGGACGACCCAACGAATCGTACTCCCACGACGAGGGGAGTTCGTTCGGTCCGGTGCGGGATTTCAGCAACCCGGTTGCCGGATCCGTGACCATGGTATCCTTATGCTCCAAGGCGTTCTTCGATTCCAGCACGAAGCGCCCCTTGGAGTCGTATTTTGACTTCTGGGGGATACGCGAGACGATGTCGGCCCCGGAAACCGTCTTGTTGGTGATGTTACCAAACACATCGTATTTATAGTCGGTCTTCAACCACTTCCCGCTGGCAGGTTCGATGGTTTCAGATTTCAACAAGCCAATGTCATCATAATAGGAAAACGATGCGGTACGTATGGCCAGATTCGTGCCCCTAATGAATGTGTTGGTGGTTTGCCACAACCGGCCAAGCAACCAATTCTGGTGGTCGGCCTGATAGGAACTTTCCGATATCTGCTTCATTCCATCTCCAAAATCAATGCCGATTTTTGTGATGTCGCCATACCAGATTTCTACCGGGAAACTGTTGGTGTATTGCGCAAGGTTGGGTACGTCGCCGGAGGTGTCCTGCCCATCAAACCAGTTATACGTGGTCACGGTTGAAACCACATCGTTGGTGTTGCCCAGCTCCCACTTCCGTTCGGTGGATTTAACCGTATAATGGAAGTAGGAATAGTAGGTCATATACTCGCCGGTCCAGACCAGATGGTAGAGCCAGTTGTTTTCCACCTCCTTGAGCAGCTGTCCGTCCGGATGACCATAGGGATCGGGAATGTAGCGGGTTTCGGATTTCAGCGGCACACCCGTCAGCGGGAAATCCTGAGCAAGATAGTCTATCTGCGAGATTTTGGTTTGGGGATCGTACGATTCGAATATCTGGAATCCGAGAAAACCACGATCCCTATGGCTGCGTCCGTTAGCATAGGTATACATCGACCAGTATTTTCCGCCCAGCCCATCCTCCTTCGCCATTTCGGAAACCACCCGCATCGGTCCTTGGATATCATAGCTAGGATATTCAGCGCCGGTCCCCTTTGTGTAGACATTCGTATCGGTCAACGGACTGTAATAGAGTTCTGTCGCCGTCGCATACGCACCGCCTTCGCGCTGACCGACTATAACTTTTTTCAGCATGGGAGGACGGCATTGGTTGATCCACGCCCCGTGATTTGAGCCGCTACGGAATACCAGATCGAGAAGGCCATCCCCGTTGACATCCACAAACCGCGTTCCTCTGTCCTTGCCATCGCTTGTCACAATGGCTTGGGGCGGAGCGTAGTTATTATCCTGTTGCCAGCCGGTTCCTGTGTTAATCCACGCATCCGCGCTGCTTGAGTTATTGCGGACCACGTCGACGAGACCATCACCGTTAACATCAACAAAGAGCACCCCTTTCGCGGCGGCATTGTCCTGCTTCAGGATCACCGGCGGCTCAAAATTCGGATCGGAGTTTGCAGCCCATCCTGCACCGGTATTCAGATACGCCCCTTTGTTAACCGTGCCGTTGGCTAGTTTGTGATGATAGAGGAAGTCAGGAAGCCCATCGCCGTTCACATCCGCCAACTGGACGCCTGTGCTCTCGTCTGAATCATCAATGAAATCATAGGGAGTATTATACGGACCGATTGCGATACTGCCCGGATTATAGGGATTGGCGGGATAGCAAAATGTAAAGTGCTGGATTCCGGCATACAGTTCGTCCACGCTCCTGTTGCCATCAATATCCATGAAACGAGAGCCCCCGTCGGTTCCTCCGTCATTGCCGGACTGCATTAGCGCATACAGCCCTGTCTGTTGCCATCCCGTCGGTGTTCCCAGCCACTTCCCGTATTCGTTTAATTGGTTTCGCCGCCGATGATAGTGAAGATCAGGAATCCCGTCGGCATTGAAATCGACCAGTTCCACTCCGGTATATTCTTCGCCCTCGTACGAGATAAGAAGGGGCGGAACAAACTCCGGTGAAGAGTTTGCGGCCCATCCATTCCCCGTATTGAGATAAGCACCACTGTTCGTCGTTGTACCATTTAGATGATTGTAAAACATGTCGGGCAAACCATCGCCATTGATGTCCGCGAATGTTATGCGATCCTTATTTCCGGGATCAGCAATGCCAAACGGCGGAGCATATGCCGCATCTGATATCCAACCATTCCCGGAGTTGAGGTATGCGCCGCCGGTGGTTCCGTCATGAAAAACTAAATCGATCAGCCCATCCCCATTGAGATCCATAAACCGGACGCCTTTATCCGCACCATCTGTCCCTGTGATTTCGACCGGAGGCTCATAGGCCGAGGCGGTCGCAAAGCCGGGGGAACCCTCGGCATCCGTCCACTCGAAAACCGTGGCCGGAACAGAATCTCCATTTGCGAAAAACTCTTGAATGGAATGCAACTGGCTTAATCCGGTTTCCCCTTGGATATACCCAAATCGATATTCATGGGAAAGTTCTCCTTCCACGCGAAATTCCACCTTTGAGAGTCTCTTTGTCGTATTGAATCGAGCCCCTTTATGATAGCTGTAGCGCACATCCGGTCTGTTGGTGTACACAAAATCAACCGTGTTGTAGGGAACGAGAACGGGTGTTGAATTGGAATTCCCGGTATATTCAATCCGTGAAAGCAGATGTTCCCCACTGGCGGTGTCTTCATTGTAGATGAAGTTCATGTAGTTGCCTGCCGTATCAGAAATACGGTTGACCGCCCAGGAAAGAGCCTGAGCCCGATTGGATGGCTCAACAAACGAATCCACTGTTTTCCCGTATTCATAGATCAGGCCGGATTTGGTGTGTACTTCGAACCACGCATTGGTGGCATCCATATCTCCATGCAACACGACTCGCTGGAAGCTTTCGATTTCCGTGCGGTATTCTGTTCCATCCGCTCCGTACAGAGTCGTGTTAGTGGAAATGAGCAGCAACCTCTGGCCATCCAGCACTAACCGGTCGTCATCGTTGAACTCAACGCCGCCAACAAACCCCTCGTATTCACGCGAAGGGGCCGCACGGGAAACGGATGAGATGCCGCTGAGAGAAAAACCAACTCCCAAAGCACCGTTTCCTGACCTTCCGCTGTAGGAAATGCCGAGCGCAGGCTCCATGCCTGACGTGCCCGGAGGAGTTGCCAAGGGAAAATTGTATAAAGCCGTCCCTGTATTGTCCACAGACACATCACCCGGTAACGCCCCCACGAGAACCTGCGGTTCCGGATCGCCTCCCGGCACAGGAATCTGAGCGTTAACATTTATTTGCGCCAATAAAAATACGGCGAGGGAAACCCAACCCAATCGTTCTGAATCCAATACTTTTTTCATTCTCAAAATCCCGTCTGCAAATTCTGGTTGCTTCAAAAAAATTCTTACCGTTCGCCACGATTGGCTAACTGCTCGACGCGCCGTTGTCTCATTTTCATGATTTCCTTGGCCGCAGCTTGGTTCTGTTCGGACTCGGGATTGCGAACGGCATCTGTTCTAAGCGACGCGAAGCTTTCCAGATTCTCGGTCGGCACAGCGATGGTTTCGGCGGACCGTTCGATATTCATGGATGAATTGTTCCCGGCAGAAGACATGGTTGAGCCATTCTCCGGTCGCACAACCAGAGAAGAGACCGTTGGATGTTGCGACGATGTGTCATCCATCACTTGAGGGTTGTCGAAAACCTGTTGAACGAGCTCTCGATCCTGCTGAGTAAAAGTGTCAGCATCAGGAACCATGGCTACCTCTGCCGTGGGTCTATCAATGAAGGCAGGCTCGGTTTGTTTTTCATGAGATTCAATTACGGCAGCGACAATGATTCCGATGCCTCCAATACATGCCAACAACGGAAGAGTGCAGATAATTCGTTTCATTTACTCGCCCCCCAAATAAACCAGCTCTTGATCAGGATTAATGGCGTGGTACCAGCCCGTTCCCGGCACAACGATCAATACGCCTCCGCTTCCGTTTGTTTGCACGGAGGCGGCAAGCGCATCCTCGATTCCATCATGAAGACCATCGCCGTCGCTGTCCGCCTGTAGCGGGTTGGTGCCGCTGGCGATTTCAGCGCCATCGCTGACTCCGTCATCATCCGTATCGGCTAAATCAGGATTGGTTTTGAAGATATATTTTTCACGGGCATCGGGAATTCCATCACCGTCGGAATCAACATCCATATTGCCAGCCACATACATGCGTTGCGTGAAATTAGTATCCGTATCTTCCCAGATATAGCTGGAGGAGCTTGCCGTGTTGATATTGGTATGAGCAAACTGCCAGTTTCCGGCAATCAGATCGGTGGCCGAGTAGATTTCTAAAGTATCGGAAAAACCATCGGGCCAGCCAACTTGAACTTCCACAGTGCCGTTGCCGAGACGCTCAATCCCCATTCGGATATCGGTAATTACTTCAGGTAGCGACATGACCATCATCATGGGTGTGGCCATAAGCAAGGCATCGGAAGCCAACCGCTCTTCCTCTTTCATAATCTGGTAGTCATCATAAAACCGGGTCGGAAGAAGCACATATTCCGCCGCTATCTTCGCGGGGTCATAGATCCATTCATAATAAGGCTCAAACTCAGAAAAACTGGCAATGCCCAGCTTGTTCATTTGATAGGCATACGGATTGTAGCCTTTAACTGGAGCCAGACGATAAACCTCAGCGCCCATTCCATTCAAAAATACGGTTTCGCGTGTTTTAACATCTTCATAAACACTCACGCGGTAGAGCGGGAACCCGTTTGGGTCCATCTCTGCCATCATGCCTTTTTTAAATTCGCTGGGAAATTTATTCCAATTGACAGGAAGAACCGGAGTGTTCGAGTGGAGGTAGATATCGTCACTCGGAGGGCTGATCGGAAGAAACTGGTCCTGACACGCCACAAAATGTGCTTCAAGATCATAAATGTTGGTCAGTGGTGATACGTCACCATTTTCTCGGAAATCCAGACCGGCCAACCCAGATCCGGCGAGGGCCATAGTAAAGAGGCCTGCTACCAATTTTTTCATAAACTTCCCCCTTGTGTTTTGCGCCTCTAAGAAAAAGAGGCGCGACCCCAAACCAGCCTCTTACGAGGGACGACCAAGCCCCAACGGGAAACCAGATGAGGCCGCGCCCGAGCGGGCGCGCCTTGTCCAGTTGTCTCCCGTTTAAATTTGGTCGTTTTCGTAAGAAACAAACTGCGCTAAGCGCAAAGTATTAAATTGTCTGCGAAATGATGCACCTTCTCCCAAAGGTGTGTCAATCCATCTTTATGTGGGGGAATATACCACAACCTATCTTTCAAAGTACCATGAGATAAAACACCACAAATTAAACATCCTTCGAATCCTCGTCAGAATACTGAACTCCGAGAGAAATTCAATTCTCTATGTTTTTCCCCAACAGAGAACAGATGTGGGTTCGATTTCCTGATGAATACCTCATGTTGTTTTACAACTCATGTCTTAACCATCAATCAATCCTTCAGCCAGCTCCAACACATCCACTGGCCAAAAGCATTCTGATCGAGGGTGCCGGACGGTTGGGTTTTCGGCCTCTGGGCGGCAGTTTTGCAGGCAGTCGAGCCATTGGGCAGGAATTCCCTCCCGACCGCACACAGCGCCTAACAGTGCCCCGCAAATGGCCGCGTTGGTGTCGGTGTCACCTCCGCCCATGACGGTGTCGATCACTCCGGCCTCAAGATTTGGCGCATGAAGCAATTGGTACAGGGCATTTTGAAATGC
The DNA here is from genome assembly GCA_016937945.1 of Pontiellaceae bacterium. GTDB lineage: Bacteria > Verrucomicrobiota > Kiritimatiellia > Kiritimatiellales > Pontiellaceae > Pontiella. Next base: position 22,571 of record JAFGVP010000138.1, on the reverse strand, counting down.
GATCAACACCCATCCCTGTTGTTTGAGATAATCCGCAGGAGGCTCGGTTTCGGCTTTTTCAACCGCCTCCAGCAAAGCCGGGGCGACGGCCATGTCAACTGCCCTCCGCCGAATGCTTTGGTACAGCTCCTGACGGTTGCAACCGGATCGGATGGCGTGAGCAATGCCGACCGTAAAGAGTGCGTTCGCCTGCTGGCAGATTTCGTTTGGATGGGTCAGCGCTGCATCCTGCATCGCCCATTCGGCCACTTGATCCAGTTCAAATCCGGCCCCGAAGATACCAAGCGGGCTGATTCGCATCATTGCGCCGTTGGCCTGACTGTTCGGGTTTGGATTTCCCCGCAAACCGGCAGAAATGGTCATGCCGCAGTCGAACGGACCGGAACTCAGCCAGTATTGATATTCCTTCTGAGCTGCCACCGGATCATACGTCCCCGTCTTCACCAGCATCCGGGCCAGAAGCAGAGCCATTTCCGAATCATCGGTCGGTTGGCCCGCAATCGTATCCCACGTTCCGCCGTCTTCCAGCTCCCGGACACCATCCGGATAGAGCGTCAAGATCGCCGCCGGAGATTTGAACTCGACCAGACTTCCCAGCGCATCACCGGCCAGCTGGCCGAGCAGGCATCCTTGTGCCCGGGAGATGACATCCTTAAAGGTGGTTTCTGAATCTCGCATAACACACACTTCGCTCATGAGCCTATTTAAATCAAGATATGTGTGGCAAATGGAGGCCGGTTATTCGTTCCTGCTCTGATTCAATACTGCGTAATAATTCCATTCCTGATCACTGGAATGGTTCCCGTACCCTCGACAAAGCCTAAATCCGGCAGTTCGATCTCATCGTCCGGTTGTAAAATTCGAATCACCGCCCGCTGTATTTCTGGTTGAAGTATCGATTGCCCCGGCAATACAACAGGCACTTCGGATTGATGTTTTGTAATGAGTGCCAGTCGGTGCCGCCCATTACAGAAGCCAATATTCCCATGATGGTCATTCCAATGAATACAGGAGGGAACGAAGCCGCCCTCACGAAACCATTGCTTTAAATATCCAGTAAGCTTTGACCGGTCAGGCTGTCCAATCTGAGGTTCTTTTTGCCAATACGGCTCCAAAAGATCCCAATTTACCAAGGCATGGATCTCGTACCACTCTTCTAAGCCGGAGTCTGGATAAACCGGCTTGAATGTAATTTTACTCCTCATAAGTTTTTCCATCACGGTCGCTGTTAGATGCTGAACATTACGTCAGGCCGAGCGGAGAGATAGGCTGAAGGCCGTTTCGGTTGTTTTTTATCCTGTTAATGAGTTCTCTGGACGGGAATCTGTGCTTTTTAAATGCATTGCACCGAGCACAGGCCAAAATGAAATTTGATTTGTCGTTTGACCCGAATGACTGGGTTTTGACTTTTTTGCCATCAGCTCCTTTCATGCGTCTGATTTCTTTGTTCAGCACATTGGATGAAAGCGGGATGAGGTGGTCAACTTGCGTTCCGGTTCCCTCGCAATCGGGATGGCATCCCAGTTGGCAAATGTTTCCGACCCTTGACTGCAAATCGGCAAATACGCTTTTTCTTATTTTGTTAAATTCCGCTCTCTTTTCGGCAGGATCTCTGAAGTCAAAATGCTGATTGTTTTGATCCACTCCGCCATGGTCACGGAATAGATCATCAAAGAAGTCTCTATCCTCTGAATATTCGAAATCTAATTCTGGCTGCTTCATTTTTCAGGTAATCCGAACTGCATCATTGATTATCTCCGTCGCCCAACTGCATCTCGAGGGATTGACGAATCAGGCCCATGACTGCCGGGAGCTGGTCGAGTTCAGACAAGGAAACCTGGATATCACCATTCCCCCAGCGCCCAAGGCCTGTGACATCATCACAAAGTCCGTGCGGATCGTCGATTTCATGGAATCTCATATTCAGCGACAACCGCAACCGGCTGGCTTGCGGTACAATATCCACAAAGTTGGTTTCGGCTTTGTAGGCGACGTATAGCTTCAGGAATTCTTCCGTCACACACGGATCCAGCGCAAGCACCTCCTTACGGAAGGCCTCGAACAGCTCTCGATTTTTTCCTTCCAGCAGGTGCTTATGATCATCGATGCTGTAACCGGTTTCCGGTATTTTCTCGCGGTAGGCATCAAGGATTGATGCATCCAACGATGGTTCATTCCAAACGGAGGCGGCTTTCACTGCCAGTGTATTAGCCCGGGCCTTGATTTCCTCCTCATCCCATTTATGAAGAGTGCCGAGACCTTTGTTCAGGCGAAGCGGGCTGTCCGCGAACCCTCCCTCCATATCACGTTTGTCGGAAAAGGGACGGTCGCTGAGCTCGGAATTGTAGCCGGTCAGTGTCAGGTTACCCAATGTATGGAGGTAGGTTTCATGCACCTGCTCCCATTCCGGACCGAGCATTGTTTTCCACTCATGAGAAAGGTTGTCATTCTGCGGCAAGATGTGCTCGATGGTATAATCCTGCACATACACGCGCTCTTTACGTCCGTGATTTTCCATCCGGCGCAACCAGTAGGAACGGCGGTTGAAATTGTACAGGTTCCGCTCTTTGATTCTCTGCGTAAACTCTGATTCCCCGGGGAAACGTCGATAAGATTGGAGCAACAGAAATGCAGCCTTCACACTCTCGAGATACCGGTCTTTTTTCAGGCGGCGGCCAAATGTTGCAAACGTCTGGCGGAGTGAGTTGGTGGGGATATCGCAAACCGCCCGCCGGAAAACATAGCTTTCCACCATGCGGATGATCTCCAGAAATTCCTCTTTGCTGATGTGGTTGTTCTGATAATCCTGATAAACCTCCATCAGCAACGGATAACAGACATCGGCCCGCAGCTCGCGGATGTCGTGAAAAGCATTTGCCAGTTCTTTATCCTGTCCACGGCCTAATGCCATATCGCAATAGTAGGTCGTGAATTCTTTAAGCCTCGCCAGCAATTTCTCAACATCCAGGCTGCGGGAATAGACCTTAAATTCACTATAGACTTCGTCTTTGCGAATGCGGTGATTCCCTGTGTGGATTACGAGGAAATAGCGCATGAACTCGTCAAATTGATTGATGTAATTATCCGCACCAAAGGCCACCTCCATCGGACGCCAGTAATCGCTGTACAGGCGGGTCTGCAGATCATGATCCAATCCCATCAGTACAAAGTTGCGGATAAGGTCGGCTTGGGTCAACGCCTTGCCGGTGGAGTTCATGCTCTCAAAAATCATCTGCGGATTGTCGATGCCCTGCTGCAGGCGCACGTCCACAATCATCAGCTTTTTGATTCCGGTATAAACCGCATTCAAATCCGCTTCGGCCAGCCGTTCTTTGAAAAAGGCATAGTTATCGAGGATTCGTTGCGATGCGTTTTCGCCCGGCTCTTTGTTCTCCAGCAACGCGATTAACGTATCCTTGTCGGTTTTGGTGAGGAGCATCTTGTATTTCAGGTCGCCTTTGCCATAACGGTTTTTGAGGTAATAGTCCTCGATTTCCATTGGACTGATCGGCTCTTCCAGTCCCTCAGCCTCCAACCGCTTCATCAATCCCATTAAAAGCAGGGTTACCGTCGTAATGCGCTGCTGACCATCGATCACCAGCCAGCGAGAAATTGCCGCACTCGTATCCTGTTCAGGAATATAGACCGCCGAACCGATAAAGTGGCTGTCGAGCTGATCCGTTGAGCCGACCCGCAGAATATCTTTCCAAAGCTGCTCACAGTTGGCGCGATCCCAACTGTAGGTGCGCTGAAAAATGGGGATGATAAACTGCTTCGATCCCTGGAGGAGCTGTGTGAGTGGAAGATCCTGTGCTTTCATCTGTAGTCCTTTACAGCCTGTGTCGGCATTTTCATCATTGTCATATCCTTTAGATCAGGCCAAAGAACCGCTCGAAGAACGTGCTCAGCTTTTCCAGCACGGTTTGCTTTTTCAGTGCATGGCTGTTGTTTTTGTTGAACCTTGAAACCGGCGGGAGGATTTTCGTGATGGCAGTGCCGTTGACCGGAATCGCTCCGTCGCGAAATGCATTTTCAACAAATGCTTTTGTCTCGTCCACGTTGAGGTTTTCTTCCGCGATGATTCGCTCAAGTTCTTCCGCCTTTTTGGCCGCAATAAAGGCAACCCATTCCGCATCGACTTTGGACTTGGTGGAAACGGAATCAACAAACTGCTCGATGAGGTCTTTCTTGTTGCGCAGGCTGGGACTGGAATTGACCGCCCGGTCGATGGCAGCCTTGATCTCCTTGTCTTCGCCCGTCTCCTTCTTCTTCAGATACCTTTCAACCAGCATCAGGATATAATCGACATTGATCTCAATCTGTTTGATCAGCTCGATTTCAAAGACCACATCGTCGTTGATCGATTCTTTCTCTGCCTCGGACGTGCTGCGAAACTCGGCATATAGGTTCAGGTAGAGGCTCTGATAATCCTGAAAGTCCCGGTCGCTGAGGATTTCGTTCCCCGCAAAATCGTCAAATGCCGTCAGAATATTTTTCAGGCGAAGAATAGAGCCGAAGAGTTTGATAAATGCTTTTTGGGCGGTTTCGCCGATAATGGGCGTACCGAGCGGGAACGTCTCAAGCAACTCATTTACCCGCTTCTGGTATTCTTTATAGTATTCGGCATATGGTCTCAGCAGCACGATGCCTTTGGCATCCTTGTTGCCGAACAGAGCCAGCGCATCGTTGGTTTCCTGCTCCAGATTGCGGAACGAAACGACGTTGCCGTAGGTCTTTACGGAGTTGAGGATTCGGTTCGTGCGTGAAAAGGCCTGAATCAGCCCATGGGCACGCAGGTTTTTGTCGACCCACAGGGTATTGAGCGTGGTGGCATCGAATCCGGTCAGGAACATATTGACCACAATCACGAGATCCAGTTCCCGGTTCTTCAGGCGCTGTGACAGGTCCTTATAGTAATTCTGGAATTTATCGGCAGAGGTATCGTAGCTGGTGCCGAAGAGCGTATTATAATCCCGGATCGCGGCATCGAGAAAATCACGGGAGCTTTGATCCAGCCCTTCGGTTTCGAATTCCTCCTCACTCAACAGGCCGTCAGGCTCCTCCTCGTTGGCGGCAAAGCTGTAAATCAGGCCAATCTTGAGTCGCTGTGCGGGCGGCAAATCTTTTTGCTGATCGGCAAATTCCATGTAGTACCGCTTGGCCGCATCGATGGAGGCCGAGGCGAACAGCGAATTGAATCCGATCATCCGTTTGCCGTCATGACGGTAGCTGCTGCCTCGCTTGGTCTTCTGGTCAAAATGTTCCCGGACATAGCTCACCACCTGCGCAATGCGCTCCGGGGCCAGCAACGCCCGCTCGGTGTCGATGGCGGAGACCTGCTTATCCCGGACGCCCGGCGAGGTCTTGATGGTGTTGATGTAATCAATGCGGAAAGGCAGCACGTTCTTATCGTTAATCGCATCCACAATCGTATAGGTGTGGAGCTTTTCGCCAAACGCCTGCTCCGTGGTGCGCCGCAACGGATTACCGTGACTCCCCGCATTGTCGGCAAAGATCGGCGTTCCGGTAAAACCAAAGAGGTGATAACGCTTAAAGGATTTGGTGATCTCGGTGTGCATATCACCAAACTGACTGCGGTGGCACTCGTCAAAAATCACCACCACATGTTGTCCGAACACCGGATGCTTCCTGTTTTTAGCCACAAAACGGCTGAGCTTCTGGATGGTGGTGATAATGATACGGGCATTCGGATCTTCCAACTGCCGTTTCAAAACCGTGGTGGATGTATTGGAGTTGGCCGCTCCTTTTTCAAAACGCTCATATTCGCGCATGGTCTGATAATCCAGATCCTTGCGGTCCACCACGAACAACACCTTATCAATTTCGGGAAGCCCTCTTGCCAGTTGGGCCGCCTTAAAGCTGGTCAGCGTCTTTCCGCTTCCCGTCGTGTGCCAGATATAACCACCCGCCGCAATTTTACCCAACTGCCGATGATTGGTCCCGGTAGCGATGCGTTGCAGAATCTGCTCTGCCGCCGCAATCTGATAAGGACGCATCACGAGCAACTTACGATCCACATCAAACACGCAGTAGCGCGTCAGAATATTCAACAGCGTATGCCGCGCAAAAAAGGTTTTAGCAAAGCCGTCCAGCTCCGTGATCGGCTGGTTTCTTGCATCGGCCCACCAGCTCGTAAAGGCAAAGCTGTTGGAGGTTTTGCGGCGCGAGCGCTTACTGCGTTGCTCGGCCAGATGGCTGTCGCGCACCGTGTTGCTGTAATATTTGGTCAGCGTTCCGTTGCTGATCACAAACAACTGCACGTATTCAAACAGGCCGGAGTCCGCCCAAAAACTGTCACGCTGATAGCGGTTGATCTGATTAAACGCCTCGCGGATATCCACGCCCCGGCGTTTCAGCTCCACATGCACCATCGGCAGACCGTTCACCAGTACCGTTACATCGTAGCGGTTGGCCCGCGCACCCTCCGTCTCATATTGGTTGATCACCTGAAGGCTGTTGTTATGGATGTGCTGTTTGTCGATCAGATATATGTTTTTAACCGTGCCGTCATCGCGTTTAAGCACCTGGATATGATCTTCCTGAATGCGCGTCGTTTTCTCAATGATGCCGTCGTTGGCTCCGGCAACACAGGTGGAAAAGAAATGCTCCCATTCCGCATCGGAAAAAGTGATTCGGTTCAGCTTTTCAAGCTGGCGGCGCAAATTGGCGATCAGATCCTCTTCCGTAGTGATCCTCAGATATTCATAAGCCTGCAATTCCAACTTCTTGATGAACTGGTTTTCCAGCTCGTTCTCTGATTGATAGGCCGTCTCCCGCACCCGGTCGCATAGATATTCCGCGACCACCGTGCTTTCATCGGAAAGCGCAATGGGTTCAATACGATAGGGTACAGGATCTTCGCTCATGCGGCCTCCTTGGCGGAGAATTTAGAATTGAGAATAGTGAATTTAAAATGATCGAGGAGGAAGTGCTTAGCCATGATGGCCCTCCTTGGTCGATTTCACGATAGTTGTCAGGATGGCGACCAATTCGTTTGATTCTGTTTGGATTTCAGCAATCAGATCGGACTTGACTACATCCGCTGCGCTCAGAAGTTTCAACCAGTAATGAGTCTCTCTGGCTTCTTTTAGGGCGATGGACATTTTCGAGAGAAAATCTGCACGACTTTGACCGCCTTGCGCTTCTTCAATATTGGCACCAACAGATGTCCCAGATCGAATCAACTGATGTGAAAGCGTTCTGCTAACACCCGGTTGTTCATTGAGAAATTTGCACAGCTTCACAATCCTGACGGCAAACTGAAATGATCGATCCTGTATATCCATCAACAATTCTCCATTCTCAACTCGCCATTTTCAATTCATCGAAATCGAGCAAGCGATTTCGATAGTATTCATATTGCTGACGACGGGCATTGATTTCGGCGGGCAGTCCGGCAGTAAGGTCGTTTACCAGCGCATCGAATTTATCCAGAATGGACACAATGCGTTCCTGTTCGTCAATTGCTGGAACTGGAATTGGCATCTTGAGAAACATTGGCTTCCGCAGGGATGTTACAGAGGAATGAACGGATGTCTTCTGCACGTAATCGTAGAAGTTCGCCGCAAGATAATGATAGATATAGCGGGCGGCGACATTATCACTCGGGACGATCCTGTAAGCTCGTTGATGAAGTGCATATTTACCTTCAGCCCAATGAAAAACTTTTCCTACACCAACTCCGTCGCCAGCAGTAATAATAGCGGTTTCGTCAAAGTCGTAAGAATTAAGATTCAGTGGTTCACGCCCCCTTGCATAGAAAATGTAATCACCGTCCTCGATGGCATCTTTCGTATCGTGACTGCCTGTTCCTATAGTTGCTATTTCACCCAATGTCAGCCACCTTGCATGCTTGCTTGCTTGCTTGCTTGTGATTGCCATGCTCGCGTCATCGAAGCTCAATAAAGAATCGCGATAATGCTGATATTGCTTGCGTCTTGCTTCGAGTTCTGCTTCGAGTTCTGCTTCGAGTTTAGTGAATCGATCCAGCACCGCAACAATTTCCTGCTGAACTTCTAACGGCGGGACGGGAATGCGGATCTTGGCTAAGTTTTTTGCGGAAACATCGATAACCTTTGCGCCAAAGGCATGCTTCTTTTTCTCAGCGAAAAAATGTGACGTCTGGAAGTAGTAAGAGAGGTATTTCGAGTCCTGGTTATGTTTGAGAACGGTGGCGTGACCGCCCGTGACAATCTGCGATTCCCCGAGCCATGCCACCGCTTTGCATACATCCTCAATATTTTCGCTGGTATTTGTGATGATCAAATCCCCGGGATCGACCTTGGCGAGCTTTTTCGCCTTTCCGGGCGAGACGAACGAAATCGTTTCTGTCGCCCAAACTCCATAGAATGTATAGATCTGACCGTAATGGATACAGCCAACGCCAGTCTCCACGAAATCGGATTTAGGCATTCCGTTACCACGCACAAGCTCCGCAATCTCTCCAATGGCTCTAAACTCCACCCCGTCCGGGCAGTGCTTGGCAATCAGTTCATCAATCCGGCTCATCACAGCTCCTCCGTTTTGAATTCGCTGTAGCCCTCATAGAAATAACTGACGTCGATGCCTTTCATAAAAAGCGAGCGATCATCGATCTGATCCGTCAACGCGCTTTTCAGCAACACCTTGATTTCGACATCTTTTACGGGACTGCGTTCCATGGCGGAGAGGTATTCCTCTTTATCCACTTGGTTCCAGTCGACCACCTGCTGGATCTCCTTTTTCAGAATCAGATCCAGCCAGATGCGCGTCGAGCGTCCATTCCCTTCCCGAAAAGGATGGGCAATGTTCATCTCAACATATTTTTCGATGATTTCATCAAAGTCGCCTTGCGGCATGGCATCGATATGTTGAAGGGACTGCTCCAGATACATCAGCGGCGCAAAACGGAAATTGCCCTTGGCGATGTTCACGTCCCGCATCTTTCCGGCAAAGTCATAGATCTCGTCAAACAGGTAGGCATGAATAAAAGCCAGTCCGGCATAGGTGCCGACCTCCACATTGTCGATATCGCCCGAATCAAAAAGCTGCTTCGCCTTGTGCTTGCTGATCTTTTCCTCGGTCTTTGCCAGTTCGATCTGATCGGTAATTCCCAGTTTATTGTTCAGGATCATGCTAACTCTCCTTCCAAATCCGCCACGATGGCGTCGATCTGTGTCCGCAGTTCCGATTGCCGGGCGACGATTTGTTTGATTTCGGCGTTCAATGCCGCGATGTCGATCTCCTCGCGTTCATCCTTCTGGGTCACGTAGGAGGAGACGGCGATGTTGTAATCATTTTCGCCAATCTCTTCGTTCGGCACCAGCTTGGCAAAATGCTCGACATCTTCGCGGACGGTAAAGGCCTCAAGGATCTTTTTCCGGTGGCCTTCATCGAGCTTGTTTTTGTTGCCGTTGCGGATGAACTCGGCGGAGGCATCAATAAACAGGGTGGCGTTGTCGTGCTTTGATTTTTTCAGCACGATGATGCAGGTGGCAATGGTGGTGCCGAAAAACAGATCCGGCGGCAACTGGATGACGGTATCGACATAGTTGTTTTCGATCAGGTATTTGCGAATCTTCTGCTCCGCGCCGCCGCGATAGAGCACGCCGGGAAACTCGACAATGGCCGCCGTGCCGTTGACCGCCAGCCAGCTCAGAATATGCATGGTGAAAGCCAGGTCGGCTTTGCTCTTGGGAGCGAGCACCCCAGCCGGGGCATAGCGAGGATCATTAATCAGCAACGGATTGGCATCACCGTCCCACTTAATGGAATACGGCGGATTGGAGACGATGGCTTCAAAGGGTTCATCGTCCCAGTGGGCCGGATCGGTGAGCGTATCGCCGTGGGCGATATCAAATTTTTCATAGTTGATATCGTGCAGGAACATGTTGATCCGGCACAGGTTGTAGGTGGTCAGGTTGATTTCCTGACCGTAGAAACCCTGACGAACCTTCCCGTGGCCCAGCACCTTGGCGAACTTGAGCAACAGCGAGCCGGAACCGCAGGCCGGGTCATAGACCTTGTTCACCTCGCTTTTCCCAACCACGGCAATACGGGCGAGCAGTTCGGACACCTCCTGCGGGGTAAAAAACTCGCCACCCGATTTTCCGGCGGTGGAGGCGTACATGGTCATCAGATATTCATAGGCATCGCCAAACAGATCGATGGTGTTATGGGAAAAACCGCCGCCGTTACTCAGGGGCAGATCGCCAATGGCATCGAGCAACTTGACCAGTTTTTCATTTCGTTTGGCAACCGTAGGACCAAGCTTGCCGGAGTTCACATCCAGATCGTCGAACAGCCCTTTAAAATCGTCTTCACTGTCGCTGCCCAGCGCAGAACCTTCGATATCCTTAAATACACGGGACAGGGTCTCGTTCAGGTTTTGATCGTGTCGCGCCTTCGCCCGCACATTCACAAAAAGGTCGGATGGCAGGATGTAGAACCCTTTTTCCGTCACCGTTTCGGCCCGCCCGAATTCGGCCTCCTTATCGTTCAATGCGGCATAGTCAAAGTCGGGAATGCCTGCCTTGCGCTCAAGGTCATTCAGATAGCCCGTAAGGTTTTCCGAGATAAAGCGATAAAACAGCATGCCCAGCACATAGCTCTTGAAGTCCCATCCGTCCACACTTCCGCGCAGGTCGTTGGCGATGCGCCAGATCGTTTTGTGGAGCTCCGCCCGTTCTGTTTCTTTGTTATTGCTCATTCAGATTGATCCTGCTCGGTCTTCTCGGTTGCACCGCCCCCGCGCACCCACTCATCGACTTCATCTTTTTTGAACTTCCAGAGACGGCCAATTTTGTGGGCGGGCATCTTTTTGTCGCTAATCCATTTATAGACAGTATCCCGTGTTACCCCGAGATAGCCGCCGATTTCATCAACGGATAACCATCTATCTTCCATTTTTCACCTCATAAGCATGTGTTCGTTCGATCATGAAACTATTCCGCTCTTAACATATTAAGCTTGTCCGCCCGGACGAATTTCAATCTGCGGAGCAATTCGTGTACGGACCTCATTATATATTGGCAAATTGACCCCTTCGGCGACCTCAAGAGAGACAACCAGACCATAAGCGACCGGAGTCTCGATCTTCCGGGCATCCTTGCGGCAGTTCACTTTTATCTGCAGGACATCTCCATCAGTGATGGCAACGGCGCTGTCTCCTTCGAAGACTTCATGCTGAATAGTGCCCCGTCGGGTTGCATTGCCGTCGCTGTCCAGACCGGTCACCCGGAGTTTGTTGTTCAGCTTTGCGCGGGATTGTTTGCCATCCTCAAAATCAAACCAAAGCTGAGCCTCCCGATAACGCTGTGTGGTTGATGCAACCGGCGATAGCCAAGCCAGAGTGACCGTAAATTTTCGCCATTCGCGCTGAGCGCTTAATGATGGCGGTAACGGCAGATCATAAACATGAGCTTCTTCATCGTTTAATCGCCCAAAGCCAATCAGGGTTACCCGTTGCTCATTACACCCCAATGTTTTTCCGAAATCAGGAACGCCATATCCAATCCATCTGGATATCCAGTTTTTTATCTGCGCTCCGTTGCCATCGGTTCTAAGTAACTCATCCAGTTTGCTGCCCACGTCATCCCAGCTGCATCCATGCACCAGCATCGCCTTGAGAATCGGAATGCCAAAAGCCGCAAAGTCAACGTCCGGAGCCAGCTCTGAAAAGAGGTCGGCAATATAGTCATAGCAGATGCCCGCAGCGCGGCTCGTCAATGCTGCAGAGTTACTGCTTCCACAACAGAACTGGCTTTTATTCAGTTCACCGGCATGGGAGCTTGGAGCGGCCACTTGATTCCCGGGGGCTATTCTTCTATTGCTGAGCTGAAGGGATGCATTTCCAGACCCGAGAGATTGGCTGTAGAGTACCCGCCCACCGGAGAATAGCAGATCGGGCTTTATGGCTCTTCGATACCCTGTACCAAAAGCTGAAACCGGGCTCGGCAGAGTGGATTCGAAGACATCTACCAAATAGCCCATTGGACCATTCTGCGAACTGTCATGATGAATGGCTCCAACAGTCAGTCCATTGATGCTTTCAGCTGGAGATAACAACCTCCGGTGTCGGGCATCTTCGTAAATTTTCTTTGCTACCAGAGCCTCTCGATCACTGGCATTCAAGGCTTCAAAATCACGGCTGGACATACCCGTATCGATGGGCTCGGGGTGATTTCCGGAACTGATAACAAACAGCACGCTATATTTTGCACTCAACCAGTCCAATAGACGTGCAAGCGGACTCATGACCTGTGAAAAGTGTCGGGCGCGATCACCTATGGATAGATTGATAATCTTTACCGTAGGTGCCGCTGCTTCGTCATCTCCTTCACCTTCCATAATCCGTCTCACGGCTCGATGAATATAATCGACAAAAAGAACATCATCAGGAACCTGTTCAGGCCGGGGCGACTGATGCCATGCAGTCGGCTTCATAATCGGCCGCACATATACCGGTCTGCTTAAAGGGTTGGAACCGTCATTGAGGTCACCATGAACGATAAGCGAGGTCATGGCTGTACCGTGCTGACGATCGATGGCTGGATATTCCGAGGCCCAGTCATCTGGATCATCAACAATAAGTCTTCCGGCCAGAAGCCTATGGTTCTCAAGTGGAAGCCCATCGAGAACAGCGATAACTGGTTCACCTGCAGGCTGGTCTTCTGCGGAAACCTGGCAATCGGAAATATCACCTTCAACCGGCTCTTTTCCTGTCGCCATCTGACCGGTTGGTCTGAAGAACATGATGTTTTCACATTTGATCAGATCAACTTCCGGCTGCTCCAGTATTTGCAGGGCGGTCTGCGCCGGGATTTCGCCCAGAACCGAATGATAGGCAATAGAGGGAATCACACACTGAGAAATAACGCTGCCCCCGAATTCTTGAATCAACCCGGAAACAATACTTTCACTTTCACTGCGTTTGTCTTCACTCCCGCGAAACCATAGCTCCGCTTCAAATCGGACATTGCGCTGGGCATCAAACTCAAGATTTTCCTGCCATATTTCAAAAACTTCGCGTTCTGCCAGTCGGTCTTCAACGCCCCATCTGCGGATGTCTTTCAAATGCAGGAACACATCCTTAAATTTTGCCAAGCCGTGATACTCACCGCTTTTGAAATTCATCGTATCCGGATTCTCTGTATACCGCTGCCAGAGCGACAACATTTGTGTGAGCGCGGTCTGGTTGCTCATGATCAGATACAGACGACCACTCAGCTCTTTTTCCGGATCTTTTTTATCCTGAAAATCCTCATCTGGAGAAATGCCATCGAGGGCAAATTCACCCATCCATTCCAGCCCTTCGACCTTTTTCACCGCATTCGCAAAGTCCTCAACATTGCCAACGGTTTCAATGACGAGAACCTGCTCCGGATCGATGCCGTTTGGTGTTTGTTGCAGTTCAACACTCCGGGCATTAAATGAGTTCTGAAGCTGCAGGAAGACGGGATTTAAGCGTTGGCCTTGTCTGGCTGCTGTAGGACGATTGAGGTTCCCTCCGAAACCATGACCGGGTGTTTTCGAAGCCACCTCCGGTGACGGGAAAAGTAAAAGTGGTAGCTCCGCCATTAATCAGTCCCCCCGGTGTCCTGTTCTGTTTTTGCGGAACGGGCCGCCCAGTGTTTTAATGTCCGACTGATGATGCTTTTCATGTTCGCATCCGGTTGTTCCAAAACATATTGGCGGAACACCGTTGTACCAAACTCTTCGATCTCGGCAAAATTGAGCCCATAAAGCTTCTTGGCCAGCGTTCCTGAAGCGTATCCAAGGTCTATGTCCAGTCTTCGCTGGAAGCGCTCAAACCATTCCTCAAGGCGGGCGCGGGTCGGTTCCGGCAAATCCATTCTTACCTGAAAGCGCCGCCAGACCGCACGATCCAACAGTTCGGGATGGTTGGTTGCACCAATCACCACCACATGACTGGGCAAGGTATCAATCTGCATCAGCAAAGAACTGACAACACGTTTGATTTCCCCAGTTTCATGCGTATCACCACGTTCTTTGCCCAGCGTTTCAAATTCATCAAAAAAGAGGACGCATTTACGGGTGCAGGCGTGATCAATCAATCGACGCAGCCTGACAGCGGTTTCTCCGAGGTAGGTTCCGACAACGCCTTCATAGCGGACCACATAAAGAGGCACCATCAATGACTCGGCAATGGCTTCGGCAAGTGATGTTTTCCCGTTTCCGGGAGGGCCGATCAGAAGAACCCGGTTGCGGGGTTCAAGGCCGTAGGACCGCAATAAATCCGCCCTGTGATGCTCCTGTACCACTTCCCGACAAATCTGCTTAACATCTTCGGGCAGAATCAAATCATCAAGTCGCTTCTGAGGAGAGATTTCATGCAGAAGATTATCAATTCGTTGTGTGGAGAGCGGCGATACGGTTCCGTTGGCTGCGGACTTGAATTCTGGAGCAGACTGCTGAAGTAACTTCTCAAGCTTTTCTGCCAAAACCGAATGCTGCTTGGCGCGCTCTTCGGAAATAATGGTTTCAACCACTTTTCTAAAGCGGACTTTGTCTCCGTTAACACCAAATTTCACCAAGCTGGTTAACAAATCAGCTCTAGCCATTGTATTCTCCGTTTATCTAAATCTTCTGCCAGCTTCTCCGGATCGGAGAATCAAGCAGCATCGCCGATTAATTATCGATTCCAAACTTTTAGCCCATCATATGACTGACCTTGAAGCACTTCGTCTGCATTAAAAGACGGGAGTATGCATTATGAGATCAAATAATCAAGGTTTGTTACCTGTTTAACCGTGTTTGACCGAATTTGACACCATCTAAACTCCCAACAAAAGGCCTATACGGTCTCGACGGAAGGTTCGAGTCCGTATAGGCCCAACGGTTATACGGCGGTTCCAGATCAGATATTTGTCAGACGCCGGAATCCGCTGATGGATTTCCCCCAGAAGAAACTACTGCGATTCTAAAACAATTACGTAGATTTCCTTGAAGGCCGAGGGATGGTGTGCCTCAAAATATTCCCGGATGGCGGGTGTGGTGATCAGTTTCCGGGCGTAGAGGGAAATCTTGAGGAGATCGGCGGTGTATTGACGGTAAAGGCCGGTATAGAATTCATGCTGTTTTTCGGCCTCTTCCAGCCGCTCCACCAGCGCCAACCGCTTGTCGCGATTCTCTTTTTTCTTGGCTTGGCGCGGGTTCCGGTTGGGGACGCGGAGTTCCGGCGGCGTTTTGAGAATCAGCGCACGGATGAAGGCGGGGGTAAAATCATTTACCCGCCTCATTTCGCGGAGCATTACGGCCTGCCGCTCGGGCTTTACACACAACAGTTCCAAGGCGGCGATTTTCCCGATCAGCTCTTTTTCGAAGGCCTGCGCAACCGATGGATGGAGCTGCTGCACCAGCGTCGGGGCCATCCGGTAGCGGATGTTTTTGAGCCCGAAGGTATCGGCGATGGTTTGTTCGTCCAGGGATTCCAGAGATTTGCGCATCATTTTTATTTCCTGAAAACCGGACAGATTGTTCACCATACGGTTGAAGGTGTAGGCCTCCTTGTCCTTATAGAGAATGCAGGGAACGGTTTCGTAATCGAGTTCCCGGCAGGCCAGCCAGCGCAGGTAACCGTCGAGAATGATGTAGCGCTCACCCTCGCGATAGATGCAAAGCGGTTCGATCAGGCCTATTTGCCGAATACTGGAAAGGATGCGGCGGTAGCCCCGATGCTTTTCGGTATTCATATTGGGACGCTCATTCAATGGATTGAGTGATTCAATCGCCACGTCGATTCCATCCAATTCATACGGTTTCATGATACGGTCTCCTCCGGGGTTGGCAGGTTGATTCCATAATCCCGCTGAAGCTTCGGCGGTACAGTCAGGTCAAAAGAAGATAGCAGCTCCATTCCCTGCGGATCCTCCATTAACGTAGAGATCCCCAGCAAAAGCGTGACAAGCCGGTTTTCCTTTTGCTGAGCCTGATGAACAAACTCTTCTTTCTCCTTGGTGCTTTTGACGATTTCATGCTTCAGCTCTTTCAGCGTGTAGCCCTCCGAGCGCTGGAGGCGTTGATCTGAACTCTTGCCCCGGTTCATCCGGAGTTCGAGCAGCTTGCGGACACGGCGAACGGTGTTGCAGTTGACCACTCCATCATCAAACGCATCCATAAGCACGTTCTGAATGGTGCTGTCGTCGGACTGCGCAACCTGCGTGGCGAAAGACATGGAGAAAAGACCCTGTTCCACGCCCTCAATGAGGCGGGTTTCACCGTTTTCAACCAGCTGGATATAACTGCTCACATACGTCGCGGATTTACCGACATAACGTGAGATTTCGGTGAAGTTGAGCCCGGCATCGTGCATGCGTTTCATTTCCTGGGCGAACCACATGGTGCCGGGCGGTACCCGCGCAATGTTTTCAACAAGGGAGAAAAGCAGCGCGGTTTTGCGGTCGCAGTCGATCACCTCGGCGGGGATTTCCGCACGCTCCAGTTTTTTATGGGCCAGATAGCGGCCTTCACCGCAGACCAGTTCATATTTACCGGTTCGGTCGAATCCTCTGCCGTTAACAACAATCGGCTTCCGCAGTCCGACCTCATCGATACTGCGAACGTTTTCAGCAAACTTCTGCTGATTTCGGTTGCGGGAATTCAGCACCACGATACTGTCCACAGGAATCAACCGGTATTCCCGGTCCGTCATCGGGGTGATTTTTCTGTTCTTCATTTTATGCCCTCCAATCCGATTAGGTTTTCCAACGCTTGGGAAAGAGTGTAGGCGTGCAGATCGAATTTATCGGCGGTCGTGGTCGAAACCTTCACCTTCCGGCCTCCGAGCATAAGCCGGGGGAAGAACAGGTAGCCGAGAACATCATATTTCCCGCCGTTGGAAAGCGGCACACCGATGGTAATATCGATTTCCGGGCGAACATCAGGCATGAATGTCCAGACCTCCTCGAAACCATAATGGTAAGCCACGACGGGCTGGATGCGGACGCTGACATAGTTCCGCAATACAATGAAATCGCCGTATTCTTCCGTATCGTGAACCAATTGCTTTATGGTCTGGGTGACCTCGGCCCGGCGCGAATCAATCACTTCCGAGAACAGGTGCTGGTAGGCCCCGCCAAAGGAGCTGAAACGGTGAGTATAGGTGGCCACCGAAACCATCTCCTTCTCAGCAGCAACGAGAGAGGTTCGAACAGTGCCGTACTGTTCATAAATCCGTCGCAGGCGTTCGAGCATGTCTTCGGCTGAATATTTGATGCGCCGCGCTTCTTCCGCGTCTGCGAACATTTTCTGGGCAAGGTCAAACTGCTTTCTATCGACGATGGCCGGGAAGGCGTTTTCTGTGCGGATCCACTCGTCCCGGGGATTGTGATGACTGGCCGATTTGAGCCGTTGTGTGGTTCGGTTGTAAACCATCGTTCCGGCATACAGTTCGTTTTCCAGAATAGAGCGAACCGAGGAGGCAGACCATCGGCATCCTCCGGGCGAAGGAATCTCCTGCCGATTCAGCAGCCAGGCGATCTGCTTTGGAGCATACTCGCGCTGCACGAAGTCCTTGTAGATGCGTTGAATGACGGCGACCTCGTCCGGATTGCCCGGAGTGAGCGTTACGCGCTGGTTCTGAATACTTTTGCGCTGGCCCCGTTTCAGTATCTGAACGGGATTGCGTTGCTCGTCCAGAAGGAGCCGGTGAAATCCATACGGCGGCATTCCTCCGGCCCGGAATCCCTGACTGGCAATCTTGGCGCACCCCTTGAAAACCTTGGTGCTCAGCTCCCGGCTGTAGCTGGCGGCGCGATAACGCTCAATGCTCAGATGCAGCCCGTGCAACAGGTCGTTCTGCGCACCGAACCCGATGGAGGTAAACACCACCCGCTTCCCATGCTTGGCACACAGACCGGTATAATATGCGGAGAGGTCCGTATCCTGATAGCGCCCCCACCGGCTGACATCGAGCACGAGGACAAAATCAAAAGCTTCCTTTCCGCCCTCAATATAGTCCTGGATCATTTCGTTAAATCCGTCGCGCCCCTCGGTCGACAACCCGGATTTTCCCCGGTCGGCAAATTCCCGGATGATTTCGATTTCATGCTCCCGCGCAAACTGGCGCACCTGATCCTGCTGAATTTCAACCGAGTTTTCCTGCCGGTCCTGCGCGGAATGACGATAGTACGCCACCGCTCTGTATTTCACGGCATCCGCTTTATTGCCAACGTTTAGCCAATCCATGCGAACTCCCAATCCGGGCATGAACAATACAGCCCTCTACCTATAGGGAAAAATACAGGCACTTTTGGGGAAGAAAGTTTATTTTTTCCGCCGGGATTCCCGCGCAAGTCTGTTGATCAGTTCACAGGCCCGCCGCCGGGTGACCGATGAATCAAGCAGTTCTCCGAAAACGGAAAGAATGCGGGCACGGCGGTTTTTTTGCCCGGCACGCGCCTTTGCCGCTTTGAGAATGGCTTTGCGCAATTTACGAAACGCGCCGCCGACATGGTGCCCGTCCCGCAGCTTTCCCATCAGATGCTGCGAGACCGTCTGCTGGGAAATGCCGAGTGCATCTGCCACTTCCTCCTGCGTTCGGCCCTCAAGACAGTACAGCTCCACCACCTGCCGCTGGCGCGGAGTCAGAACCAAAAGAAAATCGACGGCAACCAATCCCATTTCATGTTCTGTTTGCAGCCGATCATCAATCTCTGCCGGAGAAGCTGAATTACTCCATATTTGCGGGGTTGCCGATAGACGCCCCCATTCCTCCATCGTCAAATATGTTTCCCACCAATATCCCTTACATTCATCATTCATGCCCTTTTTTAAACAGGGCGAGAATGAATCCGGGTGAAGTGAAAAGGATTTTTATCGCGGTTGGCGGAATCTGCTGCCGTTCCAGTATCCATCCGACAGACGAACCCCGCCGCGTAAAACATTCTCGAGACCCAAATAGACCCAGCACGTCTGCAGGCAGCCATGACTTTCTACGGCAGTAAGAACCCGCTCGTACATACTTCTTCCGTGAGGGTTGAATCCCTCCAGTCGGTCGACAGGCGGCAGATCCACGATGGGATCGTTAAAGGTCATCAGCTCGCCATGGATGAGATCCCAGTCGCCATCGGGACGGTCCATGGAATTTTTCGGCAGTGCTATGGTGTTCTGAGTCAATGTGTCGGCCAGCGGATCGGAGGTTCCGAGCGCAAGGATACGACAGTCCGGCATTTCCAATGCGGGGAATCCGGCGGGCAGATGGAAGAGCCTGCCCCAAGTGGTCGCGGGTTCAATGCTGACGGCCTGCGAGCAGAACCGGTCATGATTCCAGTACCCGCGCTTAAGGGTACCATAAACAAAGATGCGCAGCGGTTGGTCTGTATTCATGCGATCACTCCGTGGGGCAAGGTTCCTTTCCGTTCCTGACAGATAAATTCGAAGAGTTGCTGTTTCCACGCCTGCAGATTTTCATGATTGAAACTCAGCATGGTGAACGGCGGAATTTTCAGATCCCGCCAGCCTCGCGGGTCGTCGAGCACGGAATCAATGAACCCGGCTTCGGAGGCGTAGAGCACAACGCGGTGCTTGCGGCTGTAGCGCAACGTGAGCGGCTTGTTCCCTTTGAGTACGGTAATGGTCCCGGGATTCAGCCGAGAGGCCAGCACGGCGCTCATTTGCCCGCGAC
Source organism: Pontiellaceae bacterium (assembly GCA_016937945.1). Lineage (GTDB taxonomy): Bacteria > Verrucomicrobiota > Kiritimatiellia > Kiritimatiellales > Pontiellaceae > Pontiella. The sequence goes on along the minus strand of JAFGVP010000138.1, from coordinate 2,926 downwards.
AGAGGCGCAGGGCTTTTCGGAAGCCTGCGTCGTTCAATCCACGCTCAGAGTCAAAGCAGTCGGCCAGCCGGAAAATCAGCTCGCTGTCCACCTCGGCATAGCGCGGTAGTTGAAACCGACGGAACAGCTGATCCGCGTTGTAGATGGTGCCGTTGTGGGTTCCGATAATGTTTCCTGCCCGGATGGGATGGTTGTTGCGGCTGTTGGCTTCACTGCCCCGGGTGCGCCAGCGGGTATGCCCCATGAGGACGGTGGTATGAATGTTCACTTCATTCAACACTTCACAGAAGGCCGCATCACGGACAAGCCGATGCGCACGGACCGGGCGTTTGAAAAGCCGGAAGTCACCGTCGGCCTGAAGCAGAGCCACTCCGGAAGCATGCGGTCCGCGCCGCTCGGAGCAGAGCAGCATGCGAACGAATACCTCGTTCAGATAATCACGCTCGGCAATCCGACGGCGCTTCTTTCCAAAGATGACGCCTACTTGCCCGCACATGATGCACCGCTCCCGTTGCCGGTTTGAGAGAAGAAGATTTTCGGCTCCCCAATGATGAATTCCACGTATTCCACAAGGTGGCCGGTGATCCAGAGGGCGACCTCGGGACAGCCCATCTCGCGAATCAGGTCGATGACCACGGGAATGTCGAACATGTTGGTGCGACCGGAATCGCGCACCGCTTTCACGGCTTTCTGAAACCGGTCGGGATACGGCGACTCGATGGGGTCCTCATCCGGCATAAATTCCACCCAGCCGTGTCGCGCCATGCGGGTGAAAAACTCGGCGGCGGCCTGTTCGGGATCGTCCGGCAGAGGCGTCGCGCTGTCGCCTTCAATCTTGGCAAGCACCCTGCGCTGGTATTCCCTCAGCGACAGGTCGGCGGTGAACGGCGTTTGATGGTGCATCCGCTCGGCGACCTCGAGGCAGGTCGGGGCCTGCACAATTCTGCCGTCGTCGATAATCGGCTTTCCGTCGAAAGCCATGGAATGGATCTTTATCTTCATGGTTGCTCCTCGTGTTAAACAGAGAGGCCGGATGTTGATCCGGCCTCTGCAAGTGGGGTTATGGTTTCTGCGGGGTGTGGTCGCCCGCGTTTGAAAGCGGCATCGCCGGGCATGTTTTTCATCAGGTGCATGCGGGCGGTTTTGAACTCGTCACCAATCAGACCGAGGTGAAGAAGAAAGACGCGGAAGTCATATTTCGCGCTCTGCGCATTAAAGTCCCGTTTGCGGCTGGAAGCGGAGCGGGCGTTGAGGGCTTTGGAGGCGATGCCCAAACAGAACTGCAGGTAGGCTTTGATCTTTCCGGCGTGGAGCGTCGACTCGAACCAGCGGAATTCAACGGTGCCGCGATACCAGACATTGTGAAGATTAACGCCGTGATAGCGGGTGTTGTCGTAATGCCGGGGCTGGTGGTTATGGTACCCGTACCAGATGCGGTTGAGTTCTTCCTTGGTTCTGGGGCGGTGTCGTTCAATGTTGCGGATCAGGTCGTCGCTGACTGGTCGGGTGTATTGGCTGAGGCGGCTGGTGCTGATGCCGAGCGCGTGAAGAATCAGCGGCTCCTGCTTGTAGACCATCTTGGCGAGGTTCCCCAGCTTGCGGCCATCAAAGGGTTCCGCATCAACATGGATATGAATGCCGCATTGCGTGTTTACCCGCCCTCCGGCCCGCCGGACGGCCCGGACCACCTCCTGAAACTGGGCAATGTCGTCGTAGGTCAGAACCGGACTGACCAGCTCCGCCCGCAGGTGACCGGGGACACCGGAAAGCGAGGCATCATTGACAATCTTCCATGTGCGGCCCCGCAGATCTGTTACCTCCCATGGATCGTAGCAGGATGGATAACCTACATGCCGAACCGTACCGCCGACCACCGAATGAACCGCCCGGGCAATCTGCTCGCGGGTTCGTTTTACGGTTTCAATCTCAATCCCGAATCTAAGCTCTCTTAAGTCCATCCTGCGTCTCCGTTCGTGTCTTTTACTCGTTGCGGGGAAACCTGTTACCCCGCCCTTTACGGTGTGCATACACGCTCTGTTTCGGAGGTATAGCAAGAGAAAGAACACCGAAAACAATCCGCTAACACATTGGGATGGAATGCATTAGCGATCAGGGCGACTATTTGACTTTCGTGAGCAGCTCGTTGTGGATAGCGGTGTTGCGGGATTCATCCCGCTTCAGCTTTTCGAGAAAAGCGGAGCAGGCTTCGGCATCTTCGAGCGGCAGGCCCAGCTCCGTCTCCAATCGCTGCAGCCGCTGGTGCAGGTTTTCGATCAGGTTGAAGGAGTGGTCCCGAACCAAACCGTCCCGTTTTTCCTGTGGGGACGGGATGAATTCCGTCATCCCGCCCCGGCGTTGGACAATCATTTCGCGCCCTCCATCAGCTCAGCGTTGCGCCAAGGGTGTGAATTCTCGGATAGGTCACGGCGGTTCCGGTCAGCTCCGCTTTGTACCGGACCTTGTTACCCGTCGGATCAGCAAAAGTTCTGGTCAGCGTGTATTCCGTCCAGTTTTCATCGATGGGCCGGGTGTCGTCGATGGCCATGGCTTCCCATGTTTCTCCGCCGTCATTGGAGGCAAACCACAAAATGCCGGTGCCGCTCGGAATATCCATCTGGGTGTAGACTTTGGTGGATTCAACGCCTTGCGTCAGTTCGTTCTCGCGGGTCAGATAAACGCCGGTCGTTTTATTGAGATAGCCGACCAGATTGACATCCCGGAAATTGAGCGCGGGCGTGTCGTTGTTCATACCGGAGCTGAATCGGATCCGCACCAATACACTTTCGGTCAGGTTTGGCAGCCGCTCTTCTTCCGCCGGAACCACCGCGTCCCACGTCACGCCACCGTCGGTTGAGTATTCCCAGATAAGGTGGGTGCCTTCCGGGATGGCTGAATATTCATCGATGTTCAGATCGGAGAACTGCAC
>JAFGVP010000137.1 GCA_016937945.1 Pontiellaceae bacterium | reverse complement strand
GAGGTAAAAACGATTGCTGTGATCGGTCCGCTGGCCGATGAAAAGGATTCTCCGCTCGGTAACTGGCGGGCGCAGGCGGTTTCCGGATCGGCGGTTTCCCTGTTAGAAGGAGTCCGGGCGGCGGCCGGGGAGGGCGTACAGGTGCTTTATGCGAAAGGATGCGACTATATCACCAGTTCGCGCGGCTTCGGGAATATTGTTTCGTTCAATGAAGACGACCGTTCCGGTTTTGCAGAGGCCGTTCGTGTGGCACAGCAGGCTGACGTGGTTCTGCTGGCCATCGGCGAAGACGCTTTCCAGTCGGGAGAAGGGCGCAGTCAATCCGACATTACGTTGAAGGGGCTTCAGAATGAACTTTTTGAGGCGGTCTATACGGCCAATCCCCTGATTGTAGTGGTGCTGATGACGGGGCGGCCGGTCGTGATTCCGGAGATTGCCGAAAAGGCGCCGGCGATTCTTGAAACGTGGCAGGCCGGATCGGAAGCCGGCCATGCCATGGCCGACGTCCTGTTTGGAACCTGCAATCCGTCCGGCAAGCTGCCGATGTCATTCCCCCGCAGCGTGGGCCAGATTCCGCTCTATTATAACTATAAGAATACCGGGCGTCCCGCCGGGGCGGACAACTATCCGTTCTGGTCGCACTACAACGATATTCCGAATTCGCCGCTCTATCCGTTTGGATTCGGGCTGAGTTATACCACCTTCACCTATTCCGACCTGAAGCTGGACCGACCGGAAATCAAAGCGGGCGAGACCCTTCGGGTTTGCGTTACGCTGACCAACTCCGGCGCCGTAAAAGGCAAAGAGGTGGTTCAGCTGTATATCCGCGATGAAGTCGCCACCTATGCCCGCCCCGTCAAAGAGCTGAAGGGATTCAGGAAGGTCGAGCTGGATCCGGGCGAATCCCGCGAGGTCTGCTTTGATCTGGGTCCGGAAGAGCTGGGTTATTTCTTCCCCGACGGAACCTATGTGCTGGAGCCCGGCCGTTTTCAGGTGATGGTGGGCGGCAGCTCGGCGGAGACCGTCGTAACTTCATTTGTGATGAAGGATCGACCGCGGAGTTGATATCCGGATGTCCATTGCGTATTCATGGAGTCTGTATGTGGTTTTTGATTTTTCGGCATGGATGATATAACTCTCATATTAAATGCGGCGGCAGACGGCGACCGACAGTCGGCTGATGCTCTGCTTCCATTGGTTTACGACGAACTTCGTAATCTGGCGCATGTCCGCATGGAGCGGGAAATGTCGGCGCATACCCTGCAGCCGACGGCGCTGGTGCATGAAGCGTGGCTGCGCCTGGTGCAGGATGACCGGCGAGACTGGAAAAGCCGATCCTACTTTTTTGCCGCCGCCGCCACGGCCATGCGCCGCATTCTCGTGGAGCATGCGCGCCGGAAGGCGCAGCTGAAACGCGGGGGCGATCTTCAGCGGGTGGCGCTGGATGATCTGGATCTGGCTGAATTGCCGCAGGATGATGTTGTCCTGATGCTGGATGAGGCGCTGCACGCACTGGAACTGGAACACCCAAAGTGGGCGCAGGTGGTAGTGATGCGCTATTTCGGCGGCATGAGCCAGGATGAAGTGGCCGATGCGCTGCAAATCAGCAAGCCGACGGTTGCGCGCTACTGGGCGGCGGCCAAGGTATGGATGATCGATGCGATAGAGTCGCGTAACTGACTGCCGGAATGCCGTATCATGAGCCAACACAGGGATTCAGATTCGGAATCAATCAAAGCGCAAAGCGATGAAATCCTCTGCGAGGCGCTGGGGATTGATGATGAGGCGGAACGGTCGGCCTTTGTGGAGCAGGCCTGCGGTGATCTTGACGCGGTAAAAGACCGCGTGAATCGGCTGCTCTCTTTTCAGAACCGGGCGGAACGGATTTTTGACGCAGGGTCTCCGGCCACCATTTCGGCCACGGAAGTGGTGAGTACGTTAAGCGATATTCCTGAATTTTTTGACAAGATGAGGTCCGCCCTTCCGGATGACGGAGAAGTGGGCCGACAGATCGGGCCGTATAAACTGCTTCAGAAGATCGGGGAGGGTGGTGCCGGAGACGTCTATCTGGCCGAACAGATTAAGCCGGTCCGGCGTCAGGTGGCGCTGAAGATTATCAAGGCCGGCATGGATACGCAGAGCGTGATTGCCCGGTTCGAGGCCGAACGGCAGGCGCTGGCCATGATGGATCATCCGAATATTGCGCACGTATTCAATGCGGGTGAGACCGAAACGGGGCGGCCCTACTTCGTAATGGAGCTGGTTTCCGGGGAGCGGATCACCCGATATTGCGATGATCATGGACTGAGTATCCATGAGCGTTTGAAGTTGTTCGTGCGGGTCTGTCAGGCGATTCAGCATGCGCATCAGAAGGGGATTGTGCATCGCGACATCAAACCGTCGAATGTACTGATTGCATCGCACGACGGAATGCCCCGCCCGGTCGTGATTGATTTCGGGATTGCGAAGGCCACGCAGGGCGATGCGCTGACGGATAAAACCATTCATACTTCGGTGGAACACTGGATGGGCACGCCGGCCTATATGAGTCCGGAACAGGTGGACTGCCGGCATTCGGATATCGATACCCGCAGCGACGTCTACAGCCTCGGCGTGCTGCTTTACGAACTGCTGGTCGGTGAATCGCCGTTTAATCAGCAGGACCTGCTTAGGGAAGGGCTCGAAGAGATGCGCCGCATCCTGCTGGAGCGGGATCCGCAGAAACCATCGTCCCGACTGTTGCATCTGAGTGATGACGAGCGCCGGCGCATTGCCGAGGAACGCGCTACAGAGCCGCGCCGGCTTGTCGCCGAGCTGGGCGGCGATCTGGACTGGATTGTCTTAAAGGCCCTGGAGAAGGACCGGACCCGACGTTATGAGACGGTCGATGCATTGGCCATGGATGTGGAGCACTATCTGCATGTTGAACCGGTAGTCGCGCGTCCGCCCAGTCGTGTTTATCGAATCCGTAAGCTGATGCGGAGAAACAAGGTGGCGACCTTTTCGGTGTTTGCCGTGAGTCTTTCGCTGATTTTTGGACTTGGGGTGTCCAGCTGGCTGCTTGTTCGGGAGCGGGTGGCGCGGCGGCAGGCGGTTGAGGCTACGCAAAAGGCACTGGAGGCGCAGCATGCCGCGGAGCAGGCTGAACAGCGGCAGGCGTTGCTTCGCATAAAAGCGGAAGATCGGGAGCGGATTGCCATGGCCGCCTTTTATATCAGTCAGGGCCGGAAGGAAGATGCATACCGCGAGGCGGATCAGATCTCAACGGAGCTCAGCCCGTCGCTGGAAACCGAACACGTTTTGCGGACCGTGGGTGAGTGGCTGGCGCTTCGGGGGGAATTCGAGGCGTCGTCGAAATATTTCAACCGGCTGCTGGATGTGGATGTGAAGGATAATTCGTATAACATTACCGGCGATTTCCTGATGGCCGGGCCGGTCCTGCTGAAAACCGGAAATCAGGCGGCTTACGATGCATTCCGGCGGATTGCGATTGAGCGTTGTAAGGGGATGCAGAACCCGGCATCCGTTGAGCGTGTGATCAAAATCGCCCTGCTGATTCCCGGTGATGATGAGATGATGCAACGGCTCCTTCCGTTTGCCCGACTGGCGGCCAAGGCTACTTTGGACCCGGATGAAAACGATGGCGCCGCCACATGGCGCTGTGTTTCCCTTGCGTTGTGGGCCTATCGCAATGGCGATGCCGCAGAGTCGGAAATCTGGGCCCGGAAGAGTTTGGGCTTTTCGACCCGTAATGAACTGCGTGATGCGACCGCATCGATTATTCTCTCCATGGCCTGCCGTCAACAGGGCGAGATTCCGGCGGGCCGCGTGGCCCTGGAACGCGGGCGGGACATCGTAAAAGCCCGAACGGTGGATGGCCTGACCTGGGGCTCTCCGGCTCAGGGCCTCTGGTTTGATGTTCTATTCGCAGAATTCCTGCTTAACGAGGCGGATACTCTCTACGCTGACGCAGGATAGGCAGGGCGTAACGTATGTGTCTGTGGATACCACCCTGACTTCGATGGGTTTGATCGAGTCGCGGTCGATTCCTTCCGGTTGTATTGCGTTTGTTTGTAACCTGTTTAGGGGACACGACTGCATTCTCTTCGGCTTATACGTTAGGCCATTCATAAATGAATGGATGGTTTTATGAGCTTTAAACGTTTCAGCGGTTCTCTTTCCTTTGTTTTTTTTCTGTTGTTTAGTTCGTCTGCGTTTGCGGAAAATCCGTGGTCGATGGTGATCATTCCGGATACGCAGTATTATGTGCGTAACGAGGAATATGCGCCGCTCTTTACCGAAATTACCGAGTGGATTGTGGAGAACAGGAAAGAGCTGAACATTCAGCTGGTGCTGCATGTTGGCGACATTGTTGATGCCAATGATCCCGTGCAGTGGGAGCACGCGAAAGAGAGCCTTCATGTGCTGGATGGGAAACTCCCGTATATCCTGTCCGTCGGGAACCATGATCTAGGCAAAAATTCCAGTGATCGCTCCACGATGCTTAATGACTATTTCCTAGTGTCTGACAATCCCCTGAACAAAAAAATATTCGGCGGATTCTACAAAAAGGGTGAGCTGGAAAATGCGTGGTATCTCTTTAAATATGGCGGCAGGGAATATGTGATCTTTTCTCTGGAGTTCGGCCCGAGAAAAGAGGTTGTCGAGTGGGCGAATACTGTGGCGGCGAAACAATCGGATAAACCCTTTATTCTGGTGACCCATGAGTTTATCGATCATGAGTCGACGATCTTTAATTATGGCGGGATGGCACTGCATACCACACCGGAGTCCAAGAACAGTCCGTACAGCTACGGCATCAGCAAACCCGGTCCGGTTCATTGCGGACAGGAACTTTGGGATGCTTTCGTTTCGAAATATTCCAATTTTGAATTTGTGTTCAACGGGCACTATAAAGCGTTTCGCCGGACCGGTCCGAATCCGGGGGACACGGAAGCTATCTGGGATGCGCTCGCCGCATCGTATCGCAAGGATGTCTATCCGAATGGAAATACCGTACACCAGATGCTCTTCAATGCGCAGTGGGCGCCGATGGGCGGCGAAGGCTGGATCCGGATTCTGGAATTCCTTCCCGACGGGAAAACCGTGCGCGTGAAAACCTTCTCTCCGCATCTGCTGAATACCGGCAATGATCCTGCAACAGCGTGGAAGCACGGTAAAGAGATGGAATTTGACCTGCAGTTGAACAAGATGCGATAGCCACAGGTTGTGTTTTAACACGGCATATGACAACATGATTTGTTGCGTTATATCGGTTGAGAGGCAAGTGACTGCATGCATGGAGGGCTATTACTCAATAATATGAAAATCCAACGATCTATATTCAGCTGTCTGATGGCCGGCATGGTTTACCTGTTGTTTGTCTCCTCTGATGTAATTGCGGCTTCTTCATCGGGTGACGAGGGCGTTCTTCTGCGGTCAGCATTGATTCCCAAGCGCGAGATCGGGCAACCGGAGTTTCTCCGGGAACATCCGGAGGCCGATGGGCGGGGCATTGTCATCGCCGTTTTTGATACCGGGGTGGATCCGGCCGCCGCCGGTCTCGCCACGACGACGACCGGCGAACGTAAGATTCTGGATATTTACGATGCCTCGGGGAGCGGCGATGTGGATACATCTTCGGAATGTTCGTCGAATGAGGACGGTATGCTACCCGGACTGAGCGGCCGTTCCCTGATCCTGCCCGAAGGGGTGATGAATCCATCGGGGCGGTTTCATCTGGGCCTTAAGGCGGCCAGCGATCTCTTTCCTGATCGTGCATTGAAACGGCTTAAGGAATATGAAGCCGGGCAGTGGAACGCCGAGTTGAGCCGGATACGCGCTGAGCGCGAAAGCACGATGGCTGCTGAAAATCGTGAGTGGGAAGACAAGGCGCCGGAGGATCGGAACATGACCGAACAGGATCTTGCTGCCCGGGAAAAGTTGCTTGGGGCGCTTGAGGACGAATACAGCAAGTGTGTTGAGGATATCTATTATGACTGTGTCCTGTGGCATGATGGTGAGTTCTGGCGCGTTCTGGTCGACTGTGACCGCGACGGGGATCTGGCCGACGAAACCATTTTGCGTCCTTTCGGTCTGGCCGGCGAATATGCGACCTTCGACCCGGTCTCGAATCTCAATTTCGGCGTGCAGGTTTTTGAGGACGGGAATCTGCTTTCGATTGTTACTGTAAGCGGTACTCACGGGAGCCATGTTGCGTCGATCGCATCGGCGCATTTCCCTGATGAACCGGAGCGCGACGGGATTGCCCCCGGAGCGCAGATTATCTCGATCCGGATTGGTGATCCGCGCAGCGGCGGTTCTTCCTATGGCACGAGTGAACGTCGTGCGATTGCCTTGGCGGCCCAGGCCGGAGTGGACATTGTCAATGCGAGCTGGGGAGGGCTTTCTGTATACCAGGATGGTAGCGATGCCGGCTGTCAGGCCTACGACATGCTGGTTGAACGTTATGGAATTCTTGCCGTTCTTTCCGCCGGTAACAATGGTCCCGCGCTCAGCACCGCCGGTTCTGCCGGAGGCGAGGCCCGGCGCGTTCTCGGCGTCGGCGCCTACGTTTCCCCCGAGATGGGCAAGGTACTTTACAGCACGCTCAAGGAAAATCCGGAGGCCGCCCTGCAGTTTAGCAGCCGTGGGCCGACGAAGGATGGAGACTGGGGTGTTGATGTAATGGCTCCCGGTGCGGCCCTTGCGTCGTATTCGCGGGAGTCCCTCCAGAAGGTGGAAATGAGCAACGGTACATCCATGGCATCGCCCTCGGTTGCTGGGGCGGCGGCCGTTCTTATGAGTGCGGCCCGGGCCGCCGGAGTGCCAGATGATCCGGCGAGAATTCGGGCGGCTTTTATGCTGGGGGCCTGTCCGGTGCCCGGTGAAGCTGCTGTGACCGAAGGGGCAGGGCTGATCAACCTGCCGCAGGCCTGGGAACATCTGCAGTCGATCGCGGAGCAGCCGGCTTTTGGAGCTTTCTATGATCTGAAAGTTTCCCTCGGGACCTTCAAGTCCAATGGGCGGGGGTTCTATCTGCGTGAAGTGAATCCCGATCCTCGTTATCGCGTTGTGGTGCGTGTGGATCCGGTCTGGATTGAAGCGGTGAGCCCGTCCGTTCAGGCTGACTTTGAAGCGGGCCTGCGCCTGCGCTCGACAGTTGACTGGATTGAAGTTCCGGAATACCTGCATCTTGCGAACGCCGAGAGCGCTTTTGTTGCCCATGTGACCGTTCCTCAAGGTGATAAGGGAGAGACCGGGGCGATCGACTTCGGTGAAGTGGAAGCATTTGTGGCAGGACAGGAATCGTTGGGATCGGTCTTCCGTGTTCCCTTTACGATTGTACGGGGAGGGGACGAGGCGACATTTCTTGACGAGCCTCTGGAACGTACGGTGGAGCTGCAGCCGGCGGGGATCAAGCGCTGGTTTCTCAATGTTCCGGCGGGGGCTGACCATTTGAAGGTTCGGTTGAAACATCGAGCCGACGATCCCATTTCCAGAAGGTATATTGTGCACGGAATGACGCTTGCCCAGGAGGCTGGGATTTATGCCGGCGACGATTCGAAGCATGTTCGTCTTGATGAAGGCAAGGACGCGTCGTTCCAGTTAAAAACCTTCGGCGGCCAGGTGATGGAGTTGGCGCTCTATCAGTATTGGTCGAGTGTCGGGGCAAGTGAGCTGGAGGTGGAACTGTCCTGGATGGGCCTTGGTCTCTCCGGTCAACCAGTGGTTTTCCGGCCGAACGCCGGTTGGGCGCAACTGCCCTTTCAGTCACTTCAGTCCCGGGATGACGTGAAGGTGGATGCAAAAATTACGCACGCGACGTATGTCTTTCTTCCCAAAAAGACAGAACGTATTGCCTTCGACCGGCGCGGCGAACTTCCTGGCAGCCCGCAGCATCCGCAGGCTGTTCGCCAGGAGCAGGTACGGCAGGTCTTTGAGTTTGAGTTTAAGGAGGCGTTTAAAGGAAGACTGATCGCGCCGCAGGATTATGATGCGGGAGATTATTTTGGCGGCGGCCTTACCTATGTCTATCACGAGTCCGGCAAACTGCTCTATTTGGGAATGGACTATAAGAAGCATGAGATTGAGTTCCCGAAAGGGAAAGTCACCGTGATTCGGCATTATAATCAGGTGACGGGTGAGCACCTGTCGGATCCCGAGAAATGGCCTCTTGTTATCCAGCGTAAACTCAAGTCCGCAGAATCCGTCCCGGTATTTGCGACGCTTCGTGATCGGTTTGCGGGCAAATCGACGGACAAACTACAGCTCACCGGCGGGGCTCCGATGAATCTGTTTCTTCAGGACCGGATCGGGAAGGAGCTGGGAGAAATCAAACCGGAGCCGGACTACTTTACCGGGGCCCTCAAGTTTTCGGATCCTGCAGATAAATCCATTGGCGAGGTCGATCTGATCTATTTTGCCGGCGCGGTATTTGAAAAAGTCGCGAATCAGGAACCGAAAGCTAAAAAGGCCGATGACCCGCGCAGCGAGGCGGAGCAGCTCGCGGATGATCTTCGGGAACGTACACTGGAGTTCCTGAGGAAATCGCGTGGCAGCGAAGATTCCGCCGTGCAGGAAGAATCGGGCAGGCTGCTTGTACGCCTTCGCAAGGAACGACCGGAGGATCCGGAAGCCATCTTTGAGGATGCCCTGCACCGGGCGATTTCGGACGGACTGGCCGGAGAGTGGTGGAACGGTCGCGAAGTCGAGACCGTTGACGAGTCTGCCTGCGGGGAGATCGAAGCGCTCCTTGATGAGGCCCTTCGTCAAATAGATCCTGAAGCGGTTGCAAAATTTTTCGGAGCTCCGCCGAGTGCGGCTCCCGGTGATGTCGAGGCCCGGTATGCGCTTGAACGGCAGAAAAAGGAGTTGGAGGAGAAGCGGAATCTGATTGTCTCCATTGAGCAGTTGCGAGTGGATCTGTTGCTGGCTTCAGGGAGCTGCGATCAGGCTTTGAAGGCGCTGATGGAAATCGCCCGATGGGAGGAAAAGCCGGGAAGTCAGACTCTTCGTATCCAACTGGCCCTTTACCGAACGAGTGGATTTTCCGGACTTGCTCTTAAAACGCTTAATACCTGTCTGGAAGAGAATCCCTACGATGAAAAGCTGCTTACCAAGCGCATAGCCCTCTACCGTGAACTGGGGTGGGACCGCTTTGCCGACGCGGAGGAAGCCCGCCTTGCCCTGTGGAAAGAAGGGAAGCGCCGAATTGAGGTCCTCTGATCCGGAAAGAGATGCCGTTTGATCTGCAGCTGAACAGGACTCGTTCGCTGCAGATCCATTGGCGCTTAACGTTCCGGAAGACAAACCTGAATGCTTCCTCCTCCGGGGCGGTTGTCCTGACAGTAGAAGGGGATTGCCGTGAATTCGCCGGTCGTGATTACATTCACTCCACCAAACAGCTCCGGCGCAGATTGCAGTTTCAGTGCGCTTTGGACGGGCAGGGCAACCTGCTGCGGATCCAGATCATCGGCGCTTTCTACGCAATAGACGATCGGTCCGGACTGCAGGGCGACTCGTCCATGACCGGCTTCGACCGCCGGATTTGCATACACGCGCCGCGGAGATATCGGAAGCTCCAGTTAAATGGTGTCGCCTTTCTTCCAGGTCCGGCGGAGGGTTGCATAGGTTTCCTCTGTTACGTGTGTACCATTAAGTACCTTGGATACGGTGTGACGGGATACACCGGCCGTTTTTGCAATCTCGCTCATTGTTGACATGTAATTTCTCTGCTCCGGGTGTGAATGGAGAGAAGTTATGTCATAAAATTGGGCTCTACGTATATTTTTGTGGTGAATGGTGGTTTTTCGACAGGATAACAGGATCATCTGGATCATGCCTCCAAAAGAATTCTCCTCATCCCATCGATCGTTCATTCCCGCCTTGAATTCCCGCTATCCTTTGCAATTCAACACCATAAAAAGCCATTTTTCCTGTGATGCACCGGATTTGATCTGGTTTATCCTGTAATCCTGTCAAAGCGCAATCCCAGTGTCTCCACCATAAAATTCTACGGGGAACCTGGAATTGACACGCGTCAATGTGCGAGGTGTCGCCTGTTTAGGTGACAAGACGCATGTCATGGTGCTAATATCTTCCCGATAACATCAGATTATCGGCCTTTTCGGTCTAAGTCGCTGATTTAACTAACCAAGGAAGTCTGAAATGAGAATATCGATGAAGTGGATTCTGAGTCTCGTGATCGTGCTGGGGCTCAACGTGACAGCCGTTTTTGCGTCGCAGGTAACCGTACTGTCGATCAAGAGCAGTAAGATGGATCGGGAGATTCCCGCAACGCTGATCCTTCCGGATGCCTATGAGTCGAACAGTTCGCAGCGGTTCCCGGTGCTCTACATGCTGCACGGAGCCGGGGGAAACCATGCCGAGTGGAACAACCTGTCGAATATTGCTGAGCTGGCGGATCAATATGGAATCATCGTGTGCTGTCCGGACGGTGGCGTTACCAGCTGGTATTTTGACAGCCCGATTGATCCGACCTATCAGTACGAAACCTTCGTTGCAAAGGAGTGCGTCAAATACATGGACAAAAACTACCGGACGAAGGCCAAACGGGATTATCGGGCACTTTGCGGGCTCAGCATGGGGGGGCACGGCGCCATGTTTCTGGCCATTCGGCACCGGGATACCTTCTGTACGGCGGTTGCGCTCAGCGGCGGTGTTGATATCCGGCCGTTTCCTGGAAACTGGGATATCAAGAAGCGGTTGGGGACGATTGAAGAGAACAAGCGCAACTGGGAAAAATATACCGTCATCAATCTGGCCAAGGACCTGAAAAACGGCGAGCTGGCCATTGCGCTGGATTGCGGAGATAACGATTTCTTTCTGGGCGTAAACCGAGCCCTGCATGAGCAGCTGAATGACGACGGCATTTCCCATAAGTACGAAGAGCACCCCGGTGTTCATAACTGGGATTACTGGCGGGAGGCCATCAAACGTCAGATGCCGTTTATTGCCGAGCATCTGAAAGCCCGGCCTTAACCGGGCCGGGAACTAAAGAGCGCCGCATCCGGGTATCGGATGGCGGCGCTTTTTCATTCAGGGATTGCAGTCTTCTATGTTGAACAAATAATCATTGACCATCCGGGTCATGAGTCCTGTTTCTTGACGAAGTCGGCTCCATTGTCCGGCGGCATGGATTCATGCCATTCGATCAGCTGTTGACGGAGTTTGCGGACGACATCCATGTTTTCGTCGGCCACATTGGTCGTTTCGCTTCGATCCTTTTCCATGTCGTAGAGTTCTGGGTTGCTTCCGTCATATTCGCACATGAATTTCCAGCGGCCATAACGGACGGCCAGATCCGGCAGGTTCTCTACGCCGTAAATCGAGTCCCGGTCCGGTGGGCGCCGGAAGAAGATGGGCTTGCTGCGGGAGGCTTCGCTTTTGCCCAGCAGGGTGTCGACCAGCGGTTCGCCATCATAGGTAACGCCCGGCACGGCAGGTGTTCCGGTGAAGGCCAGCAGGGTGGGAGTCAGGTCGATGGCCGAAAATACGGAGGTGCGGTTGACGGTGTCGTGGCCGACCGTGAATCTCGGGCCCCAGACAACGAGCGAAGAGCGTGTTCCGCCTTCGTAGAGCTGTCCTTTGTAGCCCTTGAACGGTCCGGCGGTTCCGGCGCCCTGTTCCGGGCCGTTGTCTGAGCAGATGATGATCAGGGTGTTGTCCCGCAGTTTTTTATCGTTTCGAACACGCTCAAACAGCTTGTTTAACTGGCTGTCTGCTTCTTGCAGAACCGACAGATACAGCTCCCGCTTGCCGTTGCCCCATTTGGCCACCGGCGGCCAGTATGGGCTGTGTACGTCATCCGGCCACACATTCACATAAAACGGCTTGTCCGCCGCCACGGCCCGATCAATGAAACCAAGGGCTTCATCAACAAAACCACTGGTAATCTCGGATCGGAGCATCCAGCGGAATCCTTCGCCAAGTCGCTCGGCATCGCCCCAGATGCGTCCGGGTTCTTCCTGCCCGGGTTTGAGTGTCAGCGGCAGCAGCTTGGGGCCCATGCCCTCAAAATTAGTGAGCGATTCATCGAAGCCGTATTCCGTAATGGCCGGGGCATCATCGACATCGCGCTGGCCACCCATGTGCCACTTGCCGAAGTGGCCGGTGGCGTAGCCAGCCTGCTGCAGGGATCGTGCAAGCATCGGAGCCTTGGGGTCGAGCCATTGCGCCATGCCGCGCCGGGTGTTGCTCTTCCGGTTTTCGAGATAGGATGTGATCCGCCAGCGCTGCGGATATTGACCGGTCGAAATAGCGGTGCGTGAAGGCGAGCAGATCGGTGAGTTTACATAAAACTGTTCGAATCGAATGCCTTCGCCGGCCAGTCGGTCAATATTCGGCGTTTTGGCGTCCTTATCGCCGAAACACGAGAAGTCGCCCCATCCCATGTCATCGATGAAAACCAGAATAATGTTCGGTTTTTCGGCTGCGCGGGCCGGGGCTCCGCAGATTCCTGCCAGCATGACGAGCAGGGCGTATTTTGTAAGTTGTCTGTTTTTCATGATCGAAGCCTGTTTGCTTGTTTGTTTGTCAGGGATGAAATCAGCGGAATGAAGTTATCGCGTTTTGCGATGGCTGGCTAGTAACCTATTTAGGGGACAGGCCGTTCAAGCCTTTAAAACTAGGCCAAAGCCGCGTTTTCGAGCAGCGGGATTTCCGGCGTCTGCAATGAATTCGCGCTGGATGGAAACGGATTCTGTAGCCTGTTTAGGTGACAATACGCAGCAGACGTTTGAGTATATCTTCCCGACCCTCGACCAATCAGAATTTGTGGTGCGAACGGATGGGAGGTCTTCGGATCGTCCCGTCGCTTAGTATATGGGGAAGGGAATTTCTATGAAGCATACGGTACTTGGGCTGATCGCTGTTTTATCCGGCACGATGCTGGCGGCAGGGGATATTGAAAAGCAGATTGATGAGATTCTGAGCGGGATGACATTGGAGGAAAAAGTCAGCCTTTGCCACGGTGCAACGGATTTTACGACGGCCTCTGTCGACCGGCTGGGCGTGCCTTCCCTTCGTTTTTCCGACGGACCGCACGGTGTTCGGCAGGATGGCTCGGATCATACCTATTTCCCTACGGGAATCAGCCTCGGCTCCACCTGGAATCCGGCTCTTGTACAGCGCATGGGCCAGGCACTCGGCAGTGAAACGAAGCACGCCGGAATCGATGTTATCCTCGGGCCGGCGATCTGCATTAACCGCAATCCGCTCTGCGGCCGCTTTTTTGAATACATGAGTGAAGATCCGTATCTCACCGGCCGGCTTGCCGTGGGGTATATCCATGGGGTGCAGAGCGAGGGCGTAGCGGCCTGTGCAAAGCATTATGTGGCCAACAGCCAGGAGATTGAACGTTCTTCAATCAGCGAAGTGGTGGATGAACGCACGCTTCACGAAATCTATTTTCCGGCATTCAAGGCGTCCGTGGAAGAGGGCAACGTGATGACCGTCATGTGCGCGTATAATAAGGTCAACGACATTTACTGCGCCGCAAACCACTATCTGCTCACCGATATGATGAAAGATCGATGGGGATTTGACGGAGTGATCATGAGCGACTGGGGTGCCGTTCACAGTACGGTTCCGACGGCGCTGGCCGGTCTTGATCTTGAGATGCCGGGCAATGACAGCAACTTTCTCGGGAAACCGCTGCTGGAGGCGGTTCAACGGGGCGATGTGCCGGAACGTGTTATTGATGACAAGGTGCGACGGATGCTTCGTCTCGCGCTTCGTCTTTCAGAAAAGCCGCAAACCGCTTTTGACAAAGAGGCCAATGAAGATGCTGCGCTGGCTGTGGCCCGCGAATCAATCGTTCTCCTGAAAAACGAAGGCGGCCTGCTTCCACTGTCGAAAACAAAGCACAAGAGAATCTTTGTTACCGGTGTCAATGCGGAAGCAAAACACGGCGGCGCCGGCGGCAGCAGCGCGGTGTACGGTCGGTACGAAATTACGCCGTTGCAGGGGCTGAAGGATGCCTGCGGCGATGACGTTGAGGTCGTGTTCAAAAAGACGGCTGTGAAGGAATACTTTGAGATTATTCCAAAGGAAAATCTCTGGACGGGAGATGACTGTAAAACGCATGGACTGAAGGCGTCGTTTTATGCCAACCCGGAGCTTTCCGGTGAACCCGTGGTTACCCGCACAGACGAACAGGTTAATTTCAGTTGGGGCGGCCGGAGTCCAATGAATGGATTTCAATCGGACCATTTTTCGGTCAAATGGGAGGGCTATCTGCAGGCGGATGAGACTGGGGAATATGTGCTTGCGGTCTCCAGCGATGACGGGACGCGGCTGTTTCTTGATGATGTTGAAGTCGTTGACAACTGGTACGACCACGGCGAAAAAATCGGGAAAACCCGGGTTATGCTTGAGAAGGGAGCGCTCCACAAGGTTCGTGTTGAGTTTTTCGAGGGTGCCGGCGATGCCGTATGCCGCTTCCTTTGGGCTCCAGCCGTTGATGGACAGCGTCTGCTTGAAGAAAATGCGCGTATTGCATCGGAGTGCGATGCCGTTGTGGTCTTTGCCGGCATTGACCATGACTATGACAGTGAAGGCAATGATAAACCCGATATGAAGCTGACCGATAATCAGGACTGGGAGATCAGCGCTCTCGCGGCTGCCAATCCGAATACGGTTGTTGTGCTGGTGAACGGTTCTCCGTTGGAGATCGGAAGCTTCGTCAACGAAGTCCCGGCGATTCTGGAGGCGTGGTATGCCGGTGTGCGCAGCGGCAGGGCGATTGCGGATATTTTGTTCGGCGAAGTCAATCCTTCCGGAAAACTGCCGGTCACGCTGCCGAAGAAGCTGGAAGATACCCCGGCGATTGCCATCGGAGAATATCCGGGGCAGAACGGTCGGGTGGAGCATAAAGAGGGAATCTTTGTCGGTTACCGCTATTATGACAGCAAGAAGATTGAACCTGAGTTTCCCTTCGGGCACGGCTTGAGCTATACCGATTTCACCTATGAAAAGATTCGCGTAACCAGCACATCGCCTTTTACCGCATCTGTTAAAGTGACGGTTCGCAATGCCGGCTCCCGTCCCGGAAGCGAAGTGGTTCAGCTGTATGTGCATGACGAAGCGAGTTCGCTTGAACGCCCGGAAAAGGAGCTCAAGGGATTCCGGAAGGTTTATCTGCTGCCGGGTGAAACCACGGAAGTCAGCTTTGATCTGGATCCTTCTTCATTCAGCTTCTACAACCCGGCCACGCACCAATGGGTGGCTGAAGAGGGGGAATTCTCTCTGCTGGTCGGCAGCTCATCGAAGGACATTCGGCAGACATCAACACTGAAATTCGGAGTGGAGAAATAATGAGATTGAATAGAGTTTACCCGAAAATAGCTTGTGTGGCCGGTTCGGTGGCTATGCTCCTTTGCGTGCCGGGCATTGCACACGCATTAACCACGAAAATGGTTGAAGGCGAAGCGTGTACGGACAAATCGTCGAACGTGGCGATATCGACGGAGCATTTTCCCTACATTGGTTCCGGCTATCTGGATTTCGGCGGGAACGGCGCATATGCGGAGTGGAGCCAGGTCAACGTACCTTTGTCCGGGACCTACGTGTTGTTGATCCGCTATGCGAACGGTGACGAAGGTTTTACCCGGCCGTGTGAACTGACTGTGAACGGTGAGTCCCTTGGAACAATAACCTTTCCGTGTGTCTACACGGACTGGACAAAGCAGTACATCAAGCGGGTAAACATTACGCTTAAAAAGGGGGACAATACCATCCGACTGACCGCGAACTCGGATGAAGGCGGTCCGAATGTCGATAACATTGCGGTGTCTGAAGGCGGAATGGATAAGCCGGAAGGGCGGACATTCCTGATTACCGATTACGGCGCCAACGGGAACGGCGTTGCCGATAATACCCGCGCCATCCAGAAAGCGATTGATGCCTGCACGAGCGGCGGTACCGTGGTTGTTCCTCCGGGGGTCTTCATGAGCGGGCATATTAAGCTGAAGTCCGACATGACGCTCTGGCTCTCCGAAGGCGCCGTGCTGAAAGCCATTCAGGATAATGATAAATACCCTCCGACCCTGCCGAAGACCGGCAACGCCAACGTGTCGAAGCCGGATACCTGGGGCGGTGGTGGCTGGGAACTGCGGCTGGCATTTATCTGGGCGGATAATACGGAAAACCTGACTATCCGCGGCGGCGGGACCATCGACGGTAATGGCGCCTGTGAAATATGGAATCACCGGAAGGATGAAATCGTTCGTCCGATGCCGCTTTATATTACCCGGTCACGCAATGTGGTGGTCCGCAATATCCAGATTCAGGATGCGGCCATGTGGGATATGGTTTTGCTCGAATGCAAAAAAGTTGATGTGGATGGAATCATCATTCACTCTATTTTCGGCGTGAATAAAGACGGGATTGATATCTGCGACAGTCATGATGTCACCATATCCAACGGCGCTATCTGGTGCGAGGACGATGCCATCTGTCCCAAGAGCGGCTCGGCTGTAGGAATTAAAAATCTGGTTGTTAAAAACATGTCGCTGGTGACAACCGGAAATATTATCAAGTTCGGAACCCTTTCATATGGATCCTTCACGGATGCTGTCTTTGAAGATATCTCCATGCAAAGGGGGCTGGTCGGGATCTGCATTCAGTCGATTGACGGTTCCGAGGTGAATAACATTACGTACAACCGGATCAACATGCGAAATCTGGCCAGCCCGATCTACCTGATCTACGGCGGCGGAATCCGTGCGCATCGTCCGGAGGGGGCTCCCGAAAAAGCGGGCAGTCTGGAGAACATTACGATCAGCAATGTCGAAGCCCGTGATATCCGTTATGCAACGGGCGTACTGATCAGCGGGATCATTCTGGATGGCACCACTTATCGGGTAAAAGACATCACGCTGAATAATGTAAACATTAACAGTTTTCGTGGCGGCTGCAATACGGTGCCCGGCGAGCTTCCGGAATATGACGGGACCTATCCGGAAGTCGGGAAATGGGGCGATCATCCGGCGTGGGGCTACTATGTCCGGCATGCCGAAAATGTGATCTTTAACAATTGCAACGAAACCGTGTCGCCGGCCGATGCGCGTCCGCCGCGGGTTTTTACAGACGTGATTGAATAAGGGGAAACGGTTGCAGGCAGGACGCCTGCGATACGGATTATAGGTACCGCAGGCGTCCCGCCTGCAAATAAGAAGGGATTTGAAATGAAACAATATGCTGCAGTTTGCGCAGGTTTGTCTCTGCTGCTTGGTGGAACCGGGTTTGCTGCGAAGTCCGATTATGTGCACTGGGTGAATCCTTTTATAGGAACCGGCTCGATGGACAGCCTTAGCCTGTCCGGCAGTAATTTTCCCGGTCCGGTTGTTCCCTTTGGTCTGGTACAGCTGAGTCCCGATACCGCGGAAAATCCGGAAAATCCGTGCAGCGGGTATGACTATGCTGACGACACGATTTATGGGTTCAGTCACACCCATCTGAGCGGAACCGGCGTGGCCGACCTGTTTGATTTCCTGTTTATGCCGTTCAAGGGCGACCGTTGCTGGGCGCCGTCGGATTCCGATAAGGGTAAAGGGTACTCCTCGAAATTCAGTCACGACAATGAAGCCGCCGAGCCGGGCTATTACCGCGTATTTCTCGATGGTCCACAGGTGCAGGCCGAACTTACGGCAACGGAACATTGCGGGGTTCATCGCTACAGCGATAAGAAGGGTGAACCCTTTTCGATCATGATTGATCTGGATCATTCGCTGGATAAAGAGCGGCCATACTGGGTATGCCGGGTGATTGATGCCCAGATTCGCGTGGTGGATGATCACACCATCGAGGGCTATCGCGCACTGACCGGCTGGGCGAGCGAGCGCCGGGTCTATTTCCGCGCCGAATTTTCCCGTCCGTTTGCGTCCACTGCGGTCAAGGCCGGCCACCGTATCTTTGATCCGGCGCAGATCGGAAATCATAAAAACCTGAAGCTGATTGCTTCCTTCGCCGGATCAAAAGAGCCTCTGACGGTAAACGTCGGCCTTTCTTCGGTGAGCTATCAGGGCGCCCGCGACAACCTCGCAGCAGAGGTTAAAGGGTTTGATTTTGATGCGGTGCGGAGCGCAGCCAAAGAAAAATGGAATAAGGAACTGTCGGTATTTGATGTAGAGGGAACAGACAAACAGAAGATGCTCTTTTACACCTCGCTGTACCACCTGTTCATTCATCCGAGCAATCTGGCCGACGTGAACGGCGATTACCTTAATTGCAACGGGACGCTTTGCAACGCGCCGGATAAAGCCCATTATAGCACGTTCTCGCTGTGGGATACGTATCGTGCGGCGCATCCGCTCTTCACGCTGACGCAGGAAAAGCGGACTGCCGGATTTATTAATTCCATGCTGCGCCAATATACCGATTACGGCTATTTGCCGATCTGGCAGCTGTGGGGCAAGGAAACCTACTGCATGATTGGCAACCACGCGATTCCTGTGATTGTGGATGCCTATTTCAAGCAGATTCCGGGCGTTGATTATGCGCTGGCGTATGAAGCCGTTAAGGCCTCATCCACCACGGTGCATCCGGGCTCTCCGTTCAACATAATGGAGAAATACAAATACCTGCCGGAGGACATTGAAACTCAGTCGGTTTCGATTGCTCTGGAAGTGGCATTCAACGACTGGTGCGCGGCCCAGATGGCTAAGGCGCTCGGACACGATGCCGACTATCGGTTTTTCATGGAGCGGGCCGGGTATTATAAAAACCTGTTTGATCCGTCCATCGGATTCTTCCGTGGCAAGGATTCCGAAGGGAAATGGATCGAGCCGTTTTCTCCGCTGAAATATGGCGGCAACGGCGGGTATCCGTTCACGGAAGGAAATGCCTGGCAGTATCTGTGGTATGTTCCGCAGGATGTGTATGGACTACGCGATCTGTTTGGAGGCGAGAAGCAGTTTTCGGCCAAACTGGATGAGTTCTTTACGCTGGATGCCAAGCCGGATGATGTGAACGGCAATGCCTCCGGATTTATCGGTCAGTATGCGCACGGCAATGAGCCGAGTCATCACATCGCTTATCTGTATAACTACACAAAGACGCCATGGAAAGCGCAGGCCTACGTTGCAAAGATTCTGGACGAACTCTATCTGGACACGCCGTACGGCTATTCCGGTAATGAGGACTGCGGTCAGATGTCGGCCTGGTATATCTTTTCGGCACTCGGCTTCTATCCGGTCAATCCGGCTAACGGCATCTACTGTTTCGGGTCGCCCCTTCTGAAAAATGCGGCGCTGCACCTTGCAAACGGAAATACCTTCTCGGTTCGTGCCGAGAATGCAGGCAAGGACAATGTATACATTCAATCGATCACGCTTAACGGCAAGCCGTACCAGAAAACCTTTATCACCCATCGGGATATTGAAGCTGGTGGTGAACTGGTTTTCCGCATGGGAAGCAAACCGAACAAGGCCATGGCGGAATATGATAAGCCGGAGTAGTACCGGCTATGTATCAGAATAATCGAAATCAGAAGTAGAACGATGAGCAGTACTCTGGAAAGAAAAGTAATTGGCGAAGCCGGAGCCTGGCATTCCGGGTTGATGCAGGAGCTTCGCAAAAAGCAGGACGGCGGGCCTTACCACCGCGAACTGGTTTCCATCAGCATGCGCCATATCAAGCGCCACTGTTCGAATGAGGTGTACCGGTACTATCTGAAAATGCACGAGGGATGATTTTTCAGGGCCGCAAGGTGAGATCCATGCGACCTGTGCCGAAATGATAAAGGAGTATGAGGTTATGATTCAAAGAGATGTAGTGGCGGTCAGCCGTCTGAATATTTCAAGCTCAGTTACCGGGGTGGGCGATGGCGCCGAGTCGCATGTCGCATACGCGATTCCTGATTCAGATGCCGGGGAAAATACGCTTTGGGATGCGTATCAGTGGCGTGATGAGGTAACGGTTCGCTGCGCTGCGATAGAGGTGCGGGGCATGATTTCAAACGTTCGGTACGACGGGCTGGATAAGGTTTATGAAATGAGCGTAGATCACGTTGCCCACAGAAGGCATCGCGTGAAAAGCCGGCAGAGGTGAGTATGTGATCCGGTGAAGGTGCGTATCACATTTTCTGTCTGGTTGTTTGCCTGTCTCGGGTTGTTCTTGTCCGCGAATCCTGTGGCTGGCGAAGCCGGCCCTGCGCTGGCGCGGCGTCCTAACGTGCTGTTTGCCATTGCCGACGATCTTTCGTTTGCCCATCTCTCCGCCTATGGATGCGCCGCTGTTCAGTCCCCGGCGATTGATACGCTTGCCCAGGGTGGAGTGCTTTTTCAATCGGTCTTTGCTCCGGCGCCGCAATGCAGTCCCTGCCGGGCGGCCATTCTGTCCGGCTGCAATATCTGGCAGCTTCGCGAGGCCGGCACACATTCGAGTTATTTCCCGAAAGACATTCCGGTGTTTACCCGAATGCTTGAGGCGCAGGGATATCATGTCGGGTTTACCGGAAAGCCCTGGGCGCCCGGAAACTGGAAAGAGGCCGGCTGGGATCGGAATCCGGTTGGAACAGCCTACAATCATCATACACTGAAACCGCCGGCTTCGGGGATCTCCAACAACGATTATGCCGCCAATTTTTCGGAATTCCTCGAAAAACGGCCGGACAGCGAACCGTTCTTTTTCTGGTACGGCAGCCACGAGCCTCATCGGCCATATGAAAACGGCTCTGCGCTGAAGGCCGGAAAATCATTGGAAGATGCGACGCTGCCCGCCTTCCTGCCGGATCATGAAATCACCCGCACCGATTTTCTGGACTATGCCTTCGAAATTGAATGGTTTGACCGGCATCTCGGGCTGATCATCGAAAAGATCCGGGACGCCGGTGAGCTGGATAACACCATCATCATCGTCACGGCCGACAACGGTATGCCTTTCCCGTATGCAAAGGCGAATGCGCATGAATTCGGCACGCATGTTCCGTTGCTGATCTATGGACCGAAATTTTTTGCGGGACAACGCAAATCGCCGGAGCTCGTCAGCCTGATCGATCTTGCGCCCACGATTCTTGAGCTGGCCGGCGCACCGCCAATGAACGATATTTCCGGTCGCAGTCTGGTTCCTCACCTGATCCGGAACGCAAGCCACCGCGATCACGTGTTGACCGGGCGTGAACGCCATTCGCATGCACGGCCCGATAATCTGGGCTATCCGGCGCGATCCATTCGAACCGGCCGTTTTCTTTATGTTCGGAATTTTGCGCCGGAGCGCTGGCCGGCCGGAGATCCGGCACCGGCGGAACCGGAGACGTTGCCGAAAGGGTATTCCCGGATCGGAGAAGGCTATCTGGATATCGACGGATCACCCTCGAAAACCTTCATGCTCGCGCATCGAGCTGACTATCCGGAGCTTTTTATGCTGGCCTTTGAGAAACGGCCGGAAGAACAGCTTTACGATATGGAGCACGATCCGTTCTGCCTGCATAATCTGGCGAATCAGAAAGAATACCTGTCCGAGAAAAACCGCCTCCGAAAACTGCTGGAGCAGGAACTGACACAACAGGGTGATCCTCGAATGCTTGGTCAGGGTGATATTTTTGAGTCGTATCCTCGCTTTGGTGCCATGCGGCTGTTTTCCGGCTTTAATCTGCGCGGTGAGTATAATCCCGAATATCAGACGACGGAGTGATGAGGGCGAGCCGGCATAGCGTGTGGAATCGATGGCGCGTTGCATGTGTTGTTGTTCTGGTTGCGTCATCGGCCATGGGTGCCGGACCCAATATTCTGCTGATTCTTGCCGATGACATGGGATGGTCGGATCTCGGTTGTTATGGCGGTGAAATCCGGACCCCGAATCTGGATCGGCTGGCGCAGAACGGCATTCGTTTCCGTCAGTTCCGCAATACGGCCAAGTGTAATACGTCGCGGGCGTGTCTGCTGACCGGCGTCTATGCCCAGCAGTGCGGTATGATGAAGCCTGCAGCCATGCAGCATGCGGTTACCCTTGGCGAAGTGCTGCGAACCGCAGGCTATCGGACCCTGTGGGTCGGGAAACATCATGGCACGGAAAATCCGGTAACGAGGGGATTCGATCGATATTACGGGCTGCGCGACGGATGCAGCAACCACTTTAATCCGGGCCTGGCCAGGGCCGGCGAGGCGAGTCCGGCGCGCAAGCGGAGTGATCGCGCTTGGTGCATCGACGAAGAGCTGCTGGTGCCATTTACCCCGGCCGATAAGGATTTTTATACGACCGATGCGTTTACTGACATGGCGCTGAATTATCTGGAACAGTACAAAGATGAGAAGCAACCGTTCTTTCTTTATGTCGCTTATACGGCGCCGCATGATCCGCTGATGGCATGGCCGGAGGATATCGCCAAATATGAAGGCGTTTATGACGTGGGCTATGAAAAAATCCGTACGGCCCGGTATCAGCGGCAGAAGATAATGGGGCTGATTGATGCGCGGTTTTCGCTGTCCGATGCGTTGTTTTCCGACTGGGCTGCTCTTGCGCCGGAGACCCGAAAAGATGAAGTGCGCCGGATGCAGGTTTATGCGGCCATGGTGGATCGTATGGACCAAAACATAGGCCGGATTCTGGAAAAGCTCCGCGAGCTGAATCAGCTCGATAATACGCTGATTCTTTTTGCATCCGATAACGGGGCCTCCGCCGAGGTGGTTGAGTCGGGCGATCAGATTCCGGGGTTCGGCGAAATCGGAACCATGACGCGCTGGGCCTCGCAGGAAAAGGATTGGGCAAACGTCAGCAATACCCCGTTTCGGTATTACAAAAACTATAGCCATGAAGGCGGAATCGGTACTCCGTTGATTGCCCATTGGCCGGGCGGAATCAAGGCGCCCGGTCGTTTCAGCGATTTTTCCGGCCATTTTATCGATTTCATGCCGACGCTGATGGAGATCGCCGGCGCCCGCTATCCGGGAATGTTTAACGGACAGGAGATCGTTCCGATGCAGGGAACGAGCTTTGCGTCGGTTTTTGATGATCGGGAGGCTCTTCGATCTGCGCCGGTTTTCTGGCAGTGGAAACAGGGGCGTGCGGTTTGTGATGGACGATGGAAACTGGTTGCCTGGAATGCCGATTCGACGGGGTATTGGGAGCTCTATGATATGGAGACGGACCGTACCGAAACGACCGATCTGGCCAGCCGGTATCCGGAAGTCGTCGAACGGATCGCCGCTCGCTATGATCAGTGGCAAAACGGAAATTAGATAAGTTTGAGAAGGTTGCGTTATGAAAAAGTGGGTCGTTTTTGTCTGGGGGATTCTTGCCGGAATGCAGCTTTTCGGGGAGGGGGTCAATGTACTCTCACTTCATTTTGAAAAGGAGTACCAGATTCGAAATTACTTCAATTCATCCGTTCCGCTCAGTCGGCTGGATTTGGGAGGTGCCGTTGCGGGCGATCCGGATTATCCATTGATCCATCTGACGGATCCGGGCTGCGTTATTGAATCGAAAAAGAACTCGCTCCTGATCTCCAATCCAACTGATGAGAAGCAGGAGAGTTATGTCCGGTTGGGGCCGTTGTATAATTATGCGGCGGTCGATCTGGCCATCGGTTCGCAACAGCATGCCGGTTATACGGCTAACGCGGTGCTGGCCCTGCAGCAGGATTGTGACAACCGGATTCTTGTGGTACAACGCGCTGCGGATGCCGCGGACTCCAGCTGTTCGCTGGAAATCTTCAAGGACGGGAAAAGTGTCCTGTTTAAATGCCTGTCGGACAAGCCGGTGGCGGCGCCGTATGTGCTTCGATGCCATCTCACGGGAAAGTATCTCAATGTCATGCAGGTCAAGGATGGAGATGCGGTGTTGCTTGCATCGGTTGATATCAGCGCCTTTTTTGATCTGCGTGATGCGGCGTTCATCAGCGGGTTCTCCGTGCTGGCCGGCGCACGACTCGGCCATGGTGAACAGGTGAAAATCACGGCACTTGAGCAGGTTCTCCCAAGTGGCACGGGACAGGCCGATCCCAAGGTGATCCATGATGAAAGCGGGGCTCCGATGATCGACGGCGATACCATCTGGCTGGCCATGACTACGCGCGGTTACGGACCGATTCCTTCCAGCTATCAGGGCGTCTACAGCTATAACCTGAAGACGAAAGAGTGGAAGGTCACCGGTGCCATGTCGTTTGATCAGGGAGACGGAATCAAGCGTCCATGGCATGCGTCGGATATCTTTTATGACCGGACCGATCGCACCTGGAAGGTGTTTACGGTTTCGCATGGCGACGACCATCGGATCTATTATGGCGTCTGTGATCAGGATCCGCGCTTCGGGATCGTCGAGGTCAATATGACTGCCGCCGATTATGAATCCGTCCGCAACGAAGAGGACCCTTCGGTGTTCTTCGATGCGGCTGCCGGTAAGTGGCGGATGGCGGTGTGTAAGTATCGGAACGGATATCAGACCGTTCTGCTGGAATCGGATCGGTGGGATGGTCGCTGGGAACCGGTTTCTTTATATGAGCCAACCTCGTGCACCGGCATTCTCATTCAGAAAATCGGTGGAACACGCTATGTGTTTCTTGGCCGCGGCGACAGCCCCTGTCCGTTTGAAGTACTGTCTTATCCGGAGTTGAAAAAAATGGGTGAGCTGAAGCTGGATGAACATCCGGAAGGACGCAATGTATGGCCGGTTGTCATTCCGGTCACGCGGTCAACCGGTACGGCTTATTATCTGCTGACGTTTGATCGCGACGGGCTTTATGAAGGCTGGTCCTACGGCAAGCTCCATTGGTATGAGGCAACCAGATTTGCCACCGGTTTTAAGGAGTATGCAGAATAAAGCAGCCGCAAAACGTAGAATTATATAATCAGGGAGATGTACGAGATGAGACTGTTTTTGGTGCCGGCGTTGAGTGCCCTTTGTGTGCAATTGCTTGGAGGAACTGCTGCTTCGGCGGCAGAGGTAAAGCCCTCGTATGTGGTGGTGGCGAGTGAACAAACCTATGCAAACCCGGAATGGCGGACGGTCATGGATACATTGCGCCGGAAGCATGACGCGTCGCTGATACTTTATCGCGGCGATGTGACGGAGGCGCGAGAGGCGCTGTCGGAGTTTATGCCACGCTACACCTGTTTTGTGACGCCGGCGGATCGGGCGGGTCGCGATTTTCTGGTTGCAGTGCAGCGGATGACCCGCAAGCTGGATGCGGACCCGTATACCGATACGCAGTGGGCGATTCTGACTGGCTATACGCCGGAAGACGCGTTGAGGATTGCCGAATACAGTGAACCGTTGCGCGTTAAGAAAATATTTTCAGGAACGGTGAGCATCGGGCTGGATCACTTTAAGGAAGGCTATCAGTTCAGCGAGGCGAAAGCCGGAGACTGCAAGCGCAAGCTGGCCGATGGAACGATGGTGGAGCAGCTCTGTCCGGTCGATTCCACGGAGCTGATTACGGCAGCGTTTCAGGATGGCGTGGATGCCATTTATACCAGTGGGCACGGAACCGAGCAGGGCTGGCAGATTGGCTACAGTTATCCCGATGGGGCGATTCGCGGAGCGGCCGGCGAAGTGTACGGGCTGGATTCGAAGGGGCGCAGGATCGATTTTAAAACCGCAAATCCGAAGATTTACCTTCCGGCCGGAAACTGCCTGATCGGGCACATCCCCCAGCGTGACTGCTATGCCACGGCCATGATGCACTCCGCGGGCGTGAACCAGATGTTCGGTTACACTGTCGTAACCTTCTATGGCTATATGGGATGGGGCATCTGTTCCTATTTTGAGCAGATGGGCGGCGAGCATACGTTGAGCGATTCCTTTTATGCCAATCAGCAGGCGCTGCTGTATGAAATCGGAAAGAAATCTCCGGCGCTGCAGACGGTGGAATTTAAACAATATGACTATGATCCGATTCGCAAGCTGGCGGAGCAGTATGCGCCGCAGCAGATGGACGATGCCACCGGCATGCTGTGGGATCGGGATGCCGTGGCCTTTTACGGCGATCCGGCGTGGGAAGCTGTCGTTGACATGGACGCGAAAGAATGGGTTGGCTCCATCACTCGAATTGCGGACAGCAACCGCTATGAACTTAACATTACCTTTAATCTGTCCGGCAAGTTCCCGGATCGGCCGCTGTTCTTTTTTCTTCCGCAACGGTTGGAAAATATTGAGCTGATTGACGGCGAAAAGTATGCGCCGGTGCTGACGGATAATTTTGTGATGGTGCCGCTGTCGGGCTCGTTTAAAAGCGGGGAGTCGGTACAGATCATTTTTTCCGGAACGCCGGTTGCCGATAAGGCGACTTCTCAGCGGGATGCGCCGAACGTGGTCGGAACGGCCATGGAGTAAAAAATCGAAGCTCCGGAACCGCATCGGCGCAGAGGCGATGTTTTCCAATTATGTGAAGTGATTTTTTGAACGATCTCGCATTACTGAACTGGGTGCGGTGAGTTTCTTCCCCGTTTTCTTCGGTGCACGATTTGTTCTGAATCGTTGTCTGATTGATGGAGCGAATTACGCCCTTGTTCTTTAGTGCATTAGAAATGCATCACTTGTTCATCCTGTTGTGCGGCGTGTGGGAAATATGGAGATGTGTATGAAGAAAATGGTGTTGCGGTTAGTTGCATTGATGGCTCTGTCGGCCGGAATCAGCAATGCGGAATTACGGGTGCTTATTGATTTCGGTCCGTCGAATGATGATGACGGACGGGCGACGGCCAGCCCGGACACGAGCGGGAATTACTGGAACAGCTGGCGGCCTTATCCGGGCGATACCGGCATGCCTGCTGGCACGTCCTATATCGGAAGTATTGTTGATACGGCCAATAATGTGAGCGGTATCGGGCTGGTTATGATCGACAGTTTTAACTGCAACGGGATTAAGAATGGCGGGCTGCTTGCGCCGAATGCCGGATTGCTGGGGGATCTGGCGATCGATACGGCAACCGAAGACTACTGGTTCGAGACGGCCGGGGGCTCGGTGATCAAGATAAACGGACTGGATCCGACGCAGACGTATCACCTGCGGATGTTCGGTACTCGCGAAACAGATTCCTCTCGAATCACGCGTTATACCGTAACGGATGCATCCGGCGATCATGCGACTGATTTACAGACCTCCGGGGCCGGCATTGGAACAGGCGGATATAACGGCAACAATGATACGATTGCCGCAATATCCAACCTGATTCCAAACGCCTCCGGCGAGCTTCTTCTCGATGTGTCCGTCGTAGAGGGCGGCTATGCCTATCTTGGGATCCTTGAGATTACTTCGGACGCCGACCCGGTGGTAACCACGGTTCCGGCGGAGGTTGTGGTGGTCGGCTCGTCTGTGGCCTCAGGGAGCGGAGCCAATCCGCAGAGTGATGGCTGGGCTTACCGTCTGAAGAGTCTGTTGGAAGGGGAGCCGGTTGTAACTGATTCAGTGATTGACTGGAGTGTCTACAATGCATCGATCGGCGGGGATACAACTACGAAAGTTCTCGCCCGTTTCGATAGTGATGTTTCGGGTCCGTACGCCGGCGCCGAGGTTGTAATGATCGGCCTCTCACTGGCCAATGAAGGGCTGATCGGTTCCGCGAGTCCCCAATCGGTTTTTGACAGTTTTAAAAACGGCCTGACGACAATTGTGAACCGATGCCGGGAAGAAGGTTTCTATCCGGTCATCACGCTCTGTTATCCGCAGAATCTCTACAGTGCCGATGAATATGCATGGGTGCGCCGGATGAACCTGTTGCTCAATACCTGGGATGTGCCCTGCGTTAATTTCCTGGGGGCGATCGATGATGGAAATGGTCATTGGGTTGCCGGTTACTATGCGGACGACGGCCATCCCAATTCGCTGGGCCATCTCGAAATGTATTCCGCCATTGTGCCGACCTTCTTCGATGCCGTGCTTGCCGGAAAAACCAATACGGCGGACTGGGCCGGTACCCGAGGCTATCTCCGGCTGCAGCAGGGTGCTTCCAGCACTTCGCCGCTCGCTTATGCACCGGCCCACGAATACCGTTCACTCACGCTTTCTTTCCGACTGCGCACGACCGATACCGGAACGGTGGCGGCCATCGAGTCGGCCGGCACGAGCGCTGCTCTGGAGATCCGCGAGGGCGAGCTGGTCTATATTGCTCCGACCGGTGCGGAAACGAGTATTGCCGTCAGCCTCAACGACGGTAGCTGGCACGATCTGGCGCTGTCTCATCGCAAGCCGACTGCCGAGACGCTACTCTTTGTGGATGGCCGTCTGATGGCCACGGTTAGCGGTTCGCTGGGTGCTGAATCCTTCGTGGTCGGCGGCCCGGGTTCGGTGGTTGGCCGTGCGGCGGCTCCGCTTCAGGCGGACTATCAGGATGTCGCCATCTATCGTGCCGCCTGGACGGAAGACGAGGCGCTGGCGCAGAGCAGCGGCGCACTTCAGCAGGCCAGTCTCGATGTGCTCGCCACGCTCAACGACGGTGCGGGTATCACCAATACGGCTCAGAGCGTTGCCGTAATGAGCCTCGATACGGCGAGTTATTCCGCCGGTGCATTCGTTGCCGGACCGGATGGACTTACGGCGCATTCCTGCACGGATGGAACCGCAAGCCTTTCATGGACCGATCATGCGGATGGTTCTGCCTCGTTCACGGTCGAGCGGCGCCGGACCGGTGTTGCTGAGGCGTGGAACGTGGTCGCTACGGTTGAATCACCGTTTTATGATGATACCGGGCTGGAGTCCGGCACTTCCTACGATTATCGCGTATCGATTGCCGAAGGCGAGCTGCAGGGCGATTACAGCAATGTTGCGTCGGTTGCTCCGGCTGGACAGGATACGGTTTCGTACAGTGACTGGATTGAATCCTTCTATCCGCGCACAGACGGCAATGCGGTATACCTGATCGATTTCAATGCCGGATCGGCCGATTACGGCGCCGTTAACTGGAATACGGTTGCAAGCTCGGGCGTTGCAGCGCCGCTGTCGATCAGCGATACGATCGGACGATCCTCCGATATTACGGTGGCGGTTTCTGATTCCTTTGACCAGACCCGCACCGATGCCGGATCAGTATCGTCCGTCTATGCATCGGGTGCTCAAAGCTCGCTCTTTGCCCTGCGCGATGATAGCCCTCTGATCGGCGCGATCACCTTTGCCGGTCTGGATCCTGCGGCCTCCTACGACTTTTCTTTCTTCGCCCGCCGCGGTGCGCTGGTGGGCGGCTTTGACTATTCGGGAACCTACACCTTTGCCGGTGCCGGGGATCCGGTGGTACTTGTCGTTGATGCCGCGGTTAACAATGCGCTGGCTCATGCGCCGTCGGTGACGCCGGACGCGTCCGGCGTGGTCACGCTGACCATTACCGCCGGCCCCGGTGAGGGCACCGATTTCCCGGTCATTAACTTTATCCGGCTGGAGAAAAGCGTGCCGGGCGTTCACCTGATCGACTTTAACACCAACGCGGATCCTGACTATGGTCTCGTGAACTGGAATACGGTCAGCAGTCTTTCGTCCTCCGGGGCATATGCCTTGTCGGATCAGTATGGCAGCAGTGCGGGGTTCTCGCTGACGATGAGCGACGGATTTGATCAGTTCCGCAACGATACCATCACGGATGTACCGGATTTTTCCGGCGCGGCGCAGAATAGTCAGTTTGCCCTGCGGGATGATAATCCGCTGACTGCCGCCATGACTTTCTCCGGACTCGATCCGTCCGCTCTTTACGAATTCAGTTTCTTCTCGAAGCGCGGAAGCCTGGTTGGCGGTTTCGACTATTCCGGCACCTTTACCTTCAGCGGTTCCGGTGATCCCGTGGTCGTGATCTCGGATGCCGCAGTGAATACGGACCTGACCGAGGTTCCGGCACTGAAGCCAGATGCTTCCGGCAACATCACGCTCGGACTTGCTGCCGGTCCGGGAAGCGGAACCGATTTTCCCGTGCTCAACCTGATCCGGTTTGCCGAGGCGGTGCTGTCGCCTGAATACCTTGCGCTGATTGATCCGGAAGCTGATCCGGACGGTGACGGTCTGAGCAACTTCGAGGAATATGCCCGCAATCTGGATCCGACGACCGCCGACGGCAGTCCGTTTCTGATCCACTCTTTTGAGCAGGATACCACCCGGTGTACGCTCGAAATCGAACACGATCTGTATGCGGTCGACGCCGGACTTATTCTGGAAAGTTCCGAAAATCTTCAGATCTGGACTCCGGATGAAACCGTTGTTCCGATGCTCCTGAATCGCATTGGTACAAAGGAGTACCTCCGTTATGAGGTGCCGGTCTCCGGTGATAAACGGTTTTTCCGGTTTGCCGTTACCGGGCCGTGAGTGGTCTGGACCGCGGGCCCGCCATCGTCCGTGTCTACAGTGATCGTGGCCTGCGGGAACGCTGTCTTCCACAACTTTGGGGGTGGGCGCCTCGGTGAGGCGTCCCTTTTCCGTTCGGTCCTGCTCGCCGAACGCTCCGCAGATGTCATTGATTTGTGTGACATGTTATCCCGCCCATTACGTGGTACCTGTTCCTGATAATCGTTATGGCATTTTCAGCGCGGAGTGTCGTTCCGCGTAGGGAAGTCCTGATGGAATGATTTCATGAAGTAAGGGGCGTGAGGAAATGAAAATGGTTTCAAGGGTAGCCGCGTTGCTTGTGCTGAGCATGTCGGGGCTTGAGTCGGGTTCCCGGGCTGCCACGAACAGCGTTCCGGCGCGGCAGAGTTATGCTGTGTTCTGTGAATCGTCTGTTAACAGTATAAAGCCGCAAGGCTGGATGCTTCACTTGCTGGAGACTCAAAGGGATGGACTGACTGGGCATATGCAGGTCGCCGGCGACCCTTTTGATAAAGACGGCTGGGGTGCTCCCGCTGAAAAAATCATGGATCAATGGGCGCAGTATGAGCAGTGCGGTTATTGGGCCGATGGTGCGCTCCGTTGCGGGTATTTGATCGGCGATGAAGCGCTCAAACAAAAAGTCAAGGGCTGGATTGAATACCAGATCACGCATCCGGATGAGAATGGCTTTATCGGTCCGAAAAATATTTCTTTTCTTTGGCCGGAGGTTGTCTTTTTCCGGGCCATGATGGCGGAATACGCAGCAACGAAAGATGACCGCATCCTGCAGGCCCTTAAGAAAAATTACCATGCACCGCAATATGAAACATTTTCCAGTGGCGACGGTGATTTTTTCAAAGACCGCCTGATATTGCATATCGAAATAATGTGCTGGCTATATGCCCAGACGGGTGATCGGTTCTTCCTCGAAAAATCAGAAAAAGCGTATCGTGAATTTAACGAGGCGCAGGGACAGTACAGCCTGAGTGCCATGAAATCCGATAGCGTTCCACACTCGCATGCGGTCAGCTATAGCGAGAATTTAAAGATTCCTGTGATTTTGTATATGTATACCGGCAGGAAGGAATATCTTGATGCTGCACTGAATGCGGTCCGGAAAGTGTATAAATATCATGGTCTGATTGACGGACTTCCCTCCGGGAATGAGCTGCATGACGGTCACTTCAGCAATGAAGTACACGAAACCTGCACCGCAAGTGACATGCAATGGGCGCTGGGCTATTTGCTTCAGGCTACCGGCGATCCAAAGTGGGCGGACTTGATTGAACAGATCTGTTTCAATGCCGGACTGGGTTCTGTGGCTAAAGATTTCAGGTCATATCAGTATTACTCCGGCCCGAATCAGGTCACTGCAGATGGATTGTCCAGCCATTGGAACGATCATGAGGATTGGTACATGTTCAGCCGTGACCGCGCATCGTACAAGATTGATCACCGCCCCTCATGCTGCGGCGGCAATATGAACCGGATCCTGCCGGTGTTCTGCTCCAGAATGTGGATGACAAAGGGCGCAGACGGCATCGTGGCTGCTCTTTATACACCTTCTGCTTTCCATACGGTTCTGCATGATGGCCAGCATGCGGTCACTGTTAAGGAAGAGACGCATTATCCTTTTGATGAACGGATACACTTTATTGTTGAGCCGGCCGAGCCGACCACGTTCTCCTTATGGCTTCGAATTCCGACCTGGTGCAGTAATGCTGAAATCCTGATCAACGGTGTTGGTTCTAAAATCGATTGTCAGTCCGGCACATTTGTTGAAGTCAGGAGAACGTTTCACAAAGGCGATCAGGTTGCGCTGAGGCTTCCAATGGAGGTGAAGAAAATGCCGCTTCCTGAAAATGGAATCGCTTTCCAGCGTGGCCCTCTGGTGTATTCGCTGCCTGTCGAAGCAGAAACGACTGTAACCGATACACGGACTGCAGACGGGATAACTTTTTGCTCGAGCCATAAAAAACCCATTTCGCAGTGGAACCTTGCGCCTTTGGATGAGGACGGCATTCAGGTGGTTGAATCCTGTGACTATACTCACCCCTGGGATCCCGGCCACAGTCCGGTGAAACTTATAATGCAGGCGGTAACCGTTAAAAACTGGGGGCTGTATCGGGATGTCTACACACCGGTATTACCAGGCATCCTTGATTTGGGAGAAAGAAAAACCATTGAACTGGTGCCACTTGGTTCTACAGAGCTGAGACTGACCATATTTCCGGATTTGCTGAAAAGGTATTCCAGATAAATTCGGGATGGCTCGATGAATCATTAACGAGCGGAATTGTAGCAGGTATTCGTTAGTGCTGAATGAAAAGAGTCAATGAGTCGGTTTCTATTACCGGGCCGTAAGACAACAGGGCGGGGAGGAGTTATGAGACGGATCGGCTTTTTTTACACAATGTTGTTTTCGGTACTTTCTTCCGGTGCCGTTCGAGCCGAGTCGCCGATCGTCTGGTCTCCCCTCTGTGAGCCGGGCGGTGGCGGCGCTATCGTATCGGTTCAGGTGAATCCGCATAATCCCCAGGCGCTGATCGGCACCGGGGATATGCTCAGCGCGGCCATATCGGAAGATGGCGGGGATTCGTGGATGCCGGTCTTCGGTTTCCCTTCGTATGAAATGTGCGATGTAACCTTTCAACCGACCGAGATCCGGACGTGGTCTGGATGGGAACCTGCATGGGACCTTCCAAGAGCATGGACGGTGGGCATCACTGGGTTTCCAGACGTAATGGAATGCCGGGCGTAAAGACCGGTGGTTATTCGCTCATTGTCGAAAAAATCCTGTTTGATCCCGATCAGAAGGGGCGCCTGCTGGCGTTCGGTGGATCGTCGCGGCATTGGAACGAGGCGGATAGCTTCGGCTGGATCTGGGAGAGTCTGGATGACGGGGAAAACTGGACGCATATTGCCACGCTGGGGGGCGATCTGCTTTACAGCGAGGATCGGGGTGAACACTGGAGAAAGGTGCTGGAGGGGAAGGACGCAAACTTTATGGCGGGCGATCCAACCTGCGCCGGACGCTTTTATTTGAAAACACGTGAAGGGATTCTTTGCTGTGAAGATAACGCATTCACCGATATCGGCCTGCCGCAGATCAGCCATCGCAGCCGCATCAACTGTGATGCCTCCGGGCGCGTGCTGGTCTGCCAATGGCGCGAAGGCCGCGGCGGGGTCTGGCGTTACTCGCCGGAAACGAAACAGTGGGAGCACCTGTTCGACGATGCGGAAGCCATGGAGTGCCGGGCCGATCCGTCGGATCCAGCTCGCTTGATGGTCGTCACCACCATGGATCCTTTTTACGAAGAGGCGGACGGTAACGGTATCTGGATCAGTGCCGACGACGGAAAAAGCTGGCACCCGGAAAACGCCGGACTCGGCATGCTGCGCGTGAATACCTGTGGCTTTAATCCGTTTGATCCGGAAGAAATTATTGTCGGCTCGTACGGCATGGGCTTCTGGAAGGCCCGCTGGCCGAAGAGCTATCGACCGGGAGTAGAAGATAAGGAGTAGGGGCGTGCGCCGGGGGTTGTTTCCGCTGCCTCGCTATGCATCATGGCACTGATGGCATTGACTTACGTGCGTTCACCATCTCCGTTAGACTCCGATTGTTACTACAAAGATTGCCTGAATCCTATGTAGTAGTCTCGGAGTGTAACGGAGAGAGAAATAACCAGAGTAAGCTTACTTCAGGTGAATCGCCACGCCCTGTTCACTGCAGATATCACCAAAGCCGTAAAAGGTTTGGTCGCCGGTCAGCAGCTTAATGTTCACAAAGCGGTGATCGGTTGACCACTTGCCGGTTTGATGGATGCATTTCACGATCACTTTTCCGTCCAGTGTTTCGGCGGTAAATAGGAATGTCCGGTAGTCGGCATATCCGTCGCCTGCATCTTCGTATAGCGAGCCTCTTGCCTCGCCTTTTTCATTCAGGGCAATCAGCAGGGTGATCTGCTGTTCTTCCGGGATCTGGACCGTGGACTGTACAATCGGACCGATCGGCAGAATGGAGCCGCCGCGAAGCAGCATGTCGCACTGATACTGATCTGTCTGATTTTCCAGAGAGAACGGGATCCAGATTCCTTTTGGACGCTTTACATCCTTCGCCCATTTTGGAATCACCATCAGCGCATCGCCGACGAGAAAGGCCTGGTCTTCCATGCGGAGCGAGGCATCGGACGGATCGGCATAAAACAGCGGGCGCATGATCGGCAGTCCAAAGCTGCTGGCAAGGTGGAAGGTGGAATAGAGATAAGGCATCAGCTGGTAGCGCCGTTCCAGCGCAACACGGGAAACCTGTTCAATTTCAGGGCCGAATTCCCATGGTTCCTGATTGGCGGTTCCGTCGCTGGCATGCGCACGGCTGAATGGATAGAAGGCACCCAGCGCAATCCAGTGACCAAACAGTTCCGGCGAGGCATCATTACAAAAGCCGCCGATGTCCGGTCCGCTGAACGGCTGGCCGGAAAGTCCCAGTGTAATCACCATCGGCACCGACATTTTCATGTGTTCCCAGGTTCCATAGTTGTCGCCGGTCCAGGTGGCGGCATAACGCTGTCCGCCCAGATAGTTGGAGCGGGTGAGGACAAACGGCCGTTTATCCGGGTTGGCGGCCTGGATGCCTTCGCGCGACCCTTTCACCATCATCATGCCGTAAATATTGTGGTACTGCCGATGTGAGCCTTCAGGCAGGATTCCGCCGCCTTGATGCCGGTTGTCCCACGGCATGGTGGAGTGGGGCGCTCCGAATATGGCCGGTTCATTCATATCGTTCCAGACGCCGTCAATGCCGGTCGCCATAAAATCCTTATACAGCCCCGCCCACCAGGAGCGAACCTGCGGGCTCGTAAAATCGGGAAAGACACAGTCGCCCGGCCAGACCCGTCCGGTATAGTTTTGGCCGTCGGCCGTTTTGACCCATGCATCTATTTTTGAACCGCTGTCATAGACGGAATATCCCTGCTCGTTTTTGACGCCGGGATCGATCATCCATACGCTCTTGAATCCCTGCCGATGCAGGTAATCATTCATTTCAGACGGGTCGGGATACTGCTCCGGGCTGAAGGAAAAGACCCTGAATCCATCCATGTAATAAATGTCGAACCAGATGACGTCGCAGGGAATCTGTCGTGTCCTGAAATTATCCGCAATCTCCTTGGCGCGGGTATCCGGAATGTAGGAGTGTCGACACTGTTGGTAGCCCAGCGCCCAGCGCGGCGGCATCGGCATGAAGCCGGTGAGCTTGCTGAGTTCGTAGGCAATACGCTGCGGATTGCTCGCCTCGATGACGATCACCGCGAAATCGGAGGCATCTTCGTCCACGCTGAACACGACACCGTTGCGCAGATCCAGCTCGGCAATCCAGGTGGAATCAAAAAGTATCCCGAACGCCGTACCGTCCGGGCGGATGCCCATAACCCACGGATGCGACTGGTACAGGTGATGGTCGGCCCAATAGGCATTATCCTTGTTCTGCAACAGGATCTTGTAACCGTTGCGGAGCAGGGAGCCGGTCACTTCGCCGGTTCCATACAGGTCATATTCGGGCGGCAGGTCAAAGTAAGCGAATCGTTTGCCGTCGGCCACGCCGTATTTCGGTGTCAGCTCCCAGTTGTCCGGCAGAGAGCGGATCTCTTCGCCGGTTCCATGAAGGGTATATTCCGTCGCCCGGGTAACCATCGGTTTCCCGTCGACGGTTCCGAATCCCCTCGGCAGGGATCGGCCGTTTTGTCTGTAGGCCCTAATCAGTGCCACCGAGGGTGCGAGGTCAGCATCCCTGACTCCGTTCGGCAGGAAGCGGGCAATGCGGTCTTCAATCAGGCAACCGTTTTCGGAGACCTCGGCGTTCTGCGTCATTCCCGTAATATATTCTCCGGGATTTGCATCCGATTTCGCAATGTCCTCCCAGGAATCCGCCAGAATGAGTTCATCAAATTCCCAGTTGCAGTTGTTGTTTCCGCAACGAATCCTGATTTCGTCAAACATAAGTTCGGAGGAATAGGTGGTCCACATATGATCCGGCTGGCGTGCCTCGCTGCGCCGGCAGAAGGGATCGAGTCCGACCGATATCTTTTCCGGGCCGTCCGGATTCATCTC
Organism: Pontiellaceae bacterium; assembly: GCA_016937945.1. Classification (GTDB taxonomy): domain Bacteria; phylum Verrucomicrobiota; class Kiritimatiellia; order Kiritimatiellales; family Pontiellaceae; genus Pontiella. The sequence continues at coordinate 25,278 of JAFGVP010000137.1, read as the reverse complement.
GATTCTGATAACGATTTTGTGGATCTCCTGATCGATCGGGCGCCGGACATCGCCGATCACGATGCCGCGTCCATCCGTGCCCCAGAAGGTATAGAATTCAGAATCGCTGGCATTGCCGACGCCAAGCAGCTCCTCATCTTTGTTGTAAAGAAACAGCCCCGCAAATTTTTCCTTAGACGGAGCATCCAGACTTCGCATTAAGACGCTGAGATAGAGCGTGGAATGGTTGTTCAGATCCAGATCGGGGAGTTTGAAGCACAGGCCTTTGTTGTTGTCATTCAATACGATCCGGCCGCCGGATTCCGCATGGTATTTGTAGTCCAGACTTTCATCGCCATAGATCAGCGCCGGAGGCGCTGAAATGGCGCTATCTGAAAAGTGTTCGCTGAAAAGCACGGTTCCGAAAGCGCTTCCCGCAACGGAAAAAACGGGCAACAGAAAAACAACTCGCTTTAACATCTGGTTTCTCCTCTTTTACTCAGAGTCAACGGTTTTCCAGAATTTCGATTTCGCTGATCTGTAAAATATTTCCATGGTTGTTGGTGAATTCGAATGAAAAGAATCGGTAGCGGCTGGGATTTTCAAACGTAAATAGACGGGTCTTGAAACGGGCGTCAAAATCCTCATTCGAGCGTTCATCCAGCACCACCCAGTGCTTGTTGTCGCGGGATGCCTTAAACGTCCAGCTCAACGGATCCCGCTCTTCGAAATCATTCGCGGACGCAATACTGTAGCCGGTCACGCGGCAGGAGTTTTTGATCGCAAAACGAATTTCGCAATGATTGTTGAAGGTCAGGAATTTGGTTTCCAGATTGTTATCGGTCAGGTTTTGCGGGCCCTGGTCTGCCGGGGAGTCATCGAATTCAGCCGCCAGCCTGAGGTCCTTGTATTCCGTGATATCGCTTCTTTGCACAGTGGCTGCGTTCGGGTAATCAATTTGTGCCTGATCCAGCTGGGTCTGCCATTCCTCGGTCCATCCAAATGCCTTTTCGGCCTGCGGCTGAAGGTTTTCGCCTGCAGCCGCACTCCAGAAATAAACAAATTCTCCCATGTTCATGCCGCCTTTATAGGAATCGCCGGACTGCCTGAAATTTTCGGAGAGAACAGTGAAATAACGGTTCAGCACCTTGTTGCCGCCGTAGGTGTCGTAAATCGGGAAAAACCAGTCCCGGAACCAGTGGGTGCCTTCAACGGGAAAATTGTCGGTGCCCTTCATCAGCTCATCATGCATCTTCTCTGCAACTTCGGTGTAACCCAGATTCAGGAAGACATCATAGTTGAAGATTTCCGCCCATTTGCTGTCGCCCCAGATTCCGAATGCCGGCGAACCATGAAGACCCTTTGAGCTCAGTTCAACAATGTGTGAGATTTCATGGGTGATCACGCCGTAGGTCCAGCCCGGCTGCTCAACCCAGTCGCCGGCTTTACCGATATCAATCACATTCCGGTAATCATGGTGTTTGTCCCACCAGGTCGACGGGTGACCGCCGCCGTATTTGTCGGCATGAAAGATCGCGTAGAGTCTGCCATCTCCGAAATCGCCGTAGGTTTCTTTCGTATAGCGCCAGATGTCGCCGACAAACTTATAGAGCCAGGTGTGCTTCCGGTCTACGTCATCGTCAAAATAGACGGCCACATCATTGTCACAATAGACGCGCCGCACCTCGAGATTATGCTCAAACCAGTGCTCCTTCCATGTTTTCGGCGGGTTTTCCCGGGCCGCTCCGATCCTGGGTAATCCGGAAAGAAGCAGAATGAAGCAGAGGGCGAAGGGGTGATTTGTGAATGATTTCATGGAATCCTTGATCAATGCTGGTTTTTTAATCAGCGTGCGCCGGACGGCATGGGCTGGGGGGAGGAGGTCGGTCCGTGGACGATCATCACATCCGGTCCGTTTTCCTGAGGAACAAACAGGTAGCGGTCAATCGCCATCTTGCGAGGGGAAACGGTTCCCGGTTCCTTGTGGCAGTGGTAGATAATAAAACGTTCCTTGCCGTCCGGCGATTCGGTCAGGCAATGGTGTCCCGGCCCGTGCACCGCGGCGGTCTTGCGTAGAATGGGATTGTTTTCATATTTTTTCCACGGACCGAGCGGGGAGTCTGAAACCGCATATCCGACGGAATAGTCCGGGCTCTCAAAATGGCTTCCGGAATAGGTCATGTAATACAACCCGTTATGCTTGATGATTTCCGGCCCTTCGGTCACCGGGGCCTTATTGCGTTCCCAGGGCTGGTCCGGCTTGATCATGGGTTGAATCGACGATTCGTCGACGCTCATCATATCATCGTTCAGTCGGGCTCCCCAGATTTCGTTCCCATTCCCGAAATGAACATAATAAATGTAATACTGCCCGTCATCATCCTTGAGAATGTATGGGTCGATTCGAATCTGATCTTTCAGCAACGGTTTCTGAATCTCCTGTTTAAACGGTCCTTCCGGAGAATCGGCGGTCGCCACGCAGACCTGTGTTTCCGCAGAATAATAGAGGTAAAAAACGCCGTCTTTTTCCAATGCGGCCGGAGCCCAGAAGTTTGCATTTCCCCAGCTGTCTTCACGCTTCAGTGCAAAGCCGTGATCTTTCCAGTGAACCAGATCCGTAGAGGAATAAAGCCCGATTCCCGATTCTCCGGTTTTGCGGTTCGACGGATAGGTGCAGTAGACATAATACCTGCCGCCGTATCGCAGTACGCAGGGATCCGCGCACCGTCCCATGAGCGAATTGGTAAAGGTTTTTGAAGGCAGGTTTTCCCGGTAGCTGGAAGCCTTCAGCTGCTCGAAACCCGCGTTGCCAGACCGAGCATAAACGCCGGCCGATCCCGTGCTGAACTCGTCGTCCACGGTGTCAATGAGCGGCAGTTGATTGACATCAACGCGGAGATGATCGCGATACACCCGGAGATGCACTTCGTAGCGGTTATCCGGATTGGTGATTAAAGGTGCCGTTGCAATTTCCCGTCCGGTTCCCAAGGTCTTTAGAACCACCTGATGTCTGTAGGGCTGCAGGACGGCAAAATAGCCTTTATCTTCCGATGTGCTGCGGAAAACAATGCCGGCTTCCAGCTCTTCACCGCCGGGCAGGATTTCGCAGCTGATCTCAAAGTTGTTTGGCACCTTTGATCGATCAAACAACAGCGGCGCGCCGGACCCGTCAGCCGTGGCCACTCCGTTCTGCAGTTTCCATCCTGCATTATCCGCCCGGGCAACGGATTGAATCATAAACAGGGTGCAAAGACAGGCTGCTAATCGATATCTCATATTGACTGTTCTTTCGGTTAGGGACGACTCAGGCGGAAAAAGTGATAGGGCGACTCCATCGGAACGCTCACGCTGAATTCACCTTCGTCAGCGACCGGCTCGTCGGAGAGCGGCTGCCAGATAATCGGCGTAGCCAGATTGGTGGCGCCGTAAAGCTGCCAGTCATCCGCCCAGCTTTCCCAGCGCATCTCCATGGCGCCGGAATCCGTCGACAAAGCCAGTCTGGGATGGATAACATAAACCGAGGTTGGAAGGGTCTGCGAACCGGCGCCGCATTCGTTCACTCCCTCCAGTCGATAAAGATTATCCTGATTTCCGGCGGCAGTCGCATCGACATAGCTGGTATTGGTCAGTTCTGTTGCGATGAGCACATACGTTGCACCTCCATCGGAGGATCGCCAGATGTTGTAACTTGATGCCCCGGGGGCCATGGTCCAGTTCAGCAGGACTTTTCCATCGTCAGCCGTGCCGGTCAATTCGTTCGATATTCCGGGCACGCTTCCGCCGGTTATTCCATAGCTGTATCTCAGGGCGCGTTCCTGATAGATCATCTCCGTGGAGGAAAGTACCCGACTGAAAATCCGTACTTCGGCAATGTCGCCGGTCAGGTAATTGTTCAGGACCGGATGCGATCCGAGCATCAGGACATTGGGCGCTGTGAGCGATTGCGTGCCGCCGGATGTTGAATAGACCTGTGCTCCATCCACGAAGAGCCGGATGGTTCCTGAACTCTTTGTCCGTATGAACGTAACCACGTGGGGCTGGCCATCGTTGAATCCGTTTGCCGAATGAATGGACAGGTCCGGATTCCCCACGCCGGCGAGCACACTGCCGTTCGCATTCAGGCTCACTCCAAAATCGTTTACCGTTCCCGCATATTCCCCGCTGATCAGTCCGGCGCCTGTGTAGAATCCGGTGCCGGTTCCAATGCCCTGGCTGCTTTGGTAGACAACAACCATGGTGAAGTCGTCCTGAACCGGCCGGCTGATCGTCAGATAGCTTTTGTCGGCTGCATTAAACCGAACCGCCGGTTTCCCGTTTATGGCATTATCGATCAGCGAGGGCTTGTTCGCATCAATGGGCTGGGTGGCATTGTTCCCGTTTCCGCTGGCATCGCTCCAAACCGAAACATCTGCACCGTTGCTGAGGTTCGTGAGGGAATCGGCCTTCAGCCAGGTTACCAGCGCCGTCGGATTTACGCTGACTTCCGCCGATACTTCACTTTCCGCAATGTCGTTTGCGCCGGATACCACATAATAGTAGGTCCGGTTATTCGCAAGGTCGGTATCTGTATAGGAGGTTGAATCGACCGTGGCCACCGTGGTGTAGGGTCCGCCAACCACGAGCGAACGCTTGATGTTATACGCTGTGGCGCCGCCGGCATCCTTCCATTCCAGATTCACCTGTCCGTTTCCGGGGATTGCCTTCAGGTCGGCCGGGGCAGACATGGGGGCATGGGTTCTGCTGTAGTAGAGTGCTGCGACTTCGTTATCGGAAAGGGTACGGGTAAATATCTGAATTTCATCCATGCTGCCGTTCAAAAAGCGGGAGCCTGTCACGCCGAAAAGAAGCGAGGTCGATGCCGACAGGGAGTTTTTGTTGCCGCTTCCGGAGGCTTCCAGATTGCCGTCTACATAAACCCGGATCGTTCCGGTTGCCTGTTCCCGCGTGGCGACGCATTGATGCCAGTTTCCGTTGTTGATCGTGCTTGTGGACTGAATGGTCATGTCCGGGTTGCCGATGCCGAATGCAAAGCGTCCGTTGAGCAGTGCTGTTCCGAAATCATCCTTGGTGTAGGCGACGTCGGCATCAACAAGTCCGGCGCCCTGATACCATTGTGAACCTGTTATAGACTGCGTGGTCTTGACCCAGAACGCGATGCTGAAGTCGTTGCAAAGCGGATTTTCGGTCTCCACTTTTGTGCTTGTGCCGTTGAATGTCAGGCATCCGTTCACGCGGCCGTTGCTCCATGTTCCGTCGGTTACGATTCCATCGCTGTTTTCTGCGGCGTCATCGGCCACGGTTCCGCTGCTTTCATCCAGCGGCCAGTAGCCGGCAGGATAGCGGGGGACCGGATAGTCCGATTGAGACTGGGTAAAATCAGCCGCATACAGGCTCGAGTAGGAGGAGATACAGTCCCATGCATAAAAATTGATGTCAGAAGGGCTCTGTTCCCGCCACTGGCACCAGGAGAGATTGTCCGAACGGCGGATATTCCAGGCGGCGGCGGCATTCTTCTGCAGCCAAGGACCATACTGATCCTGCAGGTCTCGGTCTTTGATGAACCGGTTCATCCATCGCAGGAAGATGGCGTTGAAGCCCGAATTGTTACCGGCGATGCCGTACTGGGGAAGTATTCCGCTGGAGGACATTTGCACCAAGGTGAAGTTGGCTGCCATTTTTGCATCCTCAGTATGGCCGAGAAAGTGGGCGGCTCCGATGAATGTGCCCTGATTGTAGGTGCTTGCCCAGGTGTTGATGTTGCCGCCTGTGCCGATTGAGTCATAAACCGCGCCGGTGGCCGGATTGAACAAGGTGGCCCGTTCCCAGTCGTAAACGGCGTTGGCTTTGTCGAGATAGGCGCTGTCTCCGTAGATCTGGTAGAGGAGGTAGGCGGCAATAGCGGTGTTTCCATTTGAGCAGGCGTTCTTGGATCCCTTGTCGGTGGTCCAGTAAATACCGCCGCCAAGCACGGTGTCCCAGGCTCGGGCATAGCACATGTCGAAGTTGGATTTTGCAATGGAGGCGAAATAGGTGTCGCCGGTGTGCATTGCAACCCGGGCAAATGCAAGTACAGCCCACATGATATCGTCGTTATATATATTCCAGCTCCAGGAGGTTCCTTCCCGTTGGAGAAAGCCGTTGAGCAGGTTGACGCACATGTCAAGATGGCGCTCATCGCCGCTCCATTCATAGGCATCGATGACGGTTTCGATCATTTCCGCCTGCCCCCAGAAATAGGTAATTCCACCGGTCTGTGTATCCTTGAAATACCCCTGTGATCCGTTCTGGACATAAAATTCCGAACTGAAGGCGCCGGCCATCGTGTCGGCCTCATGGCTGCTTAAGGCGTGGACGGACCCGCAACCGGCCAAAAGTACGCCGGTCAGCGTCCATAAAATCTGTGTCTTTCCGAATGCGGCCGGCTGCATGAAACGACAGACGTCGGCCGCACGTTGCTTGAATGTCATGTGGTGCTCCGCTTTGGACTTTCTCTGTGATTTTTACGTTTTGGAACAGGCTATCCTCTCAATCAGAAATAGGCTTGTAACCTGTTTAGGTGACAAGACAGTCGGATGGCCTGCAGATACTTTCTTTTAGGAATAGTGTGCGGAACTCAGGTCCGGGGTGCTGTGGTGGGATATGCGGGGTGTTCTTTGCTCGATTGAGCGGAGCTCAGTCCGCGTGGCCTTTTTTACTGTCACAGTTTTATGTGACATGCCAACAACTCCGATCCGGGGTATACGTATTGTGTGTAATACCCATGGCGACTGTACAGGACGGAGTCCGGCGGGCGCGATGGGTTCATTTCATGAAGTGAGAGGACTAACGATGAAAGTGAAAACCCTGCCAATTCTGTTGGCATTTCTTGTAATGGGCGTTGCGGATGCCATGGGACCGATGTCGAATGCGGTCCAGGATAATTATGAATTGTCGGCCGTGATGGCGACGTTGCTTTCATTCTTCGTTTTTATTGCATTTGCCGCATTCAGCGTGCCGGGCGGATTGCTGGCGGCGCGGATCGGAAAGAAAAACCTGCTGTTGCTGGGTTTGGGGCTCAATGCGGTTGCGATGTTGATTCCCTGCCTGATTGAGCCAGGCTTTGCCCTGCTGCTCGGATGTATTTTTGTGCTGGGTATCGGTACGACGTTGTTGCAGGTCGCCGGTAACCCGCTGATGCGCGACGTGAGTGCGGAAGGTAACTATGGCCGCAACCTGAGTCTGGCGCAGGGCTTCAAGGGGATCGGCAGTACGCTCTCTTCGTGGATTGTCGGCGGAACGGCGCTGGCGGGTGTTGCCGTGCTGGCCAAGATGGGATGGCGCGGTGTATTCCCGATCTTCTTCATCCTGATGGCCGGCGCCTTTGTGCTGGTGCTTTTCCTTAAGATTGATGAAGCGAAGGCGGATGTTCCGCCGAGCATCGGTTCGAGCCTTGGACTGCTGAAGAAGCCGGTATTCGCTCTGGCGGTGCTGGGTATCTTCCTCTACGTCGGTGCCGAGGCGTCGATGGGCCGGTTCCTGTTGCCTCAGATGCGCGCCGCTTTTCATGTTAAGTATAATGTGACGGCTCCGGTCAAGGATATTGATGATGCGCTTGATGCCGCAACCAAAGTGGAAGCCGCGAAGAGTGCAGATGAAGGCACGGCGATGGATGCCGCTGAACTGGCAACCGCGCAGGCAGATCTTGCCAAGGTTGCTCCGGATGAGCTTGAACGCGCAAAGCAGGCGCTCTCCAAGGCGAGTAAGTTCGGCCCCGCGCTGTTCTTCCTGCTGCTGACCATCGGTCGTCTGCTCGGCGGCGTGGTCCTGAATGTCATGAGCCCGCGCAACTTTTTCCGTCTCTCTGCCGCACTCGGTCTGGCTGGGGCCGCGCTGCTCATATTCGGCAATACCGCACTGTCGATTGTCGGTGTCGTGCTTGGCGGGCTTGGCTTTGCCAACATCTGGCCGATGCTGTTCTCCATTACGGTTGAAGAAGATCCGGATCGCGGCAGCGAACTGAGCGGCCTGATGTGCATGGCCATTTCCGGCGGCGCGATTGTTCCGCTGGTCATGGGCAAACTGGTGGATGTCGGCCTGAATTCAAAATCCTTTCTGGTGCCGGTGGCGTGCTTTGCCTTCCTGCTGGTACTTTCGTTGAAAGGCCCGTCGAAATCCGCTGAACCGGCTGCCTGATAAACCGCATACCTAGAGATTTTGGAGAATTTAAGATGATTGATTGTAAGAGTAAGAAAAGTGTGGGCGTCGGCATGGCCGGCGTTGTGTGCGCCAGCCTGGCATTTGCACTGCCGGCAGAGGCGGCGTTTAAGTCCAACCGTCCGGCAGAGGAAAAACGGACGTTTGTCAGCGAAGCGGTTGAGAAGACCATCAGTACGGTTAAAGCCCGGATCGCCGATCCGGAGCTCGCCTGGATGTTCGAAAACTGCTATCCGAATACGCTCGATACCACCGTCGATTATGAAGTGATTGATGGCAAGCCGGACACCTTTATTATCACCGGCGATATTGATGCCATGTGGCTGCGCGATTCCACCGCGCAGGTTTGGCCCTATATGCCGCTGATTACGGAAGATGCCAAGCTGAAGGATCTGGTGAAGGGCCTGATCAACCGTCAGGCCAAATGCGTGAACCTCGATCCGTATGCCAACGCGTTTTACAAGGACATGACGCGTGAGTCGCACTGGGCGTCGGACAAGCCCTCGCCGATCGACGGCGTGCATGAGCGCAAATGGGAAATCGATTCGCTCTGCTATGTCGTCCGGCTGGCCAATGAATATTATCAGATCACCGGCGATACCTCCGTGTTTGATGATGAATTCAATGCGGCCATGCATAACATTGTCAAAACCCTTCGGACCGAGCAGCGACGGGGCGGTACACTCGACAGCCCGTATCGTTTCGCCCGTGAAACGGAGCGCATGACGGATGCACCGGTGCATAACGGCGTTGGGCGCCCGATCCGTCCGGTCGGTCTGATCTGCTCGCAGTTCCGTCCATCCGACGACGCCACGGTCCTTTCGTTCCTGATTCCGTCCAACCTGTTTGCGGTTCAGAGCCTGCGGCAGCTGGCGAACATTTATTCCAGCGAGATGAATGACAAGGCCTTTGCCAAGGAGTGTTCCGACTTCGCCGATGAAGTTGATGCGGCGATCAAGAAATGGGGCATCGTTAAGCACCTTAATTATGGAAAGATTTATGCGTATGAGGTGGATGGATACGGCAACAGCCTCTTTATCGACGATGCCAACGTTCCGAGCCTGCTGTCGCTGGGTTACCTCGGCGTTCATGAACCGGACGACCGTCTGTATAAGCGGACCCGCGCATTCCTGCTGAGCGATGACAATCCGTGGTACAACAAGGGAACGGCCGCCGAAGGCGCCGGCAGCCCGCATACCGGACCGGGAAGCATCTGGCCGATGGGCATCATTCTGCGCGCCATGACCAGCGAAGATCCGGCTGAAATCAGCCATTGCCTGCATATGCTCAAGACCACGCATGCCGGAACCGGTTTCATGCATGAGTCCTTCCAGAAGGATAATCCGGCGGAATATTCGCGCGACTGGTTTGCCTGGGCCAATACGCTCTTCGGCGAACTGATCATCAAGGTGTATCACGAGCATCCCGAACTGCTCAAAAACGCTGATATTTAACGGCTTATTTAAGGAATTTGACCATGAAGTATGAAAACGATCAACGCATAGTGCTCACACTGGATGCCGGCGGAACCAACTTTGTTTTTTCCGCGATTCAGGCGAATAAAGAGGTGGTAACTCCGGTAGTGCTTCCGGCGGAAGCGAAGGATCTCGACCGCAGCCTCGAAACGATTGCCCGCGGATTCCGCAGCGTGATGGAACTGCTGGAGGAAAAGCCGGTCGCCATCAGCTTTGCTTTTCCCGGGCCGGCGGACTATCCGAACGGGATCATCGACAATGTCGGAAATCTTCCGGCATTTGCCGGCGGCGTTCCGCTGGGACCATGGCTCGAAAAAGAGTTCGGTATTCCGGTTTACATCAATAACGACGGCGACCTGTTTGTGTATGGCGAAGCCATTGCCGGCCTGCTGCCGAAAGTGAATCAGATGCTGGCGGAGACCGGCTCTCCGAAACGGTATCGGACCCTGTTCGGGGTAACGCTCGGTACCGGATTCGGCGGAGGAATGGTCCATGACGGCCAGCTCTTTATCGGCGATAACTCCAATGCGACCGAAGTGTGGCTCCTGCGCAATAAGGTGCGTCCCGAGTGCTTTATCGAAGACGGCGCCAGCATTCGTGCGGTCCGCAACAGCTATGCGAAAAACGCCGGAATTGATCCGGAAGCTGCTCCCAGCCCGAAAGAGATCGAAGATATTGCGCTCGATAAAGCGGAAGGCGACAAGGCCGCCGCGATTGAGGCGTATCGCGAACTCGGCGAGGTGGTTGGTGAAGCGCTTGCAACCGTGGCAACGCTTTATGACGGACTGATCGTGATGGGCGGCGGGGTCTCATATGGCCACCGGCTCTTTATGCCGGCGGTTCTCGAAGCCATGAACGGCACGATCAAGAAATATGACGGTTCTGAACTCGATCGGATTGTTCAGAAGGTTTTCAACCTCGAAGATTCCGCAGAGGTTGCGGAATTTTTGAAGGGTGGGCTGAAGCGAATTGCCATGCCCGGAAGCGATGAAACCGTGGCGTATGATCCCATGAAACGGATCGGCGTCGGGGTTTCTGCATTGGGCACCAGTGAAGCAGTGGGGATCGGTGCATATGCCTATGCCCTGAATGAGCTGGACAAGGAGGCCTGATTCGCGACCGCGGGATGGCGGTGAACGAAAAGGATGGGTTTGTTAATGAAACAGCGGTCAGGTAAGGGGCGGGGAATCAGTAAAGGAGCTCCCAGTGGTCTTGTAATCAGTCTGGCATTCCATGGCGCGGTATTTTTCATTGCCGGTCTGTTTGTCGTGTTTACTGTTGTTAACAAATCCGAACCGGAGTTTGAGGCTCCTCCGACGATGGAGCGTCCGAAAATGGCGCTTAAAAAGCCGAAGGTGAAGGTTAATAAAAGTTCAAAACCTAAACCGTCATCCCGTATTGTCGCAAAGGTACAGACCAAGAATATGCCCGAAATCCAGTTGCCGGACATGGACGGATTCGGGGATGGTCTGATGGGTGGAGTCGGAATCGGGGGAGACTTCATGGAAGTTCCCGACTTCACCCGTACTTCCCTGTTCGGACGAGAGGATTCCGTGGGGACCGACTTCGAAGGGCATCTGTATCAGTTAACCCATAATCGGAACGGCGGCGCAGCATCAAATGATGAAAACTCATTCCGGGCCGTGGTGCGCGATTATGTGCTCAGCGGATGGGATGACACGATGCTTTCGCGCTATTACTGCTTCCCGAAAAAGCTGTATACGTCTCATTTCGTTGTCCCGCCGATCCCTTCGCCGATGGCTCCGTATTCGTTCGGTGCCCGTGACATGGAGTGTTATTACATGTTTGCGGTCTACAAAGGGAAACTGGTGTTTCACGAGGATATCAAGTTTCGCTTCTGGGGCATGGGCGATGCGTTTCTGTTCGTCAATGTGGATGGCAAGGAGGTTCTGGTCAACGGATGGGATAATCACTGCGAGGAATATTTCAACTGGTGGAAGAGCCATGCGCCTGATGATTATCGGTATATGTGGTGTAACCTGTTGATGTCGGTTGGCGACTGGATCGAACTGAAAGCCGGCGAACCGGTAGACATGAAGGTGCTTTACGGAGAATGGAAGGGCGGTTCCATGGGCGCCGGACTATTGGTCGAGGTTGAAGGAGTGGACTATCCGTCAAGCCATTGGAACGGGCCGCTGCTGCCCGTCTTTAAGACCGAAGGCCTTTCCTGGGACGATATGACCGAAATCTGCAAGCATCTGCCGATCGAGGAATGCTCTTTGACCAATGGGCCCGTATTTAACGATTTCGGAGGGGCGACTGCTGGGTTTCTCAATGATGCTTATACTCGCAAAAGAGCGGAACAGGCCGCAAAGCCTGAGGAGGCGGTTGAGTCTGCAGTTCGAGAATGGACGCTGGCGAACGGAAAGGTTGTTGAGGCGGAATTCAAGGGAATGATCTTTGATGAGGTTGTCCTGAAAACCGCCGCCAAGGAAATTCGTATTGCCCCGGATCAGCTGAGCGATGCCGATCGCCGTTATATCCGTCTATGCAACCCGCCGGACCTGAAAATCGAATTTTCGCGTAAGACCAGCCAGATTAACTTTCCGCCTGAGCTTTTTGCCGACAACCTGCCTCCGGAAGGTGTAACGTATCAGTTCACCACCAAGATCAAGCAGATATCATCAACCAGCGTGTCTTACGGATTTCCGCTGACCGCCGAAATATATGCCATCGGCGAACAGATCATGTCGGATAAGCATGTTCTGCTGGATCATCAGGTCAAAAGCTTCATCCTCTCAAATCAAAACGCCTTTAGTTTCGAGTGCGTCGGTAAGAAAGTGGACCTGTTTGACTATGAGCTCAACCGCGTCCGCCGGGGAACCCGCTATGGCGGCTATCTGGTGGTGATTCGCGATGAACAGGGGAACGTCGTGGCTCATAAGGAGTCGAGCAAGCATTTCTATGAAAATCTCAATAATATCGCCCTGCTCCAAGAGGGATGGTATTTCGACGATAAATGCAGGCGTTGCCTGCCGGACCAGCCTCCGCCGTGGGATCGGCGTGAGAAAAATGATTCATGAGTCGCGTTTTCGGGCAGGCATCGTGGCCGATTTGCGAGTGCGTAAATGTCAGGAGAAAAGCAGGTTGTGTTATAATGGTTCGGTGTGTGGTGAAAAATACGATGAACTTGTATGGCGTAGCTGGACAGGAGGTGCATAAATAAGCCTATGAATAACTATATTCCAGTCCTGCTGCTTGCTTCATCGGCAGTGTTTATGCCGTCGGCCCGCGCCATAGAGTTTACCGAACAGGGCGAATATCTGGGTTCATCCCAGTGCCTTTCCTGCCACGAACGCTTTTACGAACTGTGGAGCACCTCGCATCACGGCAAGGCCATGCAGGCATTCAGCGCGGCATTTGCCCGCACGCTTGAGCCGATGGATGAGCCGATGATGATCGGTACAGATCGGTTCCGTATCGAACTGAACGGGGCCGGTGGTGTTCTTGTACAGACGGATGCGTCCGGCGAATCCCGCAGCTATCCGGTTCTGCATGCGCTCGGGGGAAAGAATGTATATTTTTTCCTCGTTCCTCTTGAAAAGGGAAAACTCCAGGTGGCGCCTCTGGCATACAATGTTCATACGAAAAGCTGGTACGATTCGACCGGAAGCATGGTGCGCCATTTCCGGGACGGCTCTGCGGATGAAGCGCTCGACTGGACCGACCGCCTACTGACCTTTAATGCCGCCTGCCACGACTGCCATGTGAGTCAGTTGCGAAAAAACTATAATCCGTCAACAGACAGCTACATGACGACATGGAACGAGGCGGGCATCAATTGCGAGGTGTGTCACGGACCAGGCGAGGAACATGTAAAGGCCGCCGAGGAGGCCAAGGCCCGGAACGAAGAGCTCGTAGATATGCGGATAACCCGTTTTCGCGGCGACCTGAATCCTTTGCAACGAGACTCAACCTGTGCGCCGTGCCATGCGAAAATGAGTCCGGTTTCGCACGATTTTGTTCCGGGAGAACTCTTTTTTGATCACTATGACCTTTCGGGGTATGAGGATCCTGACTTTTTTCCGGATGGCCGTGATCTTGGGGAAAACTATACGCAGACCGGCTGGTTGGCAAATCCGTGCGCCCGGTCGGGACAGCTCGAGTGCATTCACTGCCACACATCAAGCGGACGCTTCCGGTTTGCCGATAACCCGAATCAGGCCTGCCTTCCCTGTCACCAGAGCCGGGTTGATCATATTCTCGACCACTCTCACCATAAAGCCGAAGCCAATGTTACCTGTGTGAGCTGCCATATGCCGATGACGGCTCATGCGCACATGCATCGGTCCGATCACAGTTTCCGTCCGCCGTCACCGGCGGCTTCGCTGGAGTTCGGTTCTCCGAATGCCTGCAATCTGTGTCATAATAATCGGGAGGCGATTGCCGGAGAATTTACCGGACATGCGACCAACGACATTCTTTGGGCCAAGGAGCATGTAGAGCAATGGCATGGTATAGGTAGCGGTAGGTTCCTGATCGATCAGGGACGGATTGTGGCCATCTGCCGTGCCGGCGACTGGGATCATCTCGACGAAGTTCTCGCCTTTATCGACAAGGCCGATCAGCCCAGCAAGGTCGGTATCCTGCGAATGCTTGAAAACTGCCCCGATCCCGCCAAATGGCCGGCGATCCGCAACCAGTTGGCCGACGATTCTGAATGGGTACGTTCGGCCGCCGCCGCCGCATTGCATTATGATCTTTCCCCGGAAGCCACGGGACTATTGCTGAAAGCGGCTGCGGATCAATTCCGGATTGTGCGCATTCGTGCTGCGGCATCGTTGCTGGGGCGCGATCCGGCCGGTTATTCGGACGAGGAACGGCAGGTATTTAATGCGGCCAACGAGGAGTACTGGAACTCGCTGCTGATCTGGCCGGACCGTTGGTCGACGCACTATAATCAGGGCATTTATTTTGAGCAGCAGGGAGAAAGTTCCAAGGCGCTTGAGGCCTATGGAGTGGCGATGGAACTGCGTGATAATGTCATTCAGCCGATGATCAACGCCTCAATGATTTATGCCCGTGCCGGAGATACCACCAATGCGTATACTCTCCTTCAGAGGGCGTTGGTTGTTGAGCCGGAAAGCCCGATGGCAAATTTTAATATTGCTTTGGTCGAGGCGGAGTTTGGAAATCTGGAGGCTTGTGAACAGCATCTCCGTACAGCCCTGAAGGCAGATCCTGGCATGGCTCCGGCGGCCTTTAATCTCGGTGTGCTGCTGTGTCAGGATAAACGGATTGAAGGACTTGAATGGCTTCGCTCTGCAGCGGTTCTTGCGCCTGATAACTGGGACTATGCCTCAAGTGCGCTCTATTTCATAAACCAACAGAGCCGTGCCTCTGACGCCGAATCTCTGCTTAAGGCTGTGATTGATACGGGGCGTGCAGCGCCTGAAGCCTATTTTGCGTTGGCAGGTAACTATCAGCGTGAAGGCCGGAAGGCCGAGGCCCGGGATGTTTACCGGAAGGCCCGGCAGAGCCGACATCTGCCTATGAATGCCAAACGGTATGCGGCCCAGATGGATACCTCTTTGCAGGACAACTGATTGCTGTGACAGAAAGCTTGATTGAAGAACGATGAATGTGTTGCAGATACTATGAACCAGTTGAACATTGCTGAATATCCGCACGGCGGGGCAACGGTCTATTTCGTGACGGTGCCGGCCTCGGAGGAGAACCTTCCGGAGGTGTTGCGTCTGGTGGAAACTGAAATGGAGCAACGCAATGCCACCATCGTTCTGCAGTACCTGTTCGGTGGCCGGCAATTTTATCAGCAGGGGCTTTCTGCGTTCGATAAAGTAGAATGGCCGCTCATGCTCCTGCAGGGAGATGCCTGCTCCGGAATGAATGTAACGGGCTGTCAGTTTGTTGCTGTGTCCGGCGCGGACCTACGACCGGTGATGGATCAGGGGCGGACGGTGGGATACTGGTATGAAACTTCGGATATCCGCTGCTGCCTGCTCGGCGACATTCGAGCGGATAATCTGCAGCTTTCCCGAAGCGATCAGGTCTATGCGGTTTTTGAGAAGATGGAAAAATTGCTTCGCCAAGCGAATCTAGAGTTTTACGACATTGCCCGGACCTGGCTTTACCTGAACCGACTGCTGGAGTGGTATGATGATTTTAATGCCGTACGTACACGTTTTTTCAGGGAGCGCGGCATTTTCGACAGAATGGTTCCGGCAAGCACCGGCATTGGCGCAGGGTCGGCGGCTGGGGAGGCTATAGTATCCGCGCTGCTGGCTGTTCGCCCGAAACATGACGGTGTGAAGGTTTTCTCGGTACCTTCTCCTTTGCAGTGTCCGGCGCTCGATTATAAGAGTTCGTTTGCCAGAGCGGTTGAAATTCAGCAGCCCGGTTCACGATTTTTGACGATTTCCGGGACGGCGAGTATCGAACCCTACGGCTCGACCGTCCATATTGATGATACGGCCGGCCAGATTGACCTGACGATGCGGGTTGTTGATGAAATCCTGAAATCGCGTTGTATGCACTGGAATGACGTCGTTCGGGCAATTGCCTACTTCAAGGATGTGCGGGAAACCGGCCTGCTGGAATCGTATCTGCGCGACAATGGGATTCCCGATTTCCCGATCGCGGTTTCGCATGCGGATGTATGCCGGGATGATTTGTTGTTTGAAATCGAACTGGATGCCGTAGTAATGGTCTAAGCAACTTGGCATATTCAACATGATGGAGTTTTTATGAGTGACGAAGTTAAGAAGAGGTTTTTTCTAAACCACAAGCGGTCCAGCGCTTTTGTGGTGAGTGTATTGATTCATGGAGCCTTTGCCCTGATCGCCCTGACCTTCGTGGCGGTAAAGGTAATCATTAAGGCGGATCCGACTTTTGATGCTGTGGAAGTCAATCGGCCGAAGATGAACCTTCGCAAGTTGCAGGTTCCCGTCAAGGATCAGAAAAAGACGCAGGCACCGAAGCTTCGCCAGAACCTGGTGGCAAAACCGAGACTGAAGAATGTCACCATCACCATGCCGGATATCGTTGGTGTACCGGGAGGGATGGGCGCCGGACCGGGTGGCGGTCTTGCCGGGCTGGGATTTGCTTTCGACATGGACCTCTTCGGCAGCAACCGGGGCAGCGGTAATGAGCTGATCGGAACCTTTTACGATCTGAAGCAGACGCCGGATGGAAAGCCGACCAAAATCGGTGAGTTTGTAAAAAACGATGATCGCGGTGGTGCAACAACCGAAATCTGCAGTGTAATCAAGGGATTTGTCGGTTCCGGGTTCAACGATAACCGATTTAAAGATTATTTTAAGGCGCCTAAGCTCAAATATGCGACGGCGCTGATGATGCATTCCATTCCGGCCGATGCAGCGCCCAAAGCATTCGGGGTGGAGGATCAGGTGAACCCCAGTTACTGGGTCTGCCACTACAAGGGCCAGATTGCTGCGCCGGAGAGTGGTAAATACCGGTTTTGCGGTTTGGGGGATGATGTTCTGCTGGTCCGCGTTGGACGGCGTCTGGTTCTGGATGCCTGCTGGGTGGAATGGATCAAGAGAACATCGAACTGGATCAGCGATTCCGACGAAGATCGCAAATTCCCGCTGGATACGGATGGATTTAAAGATGTGAATTATAATGACGTCCGTACGCAGATTGAGGATGCCGGAGGACTCGACGGTTCCCGCCAGTATTACAGTATTATCGGGGATCTGAAGGTGAATGGGCAGAAGTATGAAGGCGGTGCCGGGCCGTTGGTTTCGCGCATGGTGATCGGCGACTGGTTTGATCTGAAAAAGGGGCAGATCGTGGATATCGATATTCTCATCGGCGAAATTCCCGGCGGAGCATTCGGGTGCCGTCTCATGATTGAGCAGGAAGGAAAACGCTATAAACCCGTGGTCACCGATGCGGGTGTTTTCAAGATTCTTCCTGCATTCATGACGGCTCCGGTTGATCCGAAACTGGCAGAGCAAATGAAGATCAATCCCCGGCAGGTTACGCTGGATGGTCCTGTTTTCGGGGCAAAGATTAATTCGCAACGATAGCCTTCTTTCACAGGATAGAAGCCCAATTCGAACGATTGGGCTTTTTGTCGCGTGTCTGCATTCGGACTATCTGCAGACGGCGCGTGGAGTGGTTGCATATCTTAAAAAAAATGAAGCGTTTCCCTGCTGTGTCTCGCATTAATTCTGTTAGAGGAAGGACGTTATTTTGCAGAACAGTTATTTTGGAAAAATGCTTATTCTGTCGGCTCTTGTGGCCGGCGGCATGCCGGGTTTTACGGCCCGGTCCGCTTATGTTACCTCAGATACTGCGGCTTTCTGGGATTTTGAAAATTCCACGGAATCCGGTGACACCCCGTACGATGGTCAGCCGTTTAATTCATACTCCGCTGCGTTGGGCACGCATGGTTCGGCCGATGCCGTAAGTAATCTGGTCATGTACGGATATAATCCGTATTCGGGCGCATATTTTTCTTCGGAGGATGTATCTTCCGGTTTCGCGCTCGGATGCGATGCGCATAACGATGGATACATCACGGATGCCGGGTTCAATGCTTTTTCCCCGTATCAATGGACCATCGAAGCAACCGTCCGGCTGGATGTTCTGGATGGGTGGGAGACCTTTATCGGTAAAAACGGCTCCTTTAATGGTAATGCTCAAGCCGATTTTTACTTCCAGAAAAGAGGGGACGGCTCCGGTACATTTTCCTGTCTGTTCTATACGGCCACCGGTGAAGGGGCTTTTGTTCAGTCTTCCACGATCATGGAAGTAGAGCGATGGTATGGAATTGCAACCGCAAGTGATGGTACGAATGCCTATCTTTATATCGATTCCGGCTATGGATATCAGCTCGAAGATACATATGCTTTTGCCAATGGAGGATCCGATGTCTCCGCCAATGCCATGGTCGGCGATGCCAGCGAATGGCTTTTCGGGCGCGGTTGGTATAACGGGAATTCCACGGACCATATCGATGGACGGATCGATAATGTACGCTTCAGTTCCGCCTGTCTGGATCCGACGGAGCTTATTGGGCAGGCATTCAGCTTTATCAGCCGCACGCCCCTGGGGATCACCGGGAATATGCCAAAGATCGCTGCCGCGTGGGTGGAAGGAGATGCCGTTTTTGCGAGTGCGGCTCTTTATCTTGACGGAGCGTCCGTTGCAACGACCGGCACGCGCGTCGGGACAACCAATTCCATCAGCTATGCTGTAGAACAGGCACTTTCCATCGGCGTGCATGACTGCGAAGTCGTGATTTCAGATACATCCGGAAATACCTATTCGAGTGAATGGGCTTTCACGGTGCAGGAGGGATTGGTCGATGGAGAATTCGTGCTGGAGCCGGTCGGCCCGTGCTCCCGCAAAACCGGTTTTGTAATTTCAGAAATCATGCATACGCCGGATGATGCCGACACGGCCAATACTGAATTCATTGAAATCTATAATTCTAATCCGTTCGAGGAGGAGCTGAGTGGTTATCGTCTTTCCGGCGAAATCGATTTTACTTTTCCGGAAGGAACATTTCTCGACGGTCTGTCCTATCTGATCGTGGCGAAGGATG
Source organism: Pontiellaceae bacterium (assembly GCA_016937945.1). GTDB lineage: Bacteria > Verrucomicrobiota > Kiritimatiellia > Kiritimatiellales > Pontiellaceae > Pontiella. The sequence goes on along the minus strand of JAFGVP010000137.1, from coordinate 6,075 downwards.
CGTCTGCTTTCCAATTGCGCTACAATCTTCCCGGCCTGCAGGTTTTTGAATACGGGGAAGCGGATGGAGGCAACTCGCTGGGTAAAACCGGCCCGCTACGGCTACGCAATAACAGCGGCGCCATCATCCTTGAAGTGGATTATGATAACGATGCCCCGTGGCCGATGGGGGCGGAGGATACCGGGCACTCGCTGGTGCTGGCCCGGCCGTCGTATGGCGAAAACAATCCGCTGGCCTGGTCGGTCAGCGATGTGACCGGCGGTTCTCCGGGGGGCGCGGAATCCTACAGCGCCGCCGCCCTGCGCCGCGTTTGTATCAATGAAATCCTTGCGCATACCGATGATCCTCAGTGGGACACGATCGAGCTGTATAATCACTCCGCCGCCACAGTTGATATTTCCGGATGTATTCTGAGTGATGATCCCACCACGAATAAATTTGTTATTCCATCGGGTACGATTCTGTCTCCCGGCGGTTATGCAATCTTTGATCAGAACGAAATGGGATTTTCTCTGAATGCCGCCGGTGAAACCATCTTTTTTCGCGATGCGACGGCCACCCGAATACTCGATGCCGTCCAGTTTGAGGGGCAGGAAAACGGCGTCGGTTTCGGACGCTTCCCGGATGGCGGTAAGGAATTCCATCGGATGGCGTCGCTCACGCTCGGCAGCGCCAATTCCGAACGCCGGATTGATGATATTGTGATTAATGAAATCATGTATGATCCGGTATCGGATGATAAAGATGATGAATTCGTGGAGCTGTACAATCAGGGATCTTCGACCATTGATCTGAGCGGATGGAGGCTGGATGGCGGCATCGGTTTCACCTTCCCGGACGGGGCCTCCATTCCGGCAAAGGGATATGTGGTTGTTGCGCACGATGCTGTGCGGCTTCAGACCAATTATGCCCAGTTGAATGCGGGTAACACGTTCGGTGATTACAGCGGATCGCTCGGAAACGGCGGGGATCGCGTGATTCTGAGTAAGCCGGACAGCGTGGTTGACTATGCGATTCCGGAACATCCGACCACCAACTGGATTCAGATTGCAATTGATGACGTTACCTATGAAACCGGCGGACAATGGCCGGTCTGGGCCAATGGCGGAGGCAGCAGCATGGAGCGTGTAGATCCGCGTTCCAATCCGCGCTATCCAACGGCTTGGGCCGACAGCGATGAAACCGGCAAGGCGGAATGGACCGATATTTCCGTGACCGGGCTGCTGGAGCTGGGCGGTGGCACAGCCTATGCCATTGAAGGCGGGCTGAGAGGTGCCGGGGAATGCCTGCTGGATAATGTGCAGGTGACCTACTTCGGCGCTAACCGAGTCAGCAATCCTGATTTTGACAGTGATATGAGTGATTGGGTGGCCCGTGGAACATACAGCCGTTCCAGCCTTGAGATGGACAGCGGATACGGCGGCACATCGTGTCTGCATGTTCGGGGAACCAAACGTTATGACTCGGCGGGCAACCGGCTTATGGGAAACCTCTCCGTGAATCTATATTCCGGAAACACGGCAACCATCAGCGCCAAAGCCCGCTGGCTCAAAGGCGATCCGCATTTGCTCCTTCGTATTCACGGCAACTGGCTGGAAGCGCCGGCGGTTCTGGATGTGCCGTCCAATCTGGGGACGCCGGGGCAGGTGAACAGCCAGTCGAGGGCCAATGCCGCCCCGGACATCGCCGATGTCCGGCACGCTCCCGTGATGCCGGGAGCGGGCGAATCCGTGGTCGTCAGTGCGAGAGTGGAGGATCCGGATGGAGTTTCCTCCGTTACGCTCAGATATCGTGCGGATCCGGCTGCGGCCTATTCATCTCTTACGATGAACGACAGCGGTGTTGCAGGGGATGTCATTGCCGGTGACGGTATTTACAGCGCGACCATCCCCGGACAGAATCCGGGGCAGATGGTGGCATTCAAGGTGGAGGCATTGGATGGAACCGCCGCTCGCGTCTTTCCTGCAAATGCACTGGTTAACTATCCCCGCGAACGCGAATGTCTGGTGCGGTTCGGCGATGCAACGCGGACGAGCAGCTTCGGCTCGTATCGCATGTGGTTTACGGAGGCGGCGATTACTGACTGGGAAAACCGGCTGGTGCTGAGTAACGAGCCGATTGAAGGAACCTTTGTCCATAACGATTGCCGGGTGATCTATAACTTTTCGGCGCGCTATACCGGCAGTTACTGGCATCAGGGGTGGAGCTCTCCTCTGTCCGATTGCGGCTACAGCATGGAAATGCCGTTGGATGACAAGCTTCTTGGAACAGAAAACTTTAATAAACTGCATGCGCCCGGAAATGATCCCTTTACGGATTATACCATGCAGCGGGAACAGACCGTTTACTGGATGGCCCGGCAGATGGATCTGCCGTGGATTTATCGGCGCTACGTCAACGTGTATGTCAACGGTGTAGCCCGAAAGAGTGGCTGGCTGATGGAGGATACGCAAGTTCCCGGTGATGAGTTTGTAGAGTCTTACTGGCCCAATGACAGCGATGGGGAAGTCTATAAAATGTCGCTTTGGCGCGAGGGGGATGATGCCGACTCGGGTGTTGTGCCCTACACGAAGTACGGCGATACCCAGCTCGTGCCGTATGTGAACAACGCCGGCGAACTGCATCCGACCCGTTTGCGCTGGACCTGGGACCGGCGGGCTTATGGAAAATCGGGAGGGTTGGACAATCGGTCGGTGCTGGACCTGATTTCGGCGGCCAACGCCGGTGCCGACTGGGTTGATGAGTTGTTGGAAGTCGCGGATATCCGGCAATGGATGCGTACACTGGCGGTACGTCATGCGGCCGGGGACTGGGACAGCTACGGCGTGGGACCGAACGGTCAGAACATGTATGCCTACAAACCGGAAAACGGACGCTGGCAGCTGATTAACTGGGATGCCAATCTGGTGCTGGGCGGCAGCGCCTACGTTCCGGGGCGTCCGCTGTTTCCTGTGACGGGTGATTTCTGCGGCGACTCGACCCTGACTTCCATCTACAACCATCCCGTCTTCCGGCGCATGTACCTGCAGGCACTGACGGAACTCTGTACCGATGTGCTGCAGCCGGATAAATACAATCCGCTGCTGACCTCCCGGTACAACGCATTTGTCGCTGAGGGCTTTTCTCCTCAGTCTCCGGACTCCAGATTTTCCCAGACCGATGGCACTTCCAATAACTATGACGGAGAAGGCACCGGCTATTTCAGCGGATCGCTGCGTGATTGGATCGCTGAAGCTCGGAGCGTTATCCTTGGTAAAGTGGCGTTGGAGGATGCCTCCGATTTTGCGATCACAAGTTCGGCCTCTGTTTCGACCTCAAACAATCTGGTGACGATCACCGGCTTCGCACCGGTTGAAATGGCAACAATGCTAGTGAACGGGATCCAATATCCACTTGATTGGTCGACTGTAACAAGCTGGTCCATTCAGGTCGCCGTGGACACCAGCGGCTCCTTGAATATTCAGGGCGTGGATCTGGATGGTAATCCGCTTTCCGGTTTTTCGGCGGTGGTGGACGTTACTCTGGTCGGGCGGTCGGATGCGCCGGAGGAATCGATTGTCATTAATGAAATCCTCTATAATGCCGCCGAGCCGGGAGGAGAATTTGTCGAACTGTACAACCGTTCGACCAATACATCGTACAATCTCTATGGATGGCGCCTGAACGGCCTGAGCCACACCTTTGATTCCGTGGTCATCGGGCCGGGTGAATATCTGGTGGTCGATGACTTTGACGGGAAGCTGGATCTGGACGGTGAAACGCTGACGCTGCTGCGGCCGGTCGGCACCAACGGAATGGAAGCGATGGTTGATCAGGTCCGCTATGAAACCGTCGATCCGTGGCCGGCAACGCCGGCGGGCTCTTCACTGCAGCTCATGGACGCTTCGCAGGATAACCGCCGTGCCGCGCTCTGGGCATCCATCGAAGATACCGGAGCTGAACTTGCGGGCAAGACCATCATCGACTGGGGAGCCTCGTGGAAATACCTGCAGGGCGTCAATCTGGATGGTACCGGCTGGAACCAGCCGGCCTACGACGATTCGGACTGGTCAGCCGGTCTTGCGGCCCTGGGCGTGGAGAATTCGGCTCTGCCACATCCTCTTCAGACGACCCTGACGCATGGGTATATTACCTATTACTTCCGCAAAACCTTCAATTTTTCGGGACAGGGCGGGGCATCCATCCAGTTGACCACAATGATTGATGACGGAGCTGTTTTTTATCTGGATGGAGAAGAGATTCATCGCCTGCGGATCAGCGGAACACCGACCTATTTGTCGACGAGCTCGACCTATGTCAATAACGCATACGAAGAGTATTCTTTGGTGCTTCCTGTCAACCTGCAGCCTGGCACGCACGTGCTGGCGGTGGAGGTGCATCAGACCAGCAGCTCCAGCAGTGATATCGTCTTTGATATCCGCGTGGATACCGATTATTCGGATACCTCGTCGATTATTGCGACACCCGGATATGCCAACAGCGTCACCTACACGAATCCGGTCATTGCATCCATCTGGCTCAATGAGGCCGAACCGGTTCCGGTTTCCGGTATGCCTTGGATCGAACTGTATAACAGCAGCACGGAACCGATTGATCTTGGCGGTTACTACCTGAGCAATGCATACAATGATCCGGGACTGTGGCCGCTCCCGACGGGAACGACGGTTGCCCCCGGTGGTTTCCTTCAGTTGTTCCTTGCTGCCGGGGCACTGACCAACAATGGCAGCTTGCTGCTGGGGCGCGAGGTCGGCGGTTCGATTGAGGTCATAGATTATCTCAACTATGGCGAACTGCGGACCGGCTGGAGCTATGGAGATTATCCGGATGGCGATCCGTGTTCCCGTATCGCCATGTATGCCGCATCGCCGGGATCATCCAATTCCAATGTATCGGCACCGATCGATGTCCGGATCAACGAATGGATGGCCGATAACTCCTATACGGTGATTGATTCGATGGACAACAGCTACGAAGACTGGTTCGAACTCTATAATCCGGGCGATGAACCGGTGGATATTGGCGGTTATTTCCTGACGGACGACCTTGCAGATCCTTATCAGTTCGAGATCCCTTCCGATGGAAAATATACGATTCCGGCGCACGGGTTCCTGTTGGTCTGGGCTGATAATGATACAGAACAGAACGATCTGGATGAGGCGAACCTGCATGTTAACTTTGCACTTTCCAAAAACGGAGAGTTGATTGCCATGGTGGCTTCCGATGGATCGGTCATTGATCAGGTGATCTTCGGCCTGCAGCAAAGTGACGTGAGCGAAGGATCCATCCCCGATGGCAGGGGTTCGGTCGTTATCATGGAACCCAGCACGCCAGGTGCATCCAATCTGGCGGCAAATTCGGCGCCGGTGCTGAATGCCGTGGCGGATGTTCACTGCTATCCGGGCGAAGTCGTGACCTTTACCGCAACGGCCTCGGATGCGGAGGCAAGTTACCAGGACCTGTCGTTCTCGCTCGACGCCGGTGCGCCGGCCGGAGCAACCATTTCCTCCAACGGAAACTTTTACTGGACGGTTCCAGCGGCGATATTGCCGGGGTCAATTGATGCCACGATCCGGGTTTCGGATAACGGAGCGCCGGCTCTGGACGATGCCGTGACGTTTGCGCTGAATGTTTGGCCGTTCCCTGACGTTGATGCCGGCATCTCACTTTCCGGAACAGAACTGTCTCTTAGAGCCGATACGTTGCCGGATCACACCTACCAGCTGCAGTATAAGAACGCGCTGACCAATGCCGCGTGGATTCCGCTTGGAACATCCGTGCCCGGCGATGGAGCCTGGATGGAGTGGGCAACATCGACCACAAATGAGCTGGTCCGCTTCTATCGGCTCTATATTCAGGGGCAATAGCTCTTTCGGTGTTCCGGATGCTGCGCAGCGGTGCCGATGATCTCGTCGGCAACAATTACTGCACACTCTATCCCGGATATTTCAGGCATTGACGATGGCTTTGGGACCTCTCACGGGCATGTTGTGTAAACGTCTCTTCCTCGACCCCGTAGTCAACAGTGGTGAAGCCTGATACTTTGTCGGGCATGGATACGAATGAAAACAAGGTGTC
>JAFGVP010000136.1 GCA_016937945.1 Pontiellaceae bacterium | reverse complement strand
TTGACCGCCACGCCTGCTGCGGCGAATTCGGTTGTTGCTTCAATGCCTGCCTTCCCGTCGGTGTGGTTGAATGAGCTGCAGGCCGAAAACCTGACCGGCCCGATCAATCCGACCGGTCAGCGCGTTCCGTGGGTTGAACTTGCCAATACCGGCTCTAGCGATCTGAGTCTGGCCGGACTCCATCTTTCCGATAACTACACCAACCTCACGCAGTGGGCTTTCCCCTCCGACTGCGTTGTTCCGGCGAACGGATATCTGGTGGTCTGGTGTGACGGTCAGACAAACGCCTCGACGGCCGCCGCCCCGCATGCCGGTTTCAGCCTTGCCGCCGGCGCGGGCCGGGTGGCGTTGTCCCGGCTGGCGGGGCCGGATGAGCCGCAGGTGGTGGACTACCTGAGCTACACCAACCTGCCTGCCAACTGGAGTTACGGAGATTATCCGGATGCCCAGCCGTTCTATCGACGACAAATGTTTGCCGCCACGCCCGGCGCGGTCAATACCAACGCGTCGCCGCCGATCACCATTTTTATCAATGAGTGGATGGCGGACAACGGGCACACGCTGGCCAATCCGCTGGGCGGCAACTTCGACGATTGGTTTGAACTCTACAATCCCGGCACCAATACCGTGGACCTCGGCGGTTACTATCTGACCGATGACCTGCTGAATAAAACGAAGTTCCTCATTCCCGACAACGGGCACTATCAGGTGCCCCCCGGCGGATATCTGCTCGTCTGGGCCGATAACAATGACAGCCTGAACAATACGAATCATGTCGATCTGCACGCCGGTTTTTCTTTGAGCCGGTCCGGCGAGTCTCTCGGGCTGTTCGCGGATGACGGCACGGCGATTGATGTGATCTCCTTCGGCTTGCAGACCGCCGATGTCAGCCAGGGCCGTTTCCCGGACGGAGCCGGCAGCATCATTTCCATGCCCACACCGACGCCGCGCGTGCAGAACGTCAGCCCCCATACCGCGCCGGTATTGTCGGCGATCAGCGATCAGTTTGTTTATTTCGGACAATCCGTTCAGTTCACCGCGGCCGCGGCCGATGAGCAGAGTGCCTATCAAGTGCTTACGTTCTCTCTGACCGATGCGCCTGCCGGTGCCGCCATTCATCCGTCGACCGGCGTGTTCCGTTGGGACGCAGCAGACATTACCGCTACGGGAACCAATGCTATCACGGTTCGGGTGACGGATAACGGCGCACCGCCCATGACCGATGAGCAGACGGTTCTGGTTTATGTCCGGCCGCCATTGCAATTCAACGAGCTGGTTCCGCTGCAGGACGGCTATGTTCAGATCTCCTTTGACACGCTGTCCGGTCGGAACTACCGGATTGAGTTTAAAAGCAATCTGACGGATTCGGTATGGATCCCTTTGGGCGAGACGGTTCCGGGCGATGGATCGCCCGTGTCGGTTTATGACGATTCGGACGGGCTGCCCCACCGATTCTTCCGTCTGCTGGTCTTGCCCTGAGAGGTTGGGGGCGTTACTCCATTTGATCAGCAAGGACTTTGATAAAATAGGCGCCGACCACGCTGCGGGCCTTGAAGCCGATCTTGCGTCCGCTGACCGTGTCGTGCCAGTCGCTCAGCGGAACATGATCCTCGGTTTTCCGGGCAAACTTGTGAATCGGAGCGATGAAGGCTTCAAAGTCGTTGTCGGAGTCCGTCAACGCGGCGGTCCACATGGTCCAGTCGGATTTGGTGTAGGTTTTCCGGCTGTCCAGCGGGAGTCCGAAGGCATTCTGCATGTCGATATAATAGGCGGTCTCCCGGGTGTAGACCTCCTGCGGGAAGATGCCCAGTTTCAGGATCTTATCCCAGATCAGGTTATACTTCTGGCTCCAGGTATTGGTGTCGTTGAAGGTCAGGGCATAGTGGTCGCCGGCGTCCGCCATCGCCATCCACTTGTGGGCCAGATTACGGGCGAGCGCGGTATATTGGTGAGCAAGGGCTTTGTTTCCCCGCATATCAGCCATCATTCCATAGCAGGCTAGTGCGACCACCGTCTTTGCAGACAGATTGGCATTGCGGACCAGCGGGCCGGCAAAGTCATCGGTGCTCCGTTGGCTTGCCGGATCAAAGCCTTCGGTTTTAAGATATTGGGCCCATTGCGTCAGTTGCTCCCAGTGCTGATCGGCATACGCGGTATTGCCTTCGATGTATGAAAGAGCCGCTGCAAGAATGATCATGCTGCCCGCCTCTTCAACCGGCATATCGCCTCCGGAGATCTGCCCGTTGGCCAGTGGATAGGTACCGAGATCATGTGCTGGGAAATTCTTTTTCCACTTTCTGCTGGAGCTGTAGTAGAAGATTCCGTTCAGCATGCCTTTGAGCAGGTCGGGATTGTAAGCCAGAAAGAGGGGAGCGGAAGGGTAATTCACGTCACCCGCATTGACCGATCCGTAGCTGTTGTTAGCTTTGGAAAGAAACAGGATTTCCCCATCGGGGCTTCGGACCAGTTTATGCGCGGCGATCGCCTGACGATATGCCAGCACACAGAGTTCGGCATATTTTTCTCCGCCGGCGTTCAAGGCATCATTGTAAATTGTCCGGTTCACATTTTCGCATTTTTCAATGACGGATTTATAGTCCTTGCAGGCCTTTGCCAGTTCTGTCTTCAGAGAGTTTTTTTCGTCCCTGTTCCACCATGGTCTCAGGTTCTGGCCAAAGTACTGGATGGAATAGAGATCATCATAACCGAGCAACAGCAGGGCTTCACGGGGTTCGCTTGAAACCTGTTTCAGATCGTAGACCGTATTCAGCAAAAGACGTCTGCTGGTTGTTTTATTTCCGGATTTGATATCAAACGGGGGTGGGATAACGTCTGCTCCGGTGATGTTCTGGGTGACCCCTTCGCCTTGTGGTGTCGCGACGTACAGGTAACCCCAATCAATTCGCAGGTCGTCGCCGCTTCTTCCCAGAACCGGTTGATCCGTGGTCCCGGTTTTCAGAATGCGCATATTTTCTTCATTCATCTGTTCCGCGTATACTGTTTGAGAGATCTCGTTGACGGCAATATCCGACGATGCTCCCATATATACCTTCACATCGTGCGTTTTGCCGTCGTTGGATTTTACTTCGCAACTGATATAGGACACCGGGCGTGAAAGCAGGTCCAGATCATCAAGTACCAGCGGAGAGGTGAACGTCAGGTTTAGGTCAATCGGGCCGCAGGTGAACGCATAGAGCGTTTGTGTGGCTTTGACTTCGACACTTTTCTGAACGGCCGATAGGCATTTTTCATCGGGATTTGACTTCAGGATATTGCTCAGACCTGCATCCAGAAATGCGAGTCCTCCGGTATTGATACACTCTATTGCGAGCAGGTTTTTACCATTCCGAAGACTTCGTGCCACTGCTTCTTCCAGAAGGAAGGTTTCCAGTCGTCCATTGCTATATGGCGCGTTAAGAACCAGAGTTCCGTTGATGTAGACATATGCATCGTCATCATGCCGGATCCGCAACAGCAGCTTGTTGATCTGATCAACATCTTTCAGTTCAAATTCCCGTCGCACCCAGATCGCGCGGCTGATCCAGACTGTTCCGCCGAATTCGTCCTGATCGGTATACGGCGTTTCGCCTTCCATCCATCCGGAATCATCAAATCCTTCCGTATACCAGTCATCGCCGGGTTTTATGATCGTGTATTTTGCCGTGTATGGGGCCTCTGTGGATGCGTTCAGGATGACTTCTGTCGGTGGTTCCGGCTGCCCCATGAAGTTGTAGGCCTGGCCGTCAACCATGACATAACCCAGCAGAGACTGCTCGGCGCCGGTCCAGTGTTTGGTGATTCCCTCATTTAACTCATCGGTCAAGGACCAAATGCTGAAGTACGGGTCATGTGTGATGAGAGGATATGCGGGCGCTTTTTCCATTTGCGCCCATCCGGCAGAGGCGGAAAACAGGAGCAACAGGGCATATTGTACAAGTCGCTTTGTGTTCATGTTAGATATTTTTGTTCTGCTGTCGTCTGCTTATAATTAAGAGCAGGATAACCTGCCGTATTCCAACACAATAGACTGTTATTCCACATACGCTAACACGCTTGGGCGAGGCTTTCAAATCATCATCCATAATCAGAACGATATCAGGATCGTAAGGTGCTTTCCTGCATTCCCCTCGCTGTGGAAAGAGTATATAACGATGCCGTGACGACAGCAATTAGTTCCGGCGGATTGTAATAAAATCTTTTTCCGAAAATATCTGAAGTAATTCTTCGGCGAATCTCGCATTACTCGCAGAGGAATGCGGACCGTTGTTCCGAATAGAGAGCAGGGCTGAATGCGTGCCGGCCGTGCACGCGGCGGTCATCTGTCAGTGAGAATTAGCTCACGAATTTACTAATATTTGACACTTTTATGGTGAAGCAATGAAATCTAAGAAGGATAAGAGTTCTAAGAGGAAAAATATAAGCAAGGGAGCTTCCCGGGGGTTCGTAGTCAGCCTGCTGTTCCATGTTGCGGCGTTTTTTATTGCCGGTCTGTTCGTTGTATTCACGGTGGTCACCAAGACTGAGCCGGAGTTTGTTGCTCCGGCTCCGGTAGAGCGACCGAAAATGAACCTGAAGAAGCCGAAGGTGAAGGTAAAGAAAAGTTCCCAGCCGAAGCCGTCCTCCCGCATCGTGGCCAAGGTGAAGTCCCGCGATATGCCTGAAATTCTGCTGCCTGATTTGATGGGGTCGGGAGACGGCATTCTTGGCGGAATGGGGGTTGGTGACGTTTTTATGGATCTTCCCGAAATCGGCGATTTAACCCTTTTCGGAACCACGCAGAGCGCGGGGAATGATCTTGTAGGAACGTTTTATGATTTTAAGCGCCGCAGCAGTGGCGGGCCGTTCGGCGTGTCGGATCCTGAAGCTGATATGCCGAACCTGTTTCGGGACTTTCTGGACAGTGGCTGGAATAAATCGGTTTTTTCCAAGTATTATCATTCGCCGCGCAAACTATACAGTTCGACCATTGTTATCCCGGAAACGCCATCCGTAGTCGGGCCGATGGCCTTCGGAGAGGATACTGCGGGATATTTCTGGGGGGTTCTTTATGAAGGAACCCTGGTGAGCTACAAGGATATCCGGTTCCGTTTCTGGGGCATGGGCGACAATTATATATTTGCCGGCGTGGACGGCGAAACGGTTTTGGCTTATTGGCTGAATGCGCAGGGTAATTCATACGACAGTTCCGTGTTATCGGAATACACAACCCGCACAGAATTCGGAACTCCGCTGACCTATGGTTATGGATTTGACGGAAAATGGATCGACTTAAAGGCGGGTGAGCCGAAGAAACTGCAGGTTCTCATCGGGGAATCTGGAGGCGGTGCATCGAGCTTTATGCTGTGTGTTGAGGTTGATGGAGTGGAGTATCCATTTAATCCGTACATGGGCGGAATCACCCTGCCGGTTTTCCAGACGGCGGTGCAGTCGCAAACGCAGGTCGAGGAACTGGAGCGGGTTATTTATCCCGGCGATGCTACCGTAAACGAAGGTCCGGTATTTCAGGATTTTGATCCGGAAACGTCTAAAAAGACTCCGGCTACTTCTGCTTCGGTGGCAGCCGCTGATCCGGATGATGAAGGGGAAAAGGATCCGGCAAGGCACTGGGTGCTTTCCGATGGGAACGAATTCGACGGGAGTTTGCTGAACCTGACATCTGATACGGTGTGGATTAAAACGGCGGATGGAAAAGAAGTGAAGGTTTCCCGAACACGTTTAAGTGATGAGGATCGGCTCTATCTGGAATTATACAGTGTGCCTGAAATGCGCATAGACTTTACTGAAAAAACATCGATAGTGCAGCTGCCGCCTATCCCCGGTGATAATGGGGATTTTCCCGCAAAGATTATGGATTACAGTTTCAAGGTGAGGGTAAAACTGACAGATCACCTGAGTTATCATTATCCGCTCACCGTGGAATACTTTGCCATTGGATCCGAACTGGACGGGGATAATTACGTGCTTTGGCAGCGAGGCCAGCAGACCTTTGTGCCTTCCAAAGAGAATGGCTGTGAACTGGAGTTTTTCACCGACTCCCTCCGTCGAATCACCAGTGCCATGCAGGTTGGCAACCGGATGCGCGGTGAAAAATATGACGGGTATATTGTAACGGTTACGGATCAGCGCGGGGAAATCATCGCACACCGGGAAAGCCATAAGTTTTTGTTTACCTATCTTGATCGGCTGAAAAAACTGCCTGTTACTCGTCATTTTGACAACACCTGCAATCGCATCGCGCCTCCCCGACCAGTGGATGGAGACCGGCAGTGGGCGGTCAATCAGGTCTTTAACAGGGCTGAAGAATAATTGTTGAGGCCCTGCAGCACCTTGATGTGAGCAGGTCGGTCTAAGTTTTTTCCTGCTCAGGGTAGTACTTTGCGCAAATGCGAACGAGGTAATGCCTCTTGATTGGGATGCTGCCGTGGAAGTTAACGTTTAAAATCGAAGGAATTTAATTATGCGCAACACGAAATCTATCCGGGTCGTGATATATCTCTTATCTATGTGTGCTTCACAGGCAACATGGGCGGGCATTGACACGATCAAAGAGCAGTTTGTTAATCCGCCGGATTCAGCCCGGCCCCATACGTGGTGGCATTGGATGAACGGAAATGTGACCAAGGAGGGGATTACTGCGGATATTGAGGCCATGGCGGAAGTCGGTGTTGGCGGGGCACAGATATTTAATGTGGCGGATATGTCATCATGCAACGTACCCGAAGGGCCTTGTAATTACATGTCGGATGAGTGGCTGGAAATGGTGCGCCATGCGGTAGTCGAGGCGGACCGGGCCGGGATTGAGATCTGCATGCACAACTGTGCCGGGTGGTCGAGCAGTGGAGGGCCCTGGATCACGCCTGAATTTGCCATGAAAAAGGTGACGTACAGCGAGCAGACGGTGACTGGTGGCCATGCGGTTTCACTGGTGTTAACCCAGCCGCATGCGGAGAGAGGGTATTATCAGGATATTGCGGTTGTGGCATTTCCAACGCCGGCGGATGCGGCGTACCGCCTGAATAATTCAGGCGCCAAGACCGGCAGTTCAATTCAGTATGGTGTGGACCTTGATACGAAAGCCGCGCCGGCCGATGCCGTGATTGATTCGGCCCATGTTGTCAATCTCAGTGGCAAGATGAGTCGGGACGGGACGCTGAAATGGAATTGTCCGACGGGTAACTGGACGGTACTTCGGATGGGATACACGATCACCGGAAAAGACAATCATCCGGCAACGGGGACGGGCCTGGGACTGGAGTGTGATAAGCTCAGCCGGGCGGCAATGGATGTGCATTGGAAAAAGGGGATTCAACCGATTCTCAATAAATTGGGCGATCTGGCCGGGCCGGTAATGAATAACCTGCTGATCGATAGCTATGAGGTGGGGATTAATTCATGGACGCGAGGATTTGAAGCGGAATTTGCGAGTCGTCGGGGCTATGATTTGACGCAGTATCTTCCTTCGCTGACAGGACGGGTCGTGGACAGTACCGAGATTTCGGAACGGTTTTTGTGGGATTACCGTCGGACGATCTCGGATCTGTTTACGGAAAATTATTACAACTATTTTGCGGAAAAGTGTCATGAGGCGGGTTTGCTTTGTTCTACGGAGCCGTATGATGGACCGTTTGAGTGTATGACGATTGCGTCGCAGGCGGATATCCTGATGGGCGAATTCTGGGTTGGCGGCGGAATGAACCATTCGGTACGGATTGCCGCCAGTGTCGCCCACATCTATGGCCGTAAAATTGTCGGGGCGGAATCCTTTACTTCCGGGCCCGAACAGGGGCGCTGGCAGAATCATCCCCGGTCCATGAAAGCATTGGGCGACGATATCTGGTGCAACGGCGTCAACCGGTACATCTTTCATCGGTATGCACATCAGCCGTGGGTGAATCAGTGGCCCGGAATGACGATGGGCCAGTGGGGGACACATTTCGAACGGTCGAATACCTGGTGGAAAGATGGCTCGGAATGGATGAAATATATCGCGCGGAGCCAGTATTTGCTGCAGTCGGGTCGCTTTCATGCGGATGTATTATATTTCGGCGGCGAGTTTGTTCCGCAGGGCGCGATATATCACCCGGAGTTGAAGGAAAAGGGTTACGATTATGATGCCGTCGGAACCGATCTGATTGGCGCTTTACGGGTTCAGGACGGGAAAATCGTTCTGCCGAGCGGAATGAGCTATTCCCTGCTGGTGATGCCGAATACATCTACGATGAGCGTTCCGGTCGCCCGGAAGATCCGGGAATTAATTCAGGATGGAGCAACCGTTTTGGCCGATCGTCCCCAGAGGTCGCCCAGTCTGATGGGATATCCTGAACGTGATGCGGAGCTGGCCGAAATCGCGACCGCCGTGTGGGGAGAGTCAATCGATGGTTCGGTTGATCGAAAGATCGGCAAGGGTCGGATTCTTTCCGGGTGCAGTGCGGAAGAGGCTTTGAAAAAGATTGCTCTCAAACCCGATTTTAAAGTGCTGACGGATGGCTGGCGCATGAATTTTATCCATCGGGTGATCGATGGAGCGGATGTTTATTTCGTGAGCAATCAGGAAAATGAGGCCGGCATTGTGAAATGCGCGTTCCGGACATCGGGGCGGTCGCCGGAACTGTGGAGTTCTCAATCAGGCAGGATCGCTCCGGCCATGTTCTGGCGTTCCATGGGTGAGCAAACCGAAGTAACCCTGACGCTGGAGCCGGAAGAGTCGGTATTTGTTGTATTCAATAATGAGATGAATCGTGCCGCAGATTCATTTGTTGCCATCGAACGTCAGGGCGCTCCGGTGATAAATCTGGGTGATGAGCAGGTGAGTCTGGAGATCATCAAGGCCGAGTATGGTGTGGTTTCTCTGGCTCAGAACCAGATGGTCGAGGTAACCGGGAAACTGGAACAGATGGTTTCGGATGATCAGCTCCATGTCACGGCTGGGAACCATCTGGAAGGGGATCCGGCGAATGGCACGCGAAAGGCGATGCTGGTTGAATTTGAATATGGCGGCGAGTGGAACTCCGTTCGGGTGATGGAGGACGACCGGCTGGATCTACCTCTGCCCAATGCACCGGCAGGAAAGACGTTGAAGATCCTGAAGGCGGTGTATGGCGTGTTGCCGGATCAACTGACCAAACTGCCGGACCTGAAGTTTGTTGATGTCACCGATCAGGTCAGGGCTGCCGTTCAAAATAACATGATCCGGGAACGGGTGACCAACGCTTTGGCCGGCGGTGATCCCGTACCGAATGTGCCCAAGCAGATGCGGGTTGTGTACCGGGAAAACGGTGTCGAGAAAGAGATGGTTGTCAGAGAAAATGCGATACTGGCGCTGCCTGCCGGAATATGGAAGGCCAGCCCGTGGCCAGCTGAAGTACTTTCGAATAATGGCAGGACATCGCTTCTGGCATGGGATGCTGGAACGTATCGGCTGCAGCGGGCTGATGGCCGAGAGGCGGTTGTTCATGCGGAGGCTGTCGCCCCGATTGCGATAAAAGGACCATGGCGGGTTCAGTTTGAGACTCCATTGAAGGCGCCTCGACCGATGGTTATGAAAACCCTGCAATCCCTTTCTGAATTTAAGGATCCGGATGTGGCTGCGTTTTCAGGAACCATTGTCTATCAGAAGCAATTGCAGGTTACAGATGAAATGCTGGCCAATGCAAACCGGATTGTTATGGACCTGGGACGTGTCGAAGTTATGGCACGGGTTTTGGTTAATGGGCAGGATTTGGGGGTTGTCTGGAAGAACCCGTACCGACTGGACATTACCGATGCTCTGAAGGCGGGCGAGAATCAACTTGAGATTCGTGTAACCAATCTTTGGGTTAACAGGATTATTGGCGATGAGGTGTATCCTGAAGACTGTATCTGGAGCGGATCGGCACTGGCTGAATGGCCGCAGTGGCTGGTCAAAAATGAGGATCGTCCGACCGCGCGGCAAACCTTCTATACCTGGAAACACTGGCGTAAAGGAGACCCGTTATTGCCAAGCGGTCTGATCGGTCCGGTCTATGTGCGGGTCGGACACGAATATCCGGTTGAGCAATGACGAGGGCGCCGCAAAGCACGGCCTGAAAAGTTTACGAACTGTAGAAAGTAAGAGCGGCTTTCTCGAAAGCCGCTTCGGGGAAACAGAGCGTTTTTTCCTGTGAAAAGAGCAATGATTGAGATCATGAAAAAAAGAATGAAGAACAACCTTATCCCAAAATATATTCTGGGCACGGCCTGCCTGATGCTGACTATGCACGCCGTTAATGCACAAAACTGGAAGGCCAACTGGGTCTGGACCAGCGAAACGGGCCCGAATGATCAATGGGTGAATCTGCGTAAGGAAGTTTCTCTCGATGCCGCTCCGACAAAGGCCGTTACCCGCATTGCCGCCGAAAACAAATATTGGCTGTATGTGAACGGAGTGCTGGCCGTCCGGGACGGCGGAATGGAGTTGCGGCCGGATCTGGATAATACCTATTACGATGAGATTGATCTGGCTCCGTTTCTGAAAGCCGGAGAAAACGTAATTGCCGTGCTGGTCTGGCATAAGGGCGGACCGGAGTGCTATACGACCCGGGTCCTCGAGAACGGCGGTTTCCTGTTTCAGGCTGAGATGGAGGGATCAGATCCAGGCAGGCTTGTATCCGACAGCTCATGGAAAATTCGCAAGGCACCCGGGTTTATACGGGGTGCGTTCCGATACAAGTTTAACGCGAATGGAACCGTTCATTTCTCCAATGAAGAATTTGGCGGCGATCCCTCAGAAAACTGTAATAAGGCCGGCTATTACAGGCCCGCAGGCAGCTCCGGCGAATTTATTCAATGCGCCGAGGAAAACGGAACCTTCACGTTGCCGACTGCCAGCGATGTAGCCTACGGAAGTGTCGGAGAACCAATGAAACAATGGAAGGCCAATAAGTGGCTGGCATATGCGGTAACGGTGGATGCCAGATCCTGCAATAATGCGTGGCAGGAAATCGGTTTCGACGATTCGGCGTGGGACCACGCAATCGAAAAAGGCGTTCCGCCGACGGCGCCCTGGAATAAACTGGTCAACCGGACCATTCCCATGTGGAAGGACTTCGGCCTGAAATCATACGCCAATGCCGACCAGCTCCCGCGGACTATTTCCCGGGATACGACGATCGAAGGGAAGGTGGATGTCAATATTCACATGACGCCTTACCTGAAAATCGATGCGCCTGCCGGCGTGCATGTCCGGATTATTTTGAATGAGTTTTATCATCAGGACTATATCACTAAGGACGGCGTACAGGAATTTGAGTGTTTTGCCTGGCAGAATTCCTGTTACCACAAGGTCGAGTACAAGTTCAGTAACGTAACCGGCCCGGTTAAGCTGCTGGAACTGAAATACCGGCAAACCGGCTATAACACCGAGCTGATCGGTTCATTTCATTCAGACAACAAGGCGCTGAACACCCTTTGGGAAAAGTGTAAAAACACCTCCTATGTCTGCATGCGCGATTTTTATTATGATTGTCCTAATCGGGAACGCGGGCAGTGGTGGGGCGATGTCTCCGAGCAGATTCTCTACTCCTTTTATCTATATGATCAGGAGAGCGTGAAGCTCGGGCGGAAAGCCTATCGCGAGCTGATGAACACCCAGAAAGAGGACGGTTCGCTGTACACTACGGCGCCCGGAAAGACATTCAATCTTCCGGACCAGAATATTGCGGCGGTCGCCCTGCTTTGGAAATATTACCTCTATACCGGTGACAAGGGATTGATCGAGGAGCTCTATCCCAACGCCAAAAAGTTTGTCGAAAAGTGCGCCTCCACCGCCAACGACGACGGCATGCTGTTGCTGGAATCGGGCGAGGGAATCTGGAACTGGATCGACTGGGGCGAAAACAAAGACATTCAGTCCGGCAGTGCCAACACCATCTGCAATGCCATGTATGCCGAACTGCTGGTCAGCATGGAGAACATTGCCAACGCCTTGGGAAAGAAGGATGACGCGGCTTATTTCGCACGGCTCCACAAAAAGGTTGAGCGGAACTTCAATAAATATTTCTGGAGCAGGGACGGATATGTCTTTCATCGGAAAGACGGAACGCAGTCAGGGGTCATTGACGACCGAAGCAATGCCTGGGCGGTTCTGGCCGGCATGGCGGACGACGCCAAAAAGGAAAAGATCCTGGACGTCCTGAAATCCAGACACGACGCCAGCCCATATCAGGAAATGTATGTGGAGCTGGGCATGCAGGAGCTCGACCCGGCGGCCACGCTGACCCGTGTTGAAACCCGTTTTTCAGCCATGATCGAAAGCTGGTCCTCTACCCTGTGGGAAGAGTTCCCTGCCAAAAACAGCAATAACCACGCATGGTCCGCCGGACCGGTTTATCTCATGGGTGCCTATTTCCTGGGCATTAGGCCGATCAAACCGGGCTTTGAAGAGTTTACCTTCATGCCGTTGATGGGGGGGCTCAAAGAGATTGCCGGCGATGTTCCCTGTCCTCAGGGGAAGATCTCCGCATCCTGCAAGCTGGATTTCGACAAGTCGTGTATTGAACAGCAGATTACGGTTCCGGAAAATACGACGGCGATTATCGGGATTCCCAAAAAGGTTTCCGGAAAAAATGTCCGGCTCGATCACATTGAAGTCAATGCCGTCACCCTGAAGTCGAATGGTAAATTTGCCGGCGCCGTCGAAGGGCTGAAGTTCTATAAGGAAAACGGCGATTTCTTGTTTCTGAAGGCCGATCCCGGCACCTACACGATCATTTCAGGAAGAGATACGTTCTGATTTCAGGGGACTTGCCGTCATTTTTGTTATTGAATTTCGATGATGTAGTAACCCTGTTTGCCGAACAGCAGATTGGTATAGCCGATCGGGGCGCCGGTGCCGGATTGGAGTTCGCCGGTCGGTATCCAGACCGAATCCATCAGATTGCTCTTGAAGTAAACCTGATAGGAGCTGCCTGGCAGGGAGTCCCACAGGAGTATGCATGACGAGCCGTTGATGGAGATGCTGTCGATCATCGGCAACGTTGTTGGTCCCGCATTTGCGATTCCGGGCGTGGGCGATGATTGCTGGATAATCGTGTCTCCTCCGGCCGGATAACGCCCTTCGCTGACATCGGTGGCGAGGGGACCGAATGTCACGCTGTCGATCATACTTCCGTCCGATGCATATACTGCGATTGCGTCGCCGTTCTTACTCAATGAGAAGTCGGCGTGCAGGTCGGCCCGGTTTGTTGAATTCTGGCCGGTTTCTCCATCGGCCCACACCAGCAGATAGCCTTCAGGTTCAATGGTGTAGTGTCCATTGTTCGGCACTTCAAATTTAAACGGGTCGGTAAAATCATCGGTCAGGAAGCTCCCTCCCAGATCGACGGTATTCGTTCCGGGATTGTAGAGCTCGAACCAGTCTTCATAATCATTGTCGGCGAGATCGATCAGCGTTTTGTCATTATCGGCCATCCATTCGTTGATTTTTACGACGAGCGGCGGAGCTGCATGATTATTGGCCGATCCGGCGGTTGGATAAAAAAGATTAAAGCGGTAAAACGGCTGTCCATCGGGGAAATCGCCATAGCTCCAGTTGGCAGGAAGATTGGTGTAGTTCAGGTAATCGAACAGCCTTGGGCTGCCATCTACCATTCGTGCAAGTCCGATGGTTCCTGCCGATGCCGGCAATCCAACGTCTGCATGCGGCGCACCGGAAACCGATTCGTCGATCTCGCTGTCGCACCAGACCATCAGATATCCTCCGGCAGGAATCGTTGTGCCGGTAGGGAAGGACCATCCCGATGGATTGTCGTAGTCCGTTGTCAGGCGGCAGTCATCCATGTTGACGGAGGTTTCGCCGGAGTTGTGGATCTCTATCCACGGATCACGGTCGCCCGTATTATCCATGGGGCCGGTAATATTTTCGGCCTGAAGTTCATTCAGCCAGAGGTTCGGGAATGCCGGCAGGATTGCTCGGACCGCATTGGGCTGTCCCGGCGTGAGTGACTCGGCGCCGCCGTCAATAACATCAAGCGTTATGCCGAAAACGACGTCGGAACTCGATTCATTGATCTGGTGCACTTCTGCGGCAAGAACGTTTTCTCCCGCGAGAAGGGCGGTCGCCGGCAGTACAAAAAATTCGTATGCGGCATCGGTAACCGTACGGTCGGCCGGCGTAACATGGCTTACTGCGCCGGCGGGCATGCCGAGTCGGAGAATTTCGTTTCCGTTGAGATAAAGAATAACCGCATCATCGACGATCGTGGAGACGTTCAGGGTTATGCCGGCTGTTTTTCCTGAATAGTTGAAGCTCTTCCGGAAATAGTACGCGGTTTCGCCCAGATCAAGCGGCGTATTTTTTGAAGCGGGAAGTGATGAACTTTCCACATAGAGCAGGGCATTTCCGCTATCCCACGTGCTGTCATCAAATCCGGACTGTTCCCATCCCGAACCCGGATCGCCGGATTCGTAAAACTTCCAGGAATCATCAATAGAGATCACGTTCACCGGCTCCGACGGCGGCGCATCCTGCGTGGTGGCCCAGTTTGCAACGCGACTGTTGTCCTGCGCCGCGTCGATGAGCTGTAGCGAGCGACCGGCGGTGTAATCCGCCCACGGTGCTGTAGATTCATAACGGACGCGGTCCACCAGAATTTCTTCTTCTGTTATTGCGCCGGGACGGAACAATGAAAGCGTTTCACCTTCAGGGTCGAGCGAACCATCGTAGATATCGAACAGGGTGATGTCGCTGTGCAACGATGCAAAGCGATATCGGTTTTTTGCCAGCACGATATATTCGCCGGGACCGATGATTGAACCGGAAGGAAATGCATAGCCAACGCCGTTTATGCGCCATCCGGACAGATCAAATACGTTGGTCGTGCTGGTATTGTACAACTCAATAAACTGGAGATCGCGATCTTCCGGCGAAGGATGGATTTCATTGATCACCACGATACCTTCCGGATCCGGATCGGAAACACTGCAGGTAATGTTCAGCAATGCGCCGGACCCGTCCACCGGATTGCCGTGGCGATCGATACCGGTAACGGTTAAACTGTTCAGTCCGGAACTCAGCGGAACGACCATCTTCCATGTGGTCGTGCTCGTCCATTCGACCGGGTAGGGGGTTGCGTTGACCTGAATCTCCGTCACCGTCAGCGGAGCCCTTCCTGTCAGGACCGTATTGTTGGATGCCACCGTGAATGCGGTGGATCCATCAACAGTGAATGAAGCACTCGGAAGGATGCCCTGAAGATAGGAGCGTCGCGCATTAATCCAGTTGATTATCGATTGCGGTGAATTGACACCAACGCCGTTAGCCAGCAGGTTGTCGTAACGCTCATTCAGGATTGCGGCCGCAACGCCCGGAGCAAAAGGGCCGTCCACGACCTCCTGAAAGCCCATGAGGTATTCGCGGTGAATCGATGGAATCGACCGGATCATGTTCATCATGGTGCTGTCGACGGATTGATAAATGTTGGCTGTTGTCCCGGCGGAGCTGATGCCGAGCGCAAATTCGATATCCCACATGAACAGGCGCCATCCCTGATCGTCTGGTTTGTAGGCATACATATTTTTGCCGCGATCATAGGCATAGCTGTCCCAGCTGCCGCAGGCATGATGGGCGACAATCGGGCGCAGGAAGTTGGGTACGTCCATCCATGTCCGGATGCGCCCTTCGTAATCTGTCGATGCCGTATCGGTGACGGCCGTTACAAGGTTGGTAAAATTAAACCAGTTATTATGATCCTGCGTGGTGCGAGGACGCCAGTTCCAACGATACCATTTCGTGTCGAGACCTCCGGAACTTTTTTGAACGGCATCGATGCGGGCAAAGATGTTGCCGTGATTGTTGAATGCATCGTCAAACTCGAACCAGCCTTCGACCTTGCGCAGTTCGTCTTTCGTATCATCCGGATAATATTCGTCGAGCATTTCTCCGTTGGGCTGCTGGGAATCAAGATAGATCATGCCGCGTTGCTGGCCGTTAACGATCATGTGGACGTGGCGGCGATAGTTGTATTGCTGCCCGAGCATACGGGCCACCCATGTCCCGGTGATATCCACCTGTGTGGTCGGATCTCCGGTTGATCCATCTTCGGCGGCGAGTACAAACGGTTTGGACCCGAGGAATCGTTCGTCCTCATGGAAATTGATTTCATAATCGCAGGGGGTTCCGCCAAGCGGGCCGCTGTAGGACCACACATGGAAAGGACTGCCGCTGTACATCGTATCCACGTTATAAATCACACGGCTGTTTCCGTAAACAAAGGTCGCATCCAGAGGGTCGTTGGCATTCCGCTCGCGGCTCTTCCAGAAAGCAAGGTTGGCCTGGGTCACCCATAATCGGTAGGAGCCCAGATCTCCGTCCGGCATGGTTTCGCCCCAATGGATCAGGCATTCGCGGTCCGGCGCTTCTTCGGGAAATCTGGACGTGGCCGATCCGTCGTTCGCGGAAACAAAAAAGGCCACCATGGTGCCGCTTGACTGGCCGGGAATCGTGGCGGAATAGATTCCGTCGCCGGCGATAGCGTCCCCGGCGCTGCCGGAGTCGTTCATGATTGCGGTTGAATAAACCGTTGAAGGATCCGTTCGATACGAGAGGGTCATGGTGCTGATGCCGTCCGGATCAACCGCTCGCGCCGTAACCACGACATCCTCTCCGCCTGCCGGAAGAACCGGCTGATGAATTACATCATGAATCGCGGGAGCCGCATTTGAAACCATTCGCGAGTTGACCAATCCCGGCGTGCCGCAGTTGGACGGAACCTCAAGATCCGTGCACACTTCCATCCAGTTGCCGCGCAGTCGCAGCAAGACCTGTTTTGCTCCCTTGAGCCAACGCACTTTTGCCCGAATCGTTCCGGTATCCGTTCCCCGAATGGTCGGAACCGATGAGAGCTCGTTGTAGGTTTTGTTGCAACCGGTATCACCGCGATCCGCGGACACCAGATGCAGGGCGATGGATCCGTCGTAGCCCACGCCGTTTTCGGCATAGGAATTCCGGGTGACGCCCCCTGATCCCCAATAGTTCATGCCGCTCGCAAACGTACCGTTGCGAACCAGACTGGCGCCGTCGTTGTTCAGGAATTCCACGTCATCAATCAGTGCTTCGCCCGCGCCCTGCTGGAACAGTTCCAGCCGGTTGCATTGAGCGGCGGTGCCGTAGATTGTGCCTTCGTCGATCCATGCCTGACCGTTTTCGAGAACGTTCGTCACATCGATAAGTGTCCATGGAGCCTTGGATGTTTCATCGCTGTCAGCCCAGCTGGCTGGCTGGCGGTTGTCGGCATCAGGATCAATCAGTTCCAGCGAGCTGCCTCCACCATCGCTCCATCGGCCCCAGCGCCCGCCGTCGAGATAGGTCACCTCATCCATCGGAATGGTAAACCAGTTGGTAATCACGGTGCCGAACTCATTCGTTGAAATCAGATCATCCGGCATGGTCAGTGTTATGCGTTCGCCTCCGTCGGCCAGTGACCCGGCATAGTTGCCGAATGTATTTGAGCTGTTGAGCTGTGTGTATTTTGTAATCAGGTTCGTGGCATTTTCCGCGATGACGACATAGCCGTGGGCCGGAATTTCTGCGTGGTCCGGAAACCGGTATGAAACGCCGCCCTGAATGCGCCATCCTGCAAGGTCAACCGGAATGCCGGATCGATTATACAGCTCGATATATTCGTCGTCGTTCGATTCCGAAATCGGGTGATACATGATTTCGTTGATGACGACCGATCGCAGCAACGGCACATCGTTGGCACGGCCTTCCGTTACCGAAGCCAGTGCCTGAAAGGTGGGCGCTCCATCAGGATAGCGGCCTTCGGATATTCCGTTGGCCTGTCCCTGGAAGGATACTGCGTCAAGCACCCGCGTCCGGGCGGCATTGATCAGGAAGATTTCTTCGCCATCCGCAGCAAGAGCGAAACCGAGTTCATTCTGATCAAAATGGAGGAAGCCGCGCGCCGGAATCGTGGTGCCGTCGGCGATCCGGTATTTGTTCGTGCCGGCCTCGTCGCTGAGCCACGCGCCGGATAGATCGACCGCCACGGTGCCGGTGTTAAACAATTCGATATAGTCAACAAACGGCAGGTCGGTGTGAGCCAGATATTCGTTGATCACCACGCCGCGTGCCGGCTCGCTGCCGACCGTTTCATCCGCGCCCGGAGAGCCGCCGATGATGTCGCTGGACGACCAGGCCCGTGGGTCGTTTTCGCCATAGCTTGGATTGGATAGAACCATGGAATGTCCCGAGCCGAAGGCCGCCACCGGCCAGGGGGCACGATTGTCGTATTCAATTTCCAGCAGAATCCCGTTCAGCTCGTTGCGGAATCGCAGCGTGCCGCCGGAATTGGAGAGTTTGCCGTCGTAGGGGCCCTGGCAGGATATGCCGTAGAATGATTGTGCCGCCACCGGATCTTTTGCGATGACGATAAATGCGCCGGGTGCAAGAGTGGTTCCGGCTGGAAAAGCGTAGTCGATCTCTCCGGAAAACCTGTGACCCGTCAGGTCTTCGGTAATGAGTCCGGAGTTGTACAGTTCAATGAATTCAAGACTGTTCGTGCCGCCCCATGCAGAAGGGGAATCCACCATGATCTCGCTGATCACCATGGCGCCTCGTCGGCTACAGGGACCCAGAGGTTCTGCCGTCCCTCGCGAAGATGATGCCGCTGCTGAAGACGCTACACCCAATAGGATGTTTGCATGGATAACAAAAAAACACAGCAACACTTTTCCCGTCATGTAAATCACCCCTCACCGGATACGGTCCGGTATTCTCAATAAAAACTCTTCAGTCAATCCCGTTTAATCTTCTCCGAAAGCAGGAGCGGGTCGCCTCTGGAGCAATCTCAAACTACAAGGGCGAAACGTGACCGGTAAACGGGACATTTATTTTTGAAAAAAACGTTTTGGTCAAGCTATTGCATTGGTCCGGGTGATTCTTGAAGTAGCAGATCGGCTTCGTGCATAAGCAAATAAGCATTCAGCCAGTCGTGCCACATGCCCGATTCCTGATCGCCCCCTTCAGGCATCGGCCCTAGACCGTTGGGAAACTTTTCTTTGACAGCCCGTCTTCCGATGTTGAACTCCTCTTGTGCGCTTTCGAAATTATTCTGTTCATGATGGGCCATGGCCAGAACCAGATGCGTCATGGCGTTTCGCGACCGCGAGGTGCTTGTGTATGAAAGACACCGCTCTCCCCATTCAATCGCCTTTTCGTGATTGCCCAGCCGGTACTCCAGGCAGGATAGTGCAAAAGAGTGCCACGCCTCCATGAAATTATCTTTGTCAATCGGGTCTGCAGAATCCGGAATCGAGGAGGATACCACATCCGCCAGTGGTCGCAGTGACTGCATGAGCGTGTCGTCTCCCGGAATAATTACGCTGATCTTAATCAGCTGTTCGGCTGCGACGGGGTCCTGGGTTCCTGCCATGCGGACGAGGTCTTCGCGGATGATTCGATGATAGTCCTCAACATTGCCGGCGGCAACCAGCGTTGGGGCAACCCAGAGCAGATCCATTGTCGCCGCATCGGACAGGTCGCTCGTATCAACCTTGTTCGCCTGAACCAGTTTAAGGAAACGCTCTGCCGCTTCAGGCCATCTTCCCTGGGCAACATTCCATAAACCAAGACCACGGAAAACCGCAGTTGCCTCCAGTGATGGTTTTACGGTGGGGACCGGGCAGGAGCCCACCAGTTGGTCCGCCTCTTCCTGTCGGTTTTTTCGGAGCAGCACCGCTGCCTGCGCAATCTTTTCGCGGATCTCGGCCTCAGCCAGCAGCATGGCCTGTTCCCGTAAAAGTTCTTTCTCCCTGAGATACAGCCAGGAGGAGGTTCCAAATCCGGCGGACAGCGCAACAACAACTGCAGTGACAGAAATGAAGGCGCCTTTATTGCGGCGCACCAGCTTTCGCAGGCGATAGATCCGACTGGGAGAACGTGCAAGAACCGGTTCATGACGCAGGAAGTGTAAAACGTCTTCCGATAGTCCGACCACTGCCTGATAACGCTGCTCTCGGTCTTTGTCGAGCGCCTTCATGACAATCCAGTCCAGATCTCCATCCAGCAATGTATTCAGCCGGCGCGGTTCAATTCGACGATAGTATGCAATTTTTGATAGCTCCTCAAAATCCAGCTCTTTCAGTCGAGCAGAAGGGCGGAGCGGTTCGCGTTCACGCAGGATGCGCAGCATTTTATCCAGACTGGAATTTTCGAGTTCTTTTCGGCTGAACGGCTGTTTGCCCACAAGCAGTTCGTAAAGCAGAACGCCAAGACTGTAGATGTCGCTGCGCACATCCACATCCACGCCATCAAGTCCTGCCTGCTCCGGACTCATGTAGGCAGGCGTCCCGATAAACTGCTCACACATCGTTTGTATGGTTCGATCCAGCGGCAACGGGCCGGTGATTGATTTAGCGACACCGAAATCAATGACCTTGGGGCAGGGTACTCCGTCATGGAGCGCGATCAGTATATTCGACGGCTTGATATCCCGATGAATAATTCCCTTCTGATGAGCATGCTGAATCGCATGGCAAACCTGAATGAAAAGCTCCAGCCGCTGCGTAACATTCAGGCGATTGCTGTCGCAGTAATCCGTAATTTTTACTCCATCTACAAATTCCATCACGAAGAACGGCAGATCATCGTCGGTCGCTCCGGCACCCAGCACATTAGCAATGTTTGGATGCTCCATCATGGCCAGCACCTGACGCTCCGCTTCGAAGCGGTCAATTACGCGGCGGCTGTCTGTTCCAAGCCGTAATACCTTGAGCGCAACCTGCCGATGGATCGGGCGTTGCTGCTCCGCCAGGTAAACAATGCCCCCGCCTCCCGATCCGATTTTTCGCAGCAGTCGGTACGGGCCGATGCACTGTCCGCTTTCCCTTTCGGGAGGCAGGATTGCGCGGGTTGCATCGCGAACCTGCGGATCGGTCGCAAGCAGAACGACACATTCGGATGCACTCACCTCGGTCCGGCATCCTTTTTGAAAAAAGAGATCCGAGGAGGCCTGCGATTCGAGCAGTTCCTGCACAAGGGTCCGCAGCTTGCCATTTCCAGCACATCGGGTTTGGATATAGTGGCTGCGATCATCCGCAGAATCCATTTCCAGCGCATCGCAGAAGATGTCTCCCGCTTCGTTCAGATATTCCGAAGTCTGATCTTCATCGCTCATGGCCATGTCGGATTTGCGGCGTCCGGCGCTTTGTAATTATCTGTGTTTACTGATGTCATTATACAGCCAGGCCTTGGCACTGGTCAGCCAGCGCCTAATCGAACGCTCGCTGACATTCAGTGCTTCGCCGATCTCTTCATTGAGCATCCCGCCGAAAAACTTCATCACCATGATCTGAGCCCACTCCGGGTGGATCTTTTCGAGTCGTTTCAGCGCTTCATCAACGATGATTGTTGTTTCGTCCGGCATTTCTTCGGCGAGATCGAACAGCTCGATGTCGGTGCGAAGCTGGTCCCCTCCATGTTTACGCGCGGACTTCCGCCGGGCATGATCAACCAGAATTCTTCGCATCGCGGTCGACGCGACAGTGAAAAAATAAGCGCGGTTGTGCCATGATCGATCCGCCTCATTTACCATGCGCAGCCATGCTTCATGCACCAGTGCGGTGGGGTCAAGCGTATGCGCCGCCGGTTCATCTGCCATGCGGGCCGCCGCCAGTTTGCGCAGTTCCTCGTACACAAGCGGCAAAAGCTCCTGAGCGGATTTGCCGGTCTCTGCGTCGATTGACTGAAATATCTCGGTGATATCGTTCATGGAACAATACTAGTAACCAGATAATTCAGGTTAAAAAAGCAGAAAAATAAGGGAGGCTCAAATCTTCCGGTGGCGGGCGGAACCGGATGCTTCCTTTATCTTTGGTTGTCTTGAAAGGGTTTCGGGAAGCATGTCGACTGCCGATTTTCCGATAGTTCTCTCCGTATGAAAAGGGATCACCTGTCACAAAAACAGTTCTTTAAAAAAAATGTCCGGAGAAAGGGTTGAGTTTCGCCCTTATAAAATAAGCGTCGGTAGTCGGTGTGTTCTCTGGGTTTCTGAATGAGTGATCGAAGGGCCCGTTCAGAGAACGGTTTTGAGTTTAAAACGGAGTGAATGGTTGTGATGAATACGGAATACTCGTCTGGAAAACGTCCTTTGAATGTTGGTTTTTGTTATCGAAAAGGAAGGCCGATGGATTTAGCGCTCAGCCATCCGGTCTTTGCAATCGTATTCTGGGGGCTTATCAGCTCAGCGTCATTCGCGCATGATGTCTGGCTTGACGATTTTCCGGTTGGAGAAATTTCCTGCGGCTATTCCGGTGCCCGCACGGACAAATCTATTTCAGATAAACCGCTCTCCGTCGGAGGAGTTGTTTTTGACCGCGGGGTTGGTGTTCACGCGCTGAGCTCGGGGATTTTCTTGAACGAAGGGAATCGTTCGCTTCGGTTTAACGCGCAAGTGGGGGTTGATGATTCGACAGACGGCCCCGGCAGTGTGGTGTTTCAGATTTATGGCGATAACGGAAAGCTCTATGATAGCGGACTCATCTGTAAAGGTGATGCGGCCGTCAAGGTTGATGTCGATTTATCGGCATACAAACAAATCGAACTTCGCGTTACCGATGGAGGCGATGGCATTAATTTTGACCACGCTGATTGGTGTGATGCCCGTTTCATTTTCTCAGACAGCGCTCCTGTGTTGGCTCCGCGGTGGACAGTCACCATGCCGCATTATTCCGGAGAAGTACCGGCAACGCCGTCCGGGTTTGCAGGCTTGAGTAGCCCCAACGGGAAGGTGACCGCCCGGGTGGGAGTTTCGGACGGGCGACTTGTTCTTGAAGTTCTTCGCGCTGGCAAAAAGGTTCTCGAACCGTCTCCTCTCGGTGTGACGATTGACGCCGTGGATTTCGGCAAAGATGTCGAACTTGGCGCGGCTGAAACCTATACTACGGATATCCAATATCCGGATCCCCGAGGTTCGGGTACGCTGCTTGATCACTGCCGGGGGGCAAAATTCAAGGTGCGTTCCAGAATGAATGACGATGTCTGGACGCTGGACGTTCGGGCCTATGACGACGGTGTGGCTTGGCGTTATCTAGTTCCCGGAAACGGAATGCGTAAAGTCGGAGGCGAGGCGACGTCGTTTGTGCTGCCGGACGGTGCTACCTATTGGAGTCACGGCAATACGATCAACTATGAGGCCAATTATGGGTCATTCACCGCTACCGGAACCGCTCCGCTGAGACCATTGACCATGCCGCTGACGGTTGAACTGCCTGATGGAGGTTTTGCGTGCATTACCGAGGCCGATAATCTGGATTACAGCGGAATGACTATCGGCCCTCGCGGCCGCATTCTCACCGGTCTTTTCGAAGATGATTTAAGCGGATGGGGTCTCGAGGGTGACATTATAACTCCATGGCGCATTGTCATCGCGGTCGACGATCTGACTGCACTCGTAAACCAGAGCATTGTCTATAACGTTGCTCCGCCGGTGGATACCCGTCTGTTTCCCGAGGGCCGTAATGCGGAGTGGATCAAACCGGGGCGTGCGTTCTGGACGTGGAATTTTGGACAGTGGGATACGGCAAAATGGGAGCGTATACATGGTTTTGTTGATGATGCAGCGGCCCTCAACTGCCAGTATTATGTCATTGATGATCCGTGGCGCGATCCACGCATGGGTTGGCATCGTAACGGCCACGACGAATGGCAGAGCCTTCGTGAAGTCTGCGACTATGCCGCAACGAAAGATGTGAAAATTATGGTGTGGGAACACTGGAGTCGCATCAGTGACCTTGCCGCCCGGGAGTCGTTTTTTCGTAATGTAGCCAAAGCCGGCGCCGTTGGAGTGAAAATCGATTTCATGGATAACGAAAGCCATGAACGTCTGGCGTTTTATAAATCCTGCCTGGAAATCGCGGCCCGCAACAAAATCATGGTTAACTTTCACGGTGCCAATAAACCCGCAGGGGAAGAGCGTGCCTGGCCCAACCTGATGACCCGCGAGGGGATTTTCGGGATGGAAAATGTCCGGCGCATGCAGCGCCGGCATCTGGCTGTACTTCCCTTTACCCGCTGTGTAACCGGGCCGGCAGACTTTACGCCCACCGTATTTCATCCTGACCTGATCGGTCCGACGACTGCCGGGCTGCAGCTTGCTTCCTGCGTTCAATATGGTTCGGCAATCAATCATTGGGCGGACAGCGCGCCGTCCTACATGGCTCAGGATCCGGAGGTGTTGGATTTTATCCGCAATAAACCGGTGATCTGGGATGAAACCCTGGTGCTGCCCGGTAGTAGGATCGGCATCGTTTCGATAATGGCCCGTCGCTCCGGAAATACCTGGTACATCACCGCAATCAACGGAACGGATCAGGTTGAGAATCGTGAGATCAAACTGAATTTCCTGGGCGGGGATAAATGGAAGGCGGTCACATTTTCGGATGTTCCGGGAAATCAGACCGGTTTGAATGTCAGGAAATCCGTTATCAAACGCGGAAAGGTTATAGACGCCGGCATGGAACCGGGTGGTGGTTTTGTTTCGGTACTAACCCCAGTTCGCTGATCGGGCTTCCGTTCCCGGTTATTCTATCTAATTTTTAAATTCATTGTCCGATGGACCGCCGGTTTATCGTCCCCATGTACCATGGGGTGGAACGGGACCGTACCTTATTGGGCGTATTGCCGAGCGTGGCGGATCACCGCAATGCGGCGTATGGATTAAAAAATGTTAGAAATACAAAGATAGTGCGTTCGATGAACGTATCTTTTTTGTCGGAGGCAGGAGGAGCGGCCGGCCCCGCCTGATAGAAGTCCTGATGTGCCTTTGAGATATAGGAATCCTGAAGTCTCATTGGTGGGTATCAGGATCTCGAATGCGGTAACAGAACAAAAGATGGAATGATGAAAAAACAATGGTCCATAAATTCAAATAATAAGTCGGGCGGATCCCAGGGGGGCAAGGGGATGCCAAGCGGTCTGGTGATCAGTCTCCTGATTCATGCCGGGGCATTTTTTCTTGCGGGTCTTCTAATTGTGTTCACTGTCAAGGTCAAAGCGGATTCGAAGTTTGTTGCTCCCGTGCCGCAGGAACGCCCTGTGATGAAGCTCAAGATTCCCAAAGTCCGGATACAGAAAAACTCTCAGCCCAAACCATCCTCTCGCATTGTGGCCAATGTGCAGAATCGTGCAATGCCTGAAATCATGTTGCCGGATCTGAATGGAACGGGCGAAGGTCTGCTCGACGGCGTCAGTGTCGGTGCCGGAGAAGTTATTGATCTTCCTGATTTCATCCCGACCATTTTCGGCGGCGGCGGATCCTCGGGTAACGACCTGAAGGTTTCATACTATAATCTTAATCTGAAGCGGGACGGCTCTCCTGCAACGATGGATCCTGATGCGTATAAAATCGAGATCATGGATTTTCTTAAATCCGGTTGGAATAAGTCGATCCTTGATAAGTTTTATC
>JAFGVP010000135.1 GCA_016937945.1 Pontiellaceae bacterium | reverse complement strand
GCTGGCTTCGCCGGGCGAAAGTTTGAAGACATCTTCCGCACCATGCCAGGGAAGCAGGGCAGCCTCCCGGTTGACGCCGCTGTGGCTCAGCCATGATTTTGCGGAAACAATCAGGCGCCCCGGTGCGGCGGCGCCGTGATCCCGCGCCAGTACGCCGACGATGGGATCGTTTTCCCCAAACTCTCCCGGCGCCGGCTCGTAGTGAAAAGAGGGAAGCGAATCGCGTTCTTCCATGGTTTCCGGCGTGACCAGCTGCGGAATGGAAAAGGTCTGCGGACGATGGCCTCCATCATACATATCGATGAAGCCGACCGCGGAATTGGTGGTTCCAAGATCGATTCCCACGACAAATCGGGATGAGTTCTCTATTACCTGTTTCATCAATATTTATAACCACGGAATACATGGAATCTGTTTCAGTGTGTTCTGTGGATTCCGTGGTTGATCACTTATTGTTCGCGGACGCTGAATTCGAGCTTCCAGCGATGATCCGTCATGGTGCTGACGCACCACAGCTCAAAAATGCCCAGTTCCGTTACGCGCGACTCAAAGCGGACGGGAACATATCCGTAGCCGTCGTCGATTCCCTCGGCCACCGGAAGCGCGGCTTCCAGCGAGTCGGTTTCCTGCAGCTCGTCTTCCGTCCATGAGGTCAGCATGTCGCCGGGTTTATCCTGCCTGCGCACGGCCGAACTGAGCACCCGGAAGTGGGCATCCTCGCCGGTAACCAGCCCGAAAGCTTCGCCGGGTACTTCGAGTTCGGTGCCTTCCTCCATCCCGACGGGAACCACGCAGAAGGCGTTCAGCGGACGCGGCGCGCCCGGAATCGCCAGTCCGGCGGTTTCGATGCCGAGATAGTAGGCGCGGGCCGTACCACCGCGAATCCGTACGCCACCCTGCTGTTTGGAGGCGCCGTAGAATGCCGCGCCGGTGGCGACCGCATGGTCGAGGTCTTCATGGCCGTCCAGCAGGCGCGGCGGCGCATCGCTGAACCAGCCGGCCATGAGTTCCATCAGGCGGTTCTTGAAGATGGCGGATTTAAAGACGCCTCCGTTAAACAGCACGTGGGTCGGACGTACCGCGGCATCGCTCCGTGCATGCATGCCCAGAAACGCGGCCAGATGGCGGGTGATCGCGGTGTCATGTTCGTAAGGCAGTCCGAGTTCGCGGAAGCCGGAGAGCTGTGCGCGGCACGGACGGTCGCTCAGCTCGCAAATCGGGAAAAAGCCTTCAAGCAGCGCGTTGGAAACCTGCTGCCGGTTGAGGTCGACGGAAATATTCCCGCCGATCACACTGCGTCCGCGACCCAGTACGGTGACCGGATGCGTTTCGGGTCCTTCCGGGCTCAGCAGGCTCTCCTTGGCCTGACGGCAGGCGTGCCAGAGCGCGGTTGACTGCCACGCATCGACCTTAACACCCTTTTCGGCGAAGGCCTGCTGCGCAAGGTGGGCCGTCAGCAGATCCATGTTATCGCCGCCGACCAGAATATGATTGCCGACCGCCACGCGCCGGAGCACGAGATCGCCGTCTTCCTCTTCGACCCGCACAAGCGAGAAGTCCGTTGTGCCGCCGCCGACGTCGCAGACGAGCAGGGTATCATCCTTGTTCAGCTGCTTTCGCCAGTTTGCTCCGGCATCGTTCAGCCAGGCGTAAACCGCTGACTGCGGTTCTTCGAGCATGATGAAATGTTCCGGGAATGCGGCTTCAACGGCGGCCTGCTGGGTCAGTTCACGGGCGCTGGCATCGAACGAGGCCGGCACGGTCAGGACCACCTGCTGTTCGGAAAACGGGGCATCGGGAAAGCGCTTGTTCCACGCGCCTGACAGGTGCTGCAGGTAGCGTTTAGAGGCTTCGACCGGCGAAATCTTTTTAACGTCGTCCGGCGCGCCCCACGGAAGGATGGGGTCGTGACGGTTTACGCGGCTGTGGCATAGCCACGATTTTGCGGTGGCAACCGTGCGCGCGGGAACTTCCGCCGAACGGCGGCGGGCCCATTCGCCGGCGGACCAGTAGTCTTCGCCGATATAGATGAAGGAGGGGAGCGTGGTGCGGCCTTCCTCGGTGGCTTCGTCTACAAGCTGCGGAATGGACAGGCATTCCACCGTTGAGCTTTCGTCTTCAAGGCTTCGATAGGCCAGCGCGGAGTTGGTCGTTCCCAGATCGATGCCGATGGCATATTTTGCATTCATATATGTTCCTCCTCCGCGAATGCGGATTCGTTAAATGAAATAGGATTGTTTCACCACAAAGAATGGAAGGTCACGAAAGAGAAAAATTGGAATGCTTCGTGTTCTTCATGCCTTCGTAGGGAATCTTATTAAAGTTCGACTTCGGCGGGAGCGATGACGTTGGCCGTTGCGTCGGATCCCTTCCAGACAGGAACATCCACTTTGGTGGCGGTCCAGCCGGGGTGCATGAGTTCGCCTTCATAAGGAGCCTCGCCAGTGACATTTCCGGTCAGCTTGAAGGCGCCGGCATCGAACCCGGCCGGCACATTGATCCTGGTTCCTTCGGTTTCGGAGCGCAGCGGCGCGGGGGCAAACATGCGTTCAAGCACCTTGCGGCTGTCGGACTGGATGTCGCGAACGGCCGCGGCAACCTGCTGGTCGGAATAGCCGTCGAGCGGCTCCATCAGGAAGTCGACCAGCCGCGCTTCGCGCTGGAGGGCGGACAGCAGGGTGAGGGCTTCGCTGCGTTTCGGTTTTTCAATAACGGGTGCGGCCACCGGCTTCGGTGCGGCGCCGTCTTTGACGAGCTTTGCAAACTCATCGGATTTCAGTGTGGTAAAGAAGGCCTTGAAGGCCAGTCCAAGCTTACTCATTTAAAACCTCCGGAAATCATGTTCGAGTTCCACGGACCAAGCCGAGGAATGGCATAAAATCTTTGCTATACATTCGTTGTTCGAGATGAATGTACCGCGACGGTAGGAGATCCGGATGTTTTGTAAAGCTTGAAGGGGAAGATTTGCCGGCTGCGGACGATGGCCTGCATCCGCTTATTTCTGTTCTTCAGTATCCAGCGGCGTTACTGCGGCTCAATTTGCTGAAGCCGTTTCTCCGTAGATCAGAGCGTTCAGGTGCTGCACATAATCCTGTAGTTCATCTGCCATGGTCTTCATTTCCGAAGCGGCCTGCGCCCCATGCTCCGCATTGGTTGCGCCCTGTCGAACGCCCTGATCAATTTCGAATACCGCCCGCTGAATCTGGTCGAGGCTGTTAACCAGATTCATGGATGAGCCCGCAATGGAGTCGAGCAGGCCGGCTGCATGCTGGGAGCTTTCATTCAGGGATGCGAAGGAAGCGTTACTTTCGTCGACCAGTTCCTGTCCGTTTTTGATCTGGGCGGTCGATCCCTCGATCAGCTCCGCGCTGTTATTGGCTGCCGCTGCAGCCCGGCGCGCAAGGCTGCGGACTTCTTCGGCGACCACGGCAAATCCCTTGCCGCTCTCTCCGGCCCGGGCCGCTTCAACGGCTGCGTTCAAGGCGAGCAGGTTGGTTTGGAAGGCGATTTCGTCAATAGACTTGATCACCTGAACGGTCTCTTTGCTGACGGAGGAAATCGTAGACATGGCAACCGTCAGCCGCTGCATGGATTCGACGGAATTAATGGCTTTATCTCCCGACTGCTGCATGAGCGTATTGGCTTCGTGGGTATTCGTCGCATTCGTTTTCACCATTTCAACAATCTCTTTGAGCGAGGAAGAGGTTTCCTCCACGGCGACAGCCTGCTGGTTGGCACCGCTTGCAAGCGATTGACTGGTGTTGGAAATCTGCAGCGCCGATTCATCAAGTTTACAGGCCGTGGCCGCCATGCCCTTGATGATACGGATGATCGGTGTTTTGATCAGGTTGACCAGCAGAATGGATGCGCCGCTGAAAATCAGAATGCCGACCGAGATGATCATCAGGCTGGTGATGGTGAACGAGTGCATTGCATCCACACTGTTCTGCCTGGCCCGGGCTGCGCTGTTACCTGCTTCGGCATTCATCTCCCAGGCATGTGCAACCTGTTCATCGACCTGATTCATGCTGGATTCGAGAGATTCGAGCAATTTACTGCCGGCCGCATTGATCCGATTCTGGGTTGTTCCGATACGGGTGCGCAGGTCGAGTGCAGAAGAGACCAGCTCAACGAAGGTTGGAAGCGATTCTTCAATGGCTTTTACATCCGCTTTAATCTGTGGGTCGTTGAGGGCAATGGCAAACTGGTTGAAGGCCATAAGGCTGAACTTCACGGGGCCGTTCACCTCTTGCCGGTACAGGTCGATATATTCCATGGAGCCGGACTGGATATATTTCTCTTTCAACACCTGCAGGTTGAGAATCGCAATCTTGACGTCGCGCGCGACGCTGAGCATGTCGAGCTCATTGGCGTTCAGATCATCGCCCTCCATCTGCTTTTCCGATTGTTTTTCGAGGAGGGTGCTCATGATGTTTTCCAGTCGGACATTAGAGTCCTCGAGCGGTATTCCCATCTTTTCGAAGGTCTGGCTGAGCTGCCGGGAAAGCTCGATGTGCTGCTGTGCCGCTGATGTATACTCGGAAAGATGTCCTGAAATGGATTGGCTGCCCAGCTGTGCTATGGCTGAAGACGCGACAGTCAGCTGCTTTTCAAATACCTGTTTCCCCTGTGTATCTTCGGAGGAGAAATAGGACATTTCAGCAAGCCGGAGATTCATGATGTCCTGTCGGGTCTGAACGATCGCTTCTTTTGTGGAATGAGCGGTACGGATGCCCTGTTCCGTGGTGGCCGCCTGCTGTGCCGCGGATTCGATCTGCTGGAAGTTTTTGCGGTTGAGCTGGGTGAAAATCCCGAACGTGGCCGCAAGGCCCAGCATGATGCCTACGGCAAGAACAATCAGTCCGTAGAGTTTAACACTGATACCGGGATTCAATAGTTGACGTATATTCATGAGTCTTTGCATCGATGGTTCAGAAAATGAAAAGGGGTGCGGCCTGCAGCCGCACCGGCAGGGAAGGCACTACTGAATCTTGAGGTTCGTCAGTGCGGCTTCGTCATAATTGTATAGTCCGCATCCGACAACCACAGCTGTTCCGTCAGGCATTGTGCAGGTCTTCACATATGAAATCTTACGAATGACGTCATTGCCTCCGGGCTTGGGCCACAGATATTCCACCCAGCCGGATTTTTCATCCGTGCAGATCTGGTTCATGACCACAAAGAAACGCTTTCCGCTTTTGTCTTTGAGCCCGGTATAAAGGTTGCCGACCATCTTATATTTGATCGGATGCATCAGCATTTTCGCATCGGTGAGAGTGTGAATCCACATATAGGTCCCGTCAAAAATGAACTCACTGCCTTCGCCCTGAAATTTAGGGAAGGCCGCCTGACCCTCTTTTTCGAGTAGAGAACAGGCTTTGTCGACCTTTTCAACGACGGTTGATGGAGCGGTAGGTTCGTTTCTGGCTGTTGATGCGCAATAGGCTTCGGACTCCGCGGCCAGAGCGGCCACATCTTCCTGGGCGACAGTCAGCGAGCTTCCGGTCAACAGCGCGATAATTCCTACGATCCATGCTTTGTATTTCATTCTCTCTCTCCTCTCAGAGGATCGCCGCAGCATCGGAGCACATGCTTTCCGATTATTTACAACGGGTCATTGCCGGTTAATGAGCAAACTCAGTGCCATTTACGCATCTTTTTTTGGCGCGGGATGGCATGCATGATGCTCAACTCAGTCACCGGAAGGGCATTTTATGAAACGTTTATTATTGGTTGAGCCGGATCAGACAGCACAGGAGCAGTTTCTGTTATTTCATGAATCAAATAGGAATAACTGGGATCTCGAAATGGTGGCAACCGCAGAAGAGGCGCTGGCAAAGTTTGACGAGCAGGCCTTTGATCTGGTCATTGCCGCGAATGCATTGGAAGGTCAGAAGACCGGGCTGGATCTGTTGCAGGTGTTAAAGGACATCTCGCCGGAAACGGTCCGCTTTCTATTGGTTGGATCCGGAGAACAGAATTCTCTGCGCGCGCTTGTCGGCGCCCCGCAGCAGGTTCTGGTCAAGCCGCTTGAACTGAAGATGCTGAACCGCCAGATCAACCGTGCGTTCATGCTGCGCTCCGTTATTCAGGATCCGTCGATTCTCAAACTGCTGGGCAAGGCGGAATCGCTGCCGCCGCTGCCGCGCGTATTCCGTGAGGTCGCCCAGAAACTGAACGATCGCAATACATCCCTCATGGAAATCTCCAATGTTATTGCGGAGGATATTATTCTCAGCTCCAAGGTGCTGAAGCTCGCCAATTCGGCGCTGTTTAATCTGCGGACGCCGGCCAACAGCGTCGGTCAGGCGGTATCGCTGCTGGGCATTCGCACGCTGAGCAGTCTGGTCTTCAGCCAGAGCGTCGGTGATATGTTCAAGGGCGGCGCCGCCAGCGAACGGTTTGTGGAAGATGTTAATCAGCATAGTCTCGAAGTCGCTTCCATGGCATCCAACATTCTGTATACCTGGAATGCCGAACGGCAATTGGTTGAGAAAGCTGTTTTCTGCGGTATCGCTCATGACATTGGAAAACTCGTGCTGGCCAAATATGCGCCGGAGGCGTGGGAGCGGATCCAGATTGCCATGGCGCACACTGACCGCTTTGATACCGAAATTGAACGCGACATCGTGGGGATCAGCCATTCCGAGATCGCCGCTTACCTGCTCGCAATCTGGGGTTTTCCCAATGATCAGGTCATTGCGGTAGCCTTCCATCATGAACCGTCCAAGGTGAACGAACGCGAGTTCGGATTGCTGGGGGCGCTGCATCTGGCAGAGAGTCTGGTGCCGACCACGCTGCACCGTCCGCGCACGGACTGGAACTATCTGGCCGACTGCCGCATCACGCCGGACGACGTGGCCGCACTCGCGACCATGCTCACTCCTCCCGCGCCGGAAAATGCCGCAGACTGACCGAACACCCCTTCCGTCGAGATCGTCGTCCACGATACCCCGGATTGAAAAAACGCGAATTTGACTCCTCTCAAATTCGCAGGTTCGCTACCTTTCTGGTTTTTGAAACGGTTATGATTGATTTTATTCAGGTAAGTAAGCGGTTCGGAGCGCAGGAGGTGTTGCGGGATGTCACGTTCCGGATCAATGCCGGCGAACGGATCGGAGTCGTGGGGCCGAACGGCGCCGGCAAGAGCACAATCTTCAGCCTGCTCTGCCATGAGACGGAGCTCGACGGCGGCGATGTGGTGCTGCCGAAGCACGTGCGCATCGGGCACCTTCATCAGCAGCTTAATCCGCACATGGTGAATGCATCCCTGCTCGATTATACCGAGGATTCTATTCCTGAACTGAAAACCATTCCGGATGAAATTCACCGTCTTGAAGCCTCCATTGGCTCCATGGACGATGATGAAAAGGAGCGCGCCCTGCGCCGGATTGGCCAGCTTCAGCACGACTTTGAGCATCTGGGCGGATATGACATGCGTGTCCGCGCCGAGGCCGCTCTTGGCGGACTGGGCTTTCATGAAGCTGAATTTTCCCGTCCGTTCGCCTCATTTTCCGGCGGCTGGCAGATGCGCGCCGAGCTCGCACGCACGCTGATTGCCAATCCGGACCTGCTGTTGCTTGACGAACCGTCCAATTTCCTCGACCTGCCGGCGGTGGAATGGCTGCAGAAATTCCTGCGGGCGTATGAGGGCACCATGCTGCTGATTTCGCATGACCGCTATCTGCTGCGTTCTTTAATTAATGTGACCCTCGAAATTGCCGGAGGGAATGCCACGCGCTATCAGGGCGGCTATGATTATTACCTGAGCGAACGCGTCACGCGCATGGAGCACCAGCTGGCGGCCAAGCGGAATCAGGACCGCGAGCGTGAACGCATCGAAAGTTTTGTCCGGCGCTTTCGTGCGAAGAGTACGAAGGCCTCTCAGGTGCAGAGCCGTATCAAGCAGCTTGAAAAGATGGAAATGATTGATGCGCCCGTCACGACTCCGAATCTCTCAAAAATCCGGCTTGCCGAGCCGCCGCACAGCGGACACGAAATTATCCGGCTAGAAAACGCCGGCTTTACCTATGACCGGAAGCGGTGGATTTACAAAGGGCTGAGTCTCAATGTGAATCGAGGCGAGAAGGTGGCGTTAGTCGGCTATAACGGCATGGGCAAAACCACGTTGCTGCGGACGCTTGCCGGACAGCTGAACCCGGTGGAGGGGAAACGTGTGCTGGGGCATAAGGTGGTCATCGGCTATCAGTCGCAGGATTTTGCGGAAACCATGCCACCCGAAAAAAGCGTTTATCATATCGTAAAGGATGCCTGTCCGGCAGCCTCGGAGGCGCAGGTGCGCAGCCTGCTTGGCGGGTTCGGTTTCAGCGGCGATTCCGTGGATAAAAAATGCGAGGTCCTGAGCGGCGGCGAAAAAATCCGGCTCGCCTTCGCGCGGCTGTTTATTGATCCACCCAACTTCCTGCTGCTCGACGAACCGACAACGCATCTCGACATCAATGGACGCGAAGCGCTTGAAACGGCGCTGAAGGAGTATAAGGGCGCGCTCTGTGTTGTGAGCCACGATGTCACTTTTGTTCGCAACATTGCCGAGCTTATTATCGCGATCGATGATTCCGGTGTTTCACGTTATCCCGGCGGTTACGACTATTATCTGGAGAAGCAGGAAGAGCGCGGATCTGTAAGACCGGAGCCGGCCGGAAACGCGTCGGCGGTATCTTCCGTGCCGGCGAAACCCGTTGCGGAAAAAGGGAAGGATGCCCGGAAGGCCCGCGCCCAGCAGCGTGAAGCGGAAAAGGCGCTGAAAAAGATCGAAGCAAAAATCGAAGCCCTGACGGAGGAGCAGTCCGCATTAACCGATGAGATGATGTCGCGTCGCGATGCGGATTTTACCTCCATCAATATCCGTCTTGCGGCGATCCAGAAAGAGATGCAGTCGCTGGAGTCCGAGTGGGAGAAGCAGGCCGAGGCGCTGGAGGGCTGATTCCGCCCTTTAACGCGTCTTCTGCTATGCCGCCTGAACGTGTTTTTCAGCTTCGTCAAGTTTTTTGAGTAGTTCGTCCGGCCCATGGTTTATGAGAATCCGGAGAATTTCGCGAACCCAGCTCATGGCGCAGTCGTTAGGGCAGGGCAGAAGATCGTCACCGTTCATGCAATGGCCGGGACAGACGTCTGAGCCGGCCAGATGCTGACTATATATGGGGCCCGTGTAGAGGGCTTTCAGATCGCCCGCTTTAATGGCAAGCGTTGTGCCGCAGCCCTCGACATTATGCGTCACCATGAAAAGGCCGTCATCGGCATTTCTGAAAGAAGCCTGATATCCGTTGATATAAATATTCTTGTCGCGGATCAGATCCTGCAATCCCTGCCAGCGATGCGCGCATACCGTACATGTTTTAAATGGTGCCTTCATGGTTCCCCCCTGATACTGATCCAGTTAAAGCACAGAGTGTGCCACCTCTTTGTGAATTATTTTAAATGCTTAAAATGTCAGGTAATTTAACCGTTATTTATGTCCGAATGCCCCTCCAAATGACTTTCTGGAATGCATGTAATGAACGGTTCGAATAAAAACAGGTATTAGTTGTTGCATACCTTCCGGAAGGTATGTAAAACGCGCGACTCAAGTAATTGGAAAAGGTAAATAAAAAATGGCGAGACGAACCAAAGAAGAGGCTGCGGAAACCAGAAAGCAGATTCTGGATGCTGCGCTGGATGTGTTTTCCCGCAAGGGCTACTCGC
This sequence comes from Pontiellaceae bacterium, assembly GCA_016937945.1. Taxonomy (GTDB): domain Bacteria; phylum Verrucomicrobiota; class Kiritimatiellia; order Kiritimatiellales; family Pontiellaceae; genus Pontiella. The sequence goes on along the minus strand of JAFGVP010000135.1, from coordinate 24,691 downwards.
GTACGACATTTGTGGATATTGCGCAGCAGCTCGACCTGACCAAAGGCGCGGTTTACTGGCACTTCAAGAGCAAGACCGATCTTTTGGTAACCCTGATCGAGGAAACCTTGACGCGTAAGTGTATGCGTGTGGATCGGCCGGATGGCCTGGTGGAATCATTGGAGTCCGTTCGTGCCTGCTACGTGGAATCTGCGCGGAAGGTACTGGCTGATCCCGCCCTGCGCAAATTTGAGTTTTTTATCAATTTCCAGATCGAATGGTCCGAAGAGCTGATGTCGGAGGTGCGTGCCCGACTGGCCGAGATGGGCGAAGATCCCTTTCTTCGGTATTCCTCCGCGATCAGCCGTCTGCAGGAATTGGGGGTCGTGGATGCATCACTCGATGCCGAGAAACTTGGATCGCTGCTTATGGCGACATGGGTCGGATTGATGCGCTGGATGATGATCGGAAAAATCAGTGAAGAAGAGCTGATCTACCGGCTGGAATATGGATTTGATAGTCTTTTTAAGGATATTGCAAAAAAGGAGCAGGTTGTATGAAAAAAACAGCATTGATTTCGGCGGCATTGGCTGCCTTTGGATTGAGTCTTTCCGGATGCAGCAAGCAGGCTGCGCCTGCGGGAGCCGGAGCACGGCCGCCGGCAGGGGTCCGTACTGTTTCGGTAAAGATGGAAGAGGTGAATCCCGTTTCTGAATATATCGCGCACGTTGAGCCTGTCCAGCAGGTGAACCTGATGGCTCAGGTGTCCGGGACTATTGAGGGCATTCATTTTGATGAAGGCACCCGGGTCACGAAAGGACAGTTGCTTTTTACGCTCGATGCCGCAATGTACGAAGCAACTTTAGCCCAGCGCGAAGCGGAGCTGGCCCAGGAACTGGCTGCTCTCGATCGTGCGGAAAAATTTCTGGCCATGCTGAAGTCGGCGGATAACCGCAGCGTTTCAAAGTCAGACCTGGACACCGCTGAAGCCAATATGTCTGAAGGGCAGGCGCTGGTTAAAAAGGCCGAAGCCGCCGTTCGTCAGGCTCAGATTGATCTGGGTTACACAAAAATCTCATCGCCGATCGATGGCCGTATCGGGCGTGCGCTGATCACTACGGGAAATCTGGTATCGCCTTCTTCCGGCGCTTTGGCCACCGTGATTCAGGTGGATCCGATCCGCGTGGTTTTTGCGATGCCGGATGCGGAATACCTGACGGCATTTGAAAGATACAGCAACGACGAAACATACGCTCCGCGCCTGACCGTGCGCCTTGCCAACGGCGTGGTGCTTCCCGGTGAAGGAGCGATAGAGTTTGATGATAACCAGATGAATCCGGCCACGGGAACGATTGATATCCACCTGCGGTTTGATAATCCGAGCCGCCTGCTGGTTCCGAATAATTTCGTAACGGTCATGGTGGAAGAGCGCAATGCGCCGGACCGGATCGTCGTTCCGGTCGAATCCATTCTCTATGGCGCAGATGGTCCCTTTGTGTGGTGCGTCACGGCTGAGCATACGGCGGTTCCGAAACCGGTGGTTCCGGGCGTCGTTGTCGGACGACGGCAGATTATTGAATCCGGCCTGGCATCCGGCGATCTGGTGGTCACTGCAGGCGTACAGTCCCTGCGCCCCGGTGCACCGGTTTCCATTATCAGTACCGAAGCAACTGAATAGTCAGGGTAACAAAAATGAATACTCCCCAGAAAAAATTTAACTTCTCGAGCATCTTTATCCGGCGACCCCGCTTTGCCGGTGTGATCTCGATTGTGCTGGCGCTCGCCGGCCTGTTGGCGATCTTTTCGCTGCCGGTGGCTCAGTATCCGCAGATCACCCCGCCTCAGGTCATGGTGACGGCGGCGTATCCCGGCGCCAATGCCGAGGTGCTTGCCGCAACGGTGGCCGCTCCGATTGAGCAGGCCGTGAACGGAGTGGACAACATGCTCTACATGTCGTCCTCTTCCGACGGCAACGGCGGCTATTCGCTGACCGTAACCTTTGCCATTGGAACCGATCCGGACATTGCCCAGGTTCAGGTACAGAACCGCGTGCAGCGCGCAACTCCGCTGCTTCCCTCGGAAGTGGTGCAGCAGGGCGTCAGCGTACAGACCCAGTCTTCCGACATGCTGGGTTTCGTGATCCTGCTCTCTCCGAACGGGTCCTACGATCGGCTCTTCATGAGCAACTATGCCTATGACTACATTCAGCCGGCGCTGGAACGTCTTCCGGGCGTGAGCAGCGTGGGCGTGTTCGGTGCGAAGTACAGTATGCGCGTCTGGATGGATTCCGACCGTATTGCCGCACTCGGCATGAGCGTGGATGAAGTGCTGACCGCCATTCGACAACAGAATATCCAGGCTTCGCCGGGATCGGTCGGGGCGGTGCCCGGTGACGGCAGTGCCCGAATGAGCTTTTCCCTGCAGGCCAAGGGTCGTCTATCGGACCCGGCCGACTTTGAAAACATTATCGTCCGGACCGATGGTACGGCCGTGGTACGCCTGAAGGATATTGCCCGGATTGAGCTGGGTGCCGACAGCTATGGTCACGATGCCAAGTATAAGGGCGGTACCGCCGTCGGTATGCGCCTGACGCGTACCGCCGGCTCGAATGCGCTGGATACCATGAAGCAGATTCGCGCTGAGCTCGACGAACTCAAGAAGGGTTTCCCGGAAGATATGGAGATCGTTCTTCCGTACGATGCGACGGAATATGTAAGTACCAGCATTAACGAAATTCTGGTGACGCTGCTCATCACCTTCCTGCTTGTGGTTCTGGTCTGCTATCTGTTCCTGCAGGATTGGCGTGCGACGCTCATTCCGTTGCTGGCGATTCCGGTTTCTCTGCTGGCAACCTTTGCGGTGCTGCTCGTTTGCGGATTCACCATCAATACTCTCACGCTGTTTGCACTGATTCTCGTGATCGGGATTGTGGTGGACGACGCCATTGTGGTGGTGGAACGCGTGCTCTACCTGATGGAGACCGAAGGGATGGATCATCGGACAGCATCATTCCGCGCCATGGAAGATGTATCCGGCGCTATTATTGCAACCACGCTCGTGCTGCTCTCCATCTTCGTTCCGGTCGGTTTCATCGGCGGGATTACGGGACGCATCTACCAGCAGTTTGCCCTGACAATTTCTGCCGCGGTGGTTTTCTCCTCCATCATGGCATTGACCCTGAGTCCAGCACTGTGTGCGACCATCCTTCGGATTCCGAAGGAACGGAAGCATGGTCCCCTCCGCTGGTTTAACACTGTGCTGGACCGGGGTCGAAATGGATATGTGGCCTTCACCATGGGCCTCGCCCGCCGGCGCTTCATGACCATTTTATGCCTGCTCCTCGCCATCGGAGCAAGTGTCTTCATGTTCTCGAAGAGCCCGACCTCATTCCTTCCGGATGAAGACCAGGGTATGCTCTTCGGCGCTGTACAGCTGCCGGAAGGGGCTTCGGTTGAGCGAACCCAGGAGGTTCTCGACGAGATTACCCCGATCGTGCTGAACACGCCCGGCGTGGAATTCTCGGTCAGCGTTTCCGGTTTCAGCTTCTTCGGAAGCGGTGAAAACATGGGCTTTATCCTGGCCGGTCTGAAGAACTGGGATGAGCGTAAAGAGCCGGCACTCCAGGTCGGAGCCATCCAGCAGCGCCTGATGGGTCAGCTGGCCGCCATTCCGGAGGCTCGCATCATTATGGCGGTTCCACCGGCTATCATGGGCATGGGAACCAGTGGCGGTCTGGACATGCTGCTGCAGGCAACAGGAGACCCTGATGCGCATAAACTGGAGGGCGTTATGTACCAGTTCATGGGGCAGCTCAACGCCATGCCGGAAATTGCGATGGCTTACAGCACGTATAACGCGGGAACTCCGAGTCTTTTTGTGGATGTCGATCGCGTGAAGGCCGAGGCGCTGGATGTTCCGGTTTCATCGGTCTTTTCAACGCTCCAGAATCAGCTTGGTTCGCGGTACATCAACGACATCAACATTAATGGTCAGGTGAATAAGGTGATTGCCCAGGCGGACTGGCCTTACCGTAATGATCCGTCCGATATCGGACGGCTGTTTGTGCAGAGCAAAGCCGGCGCCATGGTTCCGATGGCATCTCTGGTGAACGTATCGACCATTCTTTCGCCGCGCTCCGTGACGCGCTACAACCAGTTTGCCTCTGCGGTATTCAACAGCGTTACGCTTGCTCCCGGGGCCAGCTCTGGAGAGGTCATGGATAAAATCGAGGCGCTTGCGGCGAAAACGCTGCCGGAGGGATATAAGATTGCCTGGTCGGGCCTGAGTTATCAGGAACGCAAGACATCCGGTCAGTCGACTTCGCTGATCCTGATGGCGCTGGTTTTCGGTTATCTCTTCCTGGTTGCCCAGTATGAAAGCTGGACGATTCCGCTGCCGGTTATTCTCTCCGTGGCCGTCGCGGTCTGCGGGGCGCTTGCCGGCCTGTTGATTGCGCATATGTCGTTGAGTATCTATGCTCAGCTGGGTCTGATCCTGCTGGTTGGCCTTGCCAGCAAGAATGCGATTCTGATTGTCGAATTCTCGAAGTCGCGCCGCGAAGAGGGATTGAGCACGCTCGAGGCAGCGGCCGATGGAGCACTTCAGCGGTTCCGTGCGGTATTGATGACGGCGTTCACCTTTATTCTCGGGGTGCTTCCGATGGTTCTTGCCACGGGAGCCGGCGCCGCCAGTCGGCGGGCTATCGGGACCACGGTGTTCGGCGGCATGCTGGCGGCTACGGTACTGGGTATTGTTCTGGTTCCGGCGCTCTATGCCTTCTTCGACGGTTGGAGATCCAATGCGTCAAAGGCATGGAAAAAGCACCATGTTTCATCGTTACTGATTCTGTTGGCCTTGTTCCCCCTGCTGGGCGGGTGTATGTCGGTCGGCCCGGACTACGAAGCGCCGGCGCTTCCCGAGCTTCAGGATTCAGGAACGCAGTCCGCTGATGTTGCGGACTGGTGGAAGCGCTTTGACGATGCCGAACTGAACGGTTTGATCGCGGCGGCGCTGGAAAATAACAATGATCTGAAATCGGCCGTTGCCGCCGCTCGCGAAGCCCGTGCCCAGCTGGGTGTTGCTCGTGGCGGATACGGTCCGTCCGTTGATGCCGGCGGAAGTATTTCCCGCTCAGAAACCTCGCTGAATGTCTATCCGACTTCCGGCGGTGTCCCGCATACACTTTACAGCGGCGGCATTGACGCCGCCTGGGAAATCGACCTGTTCGGCGGAACGCGCCGGACCGTCGAGGCCGCCGTGGCGGATTGGCAGGCGCAGCAGGCCAATCTGGGTGATGTGCAGGTTAGTATTGTTGCAGAGACCGCTACAGCCTACATGCAGCTTCGTACCAATGAACGGTTGCTGAACGTCGCCGAATCGAGTCTGAAAACACAACAGGCAACAATGGATCTGCTGGCGTCCCGTTATGCCGCCGGCCTTAGCAATGAATTGGCGGTTCAGCAGGCCCGGTATAATCTGGAAAGTACGCGGGCTTCCATTCCGTCGATCAAGGCGGGAATCGAGGCGAGCCGCAATGCTCTGGCGGTGCTGGTCGGAACACTGCCCGGTTCGCTTGAAATTGCGGCGGGCGAAAGAGTACCCGTGGGCGGTATCGAGCTGGATGGCGTTCCGGCCGACGTTTTGCGCCGGCGCCCGGATATCCGGCGAGCCGAACGGCTGCTGGCAGCTCAGACGGCGCGCATCGGACAGTCGACGGCGGATCTCTATCCGAAGTTCAGTCTGGTCGGATCGATCGGTCTGGAATCACTGAAGGCCTCTTCCTTCGTGGAATCCGACAGTGGACGCTACAGCATTGCGCCCGGGGTCTCGTGGCCGATTTTCCGGTCCGGCTCCATCCGCAGTTCCATCAAGGCGCAGGAAGCCCGGCAGGAACAGGCGTTGGCCGTTTATGAATCGACGGTACTGAATGCGGTCCGTGAAGTGCGGGATGCCTTGATGTCCTATCAGACCGAGCAGGAGCGACGGGATGCGCTGGCGGCAGCAGTTTTTGCGGCCCAGCAGGCCGAGGCGGTTGCACAGGATCTATACCAAAACGGCGTTTCCGATTTTAATAATGTGCTCGATGCCCAGCGGTCCTTGTTCAGCCTGCAGCGTGACCTGGCTGTCAGCGAAGGGAAGATCAGCAGTAATTCCGTTCGGCTTTTCAAGGCGCTTGGGGGCGGTTGGGAACCGATGAATGCATCGGAACGCCGATAGAGTGTACGGCTAAGCACGCAACCATTTTAAACCGGGTTGAAACGGGCAACGAGAGCGTTGCCCGTCACTTTTTTTAGCCTGGATGAGGATTGAACCAGGAATGAGTATGCTTACGTTTGAAAGTTGTTATTGTGGAAGCGGAGCTTCGCTTGAAGCGTGCTGCGGGGGAATCATCAGCGGCCGCCGAAAAGCCCGGACTGCCGAGCAGTTGATGCGGTCCCGATATACTGCTTACGTGCTTGGGGATGACCAATATCTTGTGCGTACAACCCTGCCGGAATCCCGGACCAGTCCGCTCGAGGCTTCGATTCTTCAGACGATGCAGCAGATCGAATGGCTTCGGCTGCATGTTATTTCGTTTTCCCGAGGCGGGGTCAATGATGAGTCAGGCACGGTTGAATTTGTTGCCGAGTATGTCTCCCCCTCAGGTCCCGGTCGGCATCACGAAGAGTCGCTGTTCCGGAAGGTGGGTGGAACTTGGTTTTATGTCGGTGAGCTGGCTTAGTCTGCGGCAGACTCGAGCTTTTCGGCTTCGTCGCGCAGGTCGCACAGGACCTGCTCGACGACGAGCAGGGAGCAACCCATACGGCGTTCGGAGCTCTTGCAAATGTTATAGCGCAGGCCGTCAATCCCGAGGCCGGTTCCGGCCATGATCGATATGGCGTCCGAGAGATGGACCAGATCGACATTGTTCTTATCTTCGTCCGGGTAGCTGTCGGGATCATGATGCCAGCGAACCGTTTCGATAATTGCGTCGGGCAGGTTCCATCGGGTCAGCAGCTCGGCTCCGATCTCGGCGTGGTTGATGCCCAGCACTTCTGTTTCCGCCTCGTCGAACGACATGTTCTGTTCCTGGGCAAGCTTCAGGATGGGGGCGGCATCAACGGCCAGATAAGAGCCGAGCACCATTTTCCCGACGTCATGCAGCAGGGCTGCGGTAAATGCGACTTCGCTGGCTTCGGTTCCGGTTTTTTTTGCCAGAATTTCGGTGCAGACGGCACTGGTGGCCAGATGGTGCCACAATTCCTTGGGAGGAAGATCATATCCCTGAACCGCCTTATGCGACACGCCGGATGAAATGGAGAGATAAAGCATCCGCCGGATCGATTTAAGCCCGAGGCGCACCACGGCTTCATTGACCGAGTGAATGGAGCGAGCAAAGCCGAAGTAGGCAGAGTTGGCGAATCGCAGCAGGTTGGAGGTCAGCGCCGGATCCAGTTCCAGAGTCCGAAGCAGCTTGTCCCGATCCACATTCGTGTCGTTCATTACGCCCAGTGCGGCCATTGAGGGGCTGGCAAGGTATTCCACGTTGCCCAGAGCATTCAGAATTTTATCACGTTTATTCATCCCATCACTCCACTGTGTGCCGGATTACGATAAGCGCACTCCAGCAGTTGGCCCGCCATTGCATCGAGGGATACAATGTGCTCAGCCGCTCCGCACTTTACCGCTTCCATCGGCATTCCGTAAACCACGCAGCTTTGTTCATCTTCTGCAATGGTCTGAGCTCCGGCATTGCGCATGGCAAGCAGTCCGGCGGCACCGTCGTTCCCCATGCCGGTCAGAATAACGCCGACCGCCCGTGATTCTGCGTGCTTTGCCACGGAGTGAAACAGGACATCCACGCTGGGTCGCTGCTGGCAGACCTTTGGGTCGTCATTGAGCAGGACATGATAGCTTCCATCCCGGTTTCGGGCGATGGTCATATGACGCCCACCCGGAGCAATCAGAATGCATCCCGTTTTCACCGAGTCCAGATGTTCCGCTTCCTTGACCTTCATTCGGCACAGGGTGTCGAGGCGTTCTGCAAACGGACCGGTAAACTGGGCCGGCATATGCTGGACCACAACAATCCCCGGTGTGTGAGAGGGAAGCTGTTTAAAAATATGTTCAAGGGTCCGGACGCCACCGGTAGATGCCCCGATCGCTATCAGGTTTTTGCCGGCGGGTGCCGATCGCGTGCGGCTCTGGGTATTCAGAGCGGATTTTGCACGCTTATTTTCCGAATTCAACATGGCGGTCCGGTTCGGCGCCCGACGGAGCAGATCCGCCAGTTCCGCGGACATATCGCGGGACCTCTTCTGAAAACCCGGTTTCTGCAGGACCGCGATGGCTCCTTCGGACAACGCCTCCAGCATGATGGGGCTGTCCTGTTTTCCCCATGCACTGACAATAATTACAGGCATAGGATGAGATGCCATAAGCTTGCGCAGAAAATCGAGCCCGCTCATGCGAGGCATGACGATATCGAGCGTCAGTGCATCGGGTTTCAGCTGGATAATTTTTTCGCGGGCATCGTAAGGATCGGTTGCCGTGCCCACTACGGTGATGCCTTCAGCGGCATTCAGTTCTTTCTCGAGCAGTTTCCGAAAAACCGCATTGTCATCAACCACCAAAACCTTGATGTCGGATGCGCGGTTTGAGGATTTCGGATTGTTCGAGAGAATAGGCATTATTTGTTCTCCCGGCGGATACTTTGCCGATTGGCCAGATCAAGCAGCTTTCCTGCGATCTGGTTCAGGGGCAGGGTATGGTCAACGCCGCCAGCCTTGATGGCTTCCTTCGGCATGCCGAAAACGACGCAGCTGTCCTCATCTTGGGCAATCGTCTGGGCACCGGCCCGATGCATGGCGAGCATGCCGGCGGCACCGTCATTACCCATGCCGGTCAGTATAGCTCCGACGGCATTCGATCCGGCAAATTTCGCGACGGAATGGAAGAGCACGTCCACACTCGGCCGCTGGCGGCAGACCGGGGCATCTTCGTTCAGGAGAACCTGATACTGTGCGCCGCTGCGGGTGAGCGTCATATGTTTTCCGCCCGGGGCAATCAGAATATGTCCGGGCAGGACGCGGTCGCCGGATACGGCCTCCTTCACCTGCATGGCACAAATGGTATTCAGCCGTTGAGCAAACAGAGAGGTAAATTTCGGCGGCATATGCTGGACCACGACGATTCCCGGAGCGGTTGCCGGAAGCTGGGTGAAAACATGCTGCAGAGCCTGTACGCCGCCGGTGGAGGCGCCTATGGCAAGAATTTTGTGCGTGGTCTGCGACAAGGCGGACGGTGCGACGTGCGCTGCGCGGGCCGGCGACGTATCGAGCCGTTTCTGGGGCCGGAAGCTGCGGGCGTGGCGAATCAGGGTGGCCAGCTCGCCACAGGCCTCCTGGACCGTATAGGAAGAGCCGGGTTTGCGAACCACTTCAAAAGCACCAAGTTCCAGAGCTTCAAGGGCTACCGGACCGCCGCGCTCGCCAAGGGAGCTCACCACGATGACCGGCATAGGACGCGCCGCCATCAGCTTTCGTAAAAAGGCGAGGCCATCCATGCGGGGCATTTCGATGTCCAGGGTCAATACATCGGGATTGAGGCGAACAATCTGTTCCCGGGCAATGTAGGGATCGGCCGCCGTTCCGACCACCTGGATGCCTTCCTTTGCATTGAGTTCGCGCTCAAGGATCTTCCGAACCACGGCGGAATCATCGACGACCAAAACTTTAATAGGTTTATTCAAAAGTGACATGACTATAACTCCTTCACATTGCCGGGCGACTTCACTGTAATAATTCCGGTACTGACATCCATGAACAGGGTCCGTGCGATGGAGCCTTCCACATCGGCGGCCTTAATCATCAAGCCCACTTTCCAGAGGGCTTTTCGGATTGCGATACAGTTGCGTTTACCGATTTCAAAACTGTTGGGTCCGTTCTGCATGGAGGCACCGCCGGCGATTTTAACCGTCAGGCCTGCGCGTCGAGCCCCTTTGGCCTGCATCATTTCAAGCAGGTGGGTCAGCCCCGTATCTGCAAACATATCAGGGCGGTTCTTGGCTTTGACTGCATCAATTTTTGATTCCGGCAGCTGGAAGTGGAGCATCCCTCCGATTTTCAGCCGCGGTTCGTACAGGCAGACGCCGACACATGATCCCAGAGAGTACGTCGCCACGATGTCCGTTGGGCTGTTTGACACTTTGGCATCAGACACTCCGACGATGATTTTTGGCATGGCAATCATGACTTTACGTAGATGGCAGGCGCAACGCTTTTAAACATATGCTGTATCCCCGAGAGGGATTCGGAGTGCCCGATAAACAGGACTCCCCCGGGATTGAGAATCTCATAAAAACGTTCCGCAAGTTTGCGATGAGTCTCCTTGTCAAAATAGATGAGGACGTTCCGGCAGAAGATAAAGTCCAGTTTCGTGGTCAGCGGCCAGGGCTGAATGAGATTGATCTGTTTGAAAATGATCATTTCTCGAAGAGTCGGTGATACCTGGAAATACTTTTCTCCTTGGTCATTGCCCTGCTTGAAATATTTACGTTGCAGGTCAACCGGAACAGTGTTGAGCCGGTCTGCCGGATAGCGGCCACCGCGTGCTTTATCCAGCATGGCGGTGGAGATGTCGCTGGCGAGAATCTTGGCGTCTACGGTTCTTCCCGACGGGAGCGATTCTTTCAGGGTCATGGCAAGCGTATACGGTTCCTCGCCACTGGAACAGGCCGCGCTCCAACCCCGCAGGCGCACCGGTCCGGTATTCTTTCTGGCCAGACGCTCCGGAAGGAAGACAGACTTGAAATAGTCGAAATGCTTCGGTTCCCGGAAAAAACTGGTCAGGTTGGTGCTCAGGCGGTTGATAAAGGTGACGAACTCCTGCCCGTTGCGATTACTCAGCACCATATCGATATACTCGGTGTAAGAGCGCATGTTATTGCGGCGCACATGGCTCGAGAGCCGGGAACGGACGAGCTCCTTTTTTTCCGGCGTCAGGTTGATGCCGCAGTGTTCGTAGAGCACTTCGCGGATGGTCTGGAAGTCCTTGTCGGTCAGCTCGAGCAGATGGAATGTTGTAGGGATCATGAGCGGAAGAGTTTGATTACGCCGGGAATATCGAGAATCAGCCGCACCATGCCGTCGCCCATAATGGCTCCGCCGGATACGCCTACGGTCTGGTTCAACAGCGGGCCGAGGCCCTTGATCACCACCTGCTGCTGATCGAGCAGGTCATCGACCAGCAGACAGCATGCTTCGTTGTCTTCTTCGACGATGACAACCAGACTCTCGCTGGGATTTATGGAATCCGGCACAACGCCGAAAAGTTCATGAAGACGGACCAGAGGCAGCAGTTCATCGCGGACCATCACCATTTCCCGACGACCCTGTACGGTCGAAATCTCTTCGGGCTTAGGACGGAAGCTGCGTCGGATATTATTGATCGGGATAATATATTTTTCACCTCCAACCCGGACCATCTGGCCGTCAATTACCGCCAGAGTGAGGGGGAGGGTAACAGTAAAGGTGGTTCCTTCGCCCTCTTCGGAGGAAATGTCAATCCGGCCGCGCAACTCCTCAATGTTTCTGCGCACAACGTCCATGCCGACACCGCGCCCCGAGATTTTGGTAATCTTGGCGGCCGTTGAAAGTCCCGGCTGGAAGATGGTCATGAAAATTTCCTGATCCGATGGATTCTGGTCCGGCGCAATAATGCCGCGTTCGATCGCCTTTTCCAGCAGTTTTGCGCGGTTGAGTCCGCGACCGTCGTCGCAAATCTCGATCACAATGCATCCGGCCGAATGATAGGCTTTCAGCATAATCGTTCCTTGGCGCGGTTTGTCGGCGGCTTTGCGGTCCTCCGCACTTTCTATCCCGTGGTCTACAGAATTTCGGATCATGTGTACCAGCGGATCGGCCAGTTTGTCGACAATCGTACGGTCGAGTTCGGTCGTTTCCCCTTCCATGAGCAGGTTGATCGGTTTGTTGGCCTGCTTGGAGAGGTCGCGCGTCATACGCGCCATTTTCTGGAAGACCCCGCCGATCGGGACCATGCGCATCGACATGGCCAGCTCCTGCAATTCTCGGATAATTTTGCCCTGATGCGCCGTATTGCGCAGTAGCTCGGGTTCCGAATTTTCATCGCGTCGAAGCGATTCCGATACCATCAGCTGGGCAATCACCAGCTCGCCGACCATGTTCACCAGATTATCGAGACGTCCGGTGCTGACTTTGATTTTCTCATCAATAATGTTCGATGCCTTGCGGGCTGCGGCGGGGGTTGCTGCAACAGGAGAACCATTCGGTGCGGGAGCCGCTTCTGCAATAACCGCAACGGGTTCTTCAGTCTCTTCGATCGGTTCGGCTTCCTCGGCCTCCTCTTCGACAGCCGCTTCCGGCGCTTCACTCTCCTCGCCCTCGGCGCATTGACGGAGGTACTCGGCAAGTTCCTTGAGTCCGGCCTGAGAGGCCACAACGCCATCCGCTTCAACGGCATCACGCAGGGTGGAAACCATCTGCTTGAGCATGTCGATGGATTTAAAGATGGCATCCGCATTATTGTTGGTAAGCGGAATCGAGCCCTTACGGGCCAGATCGAGCAGATTCTCGGCATTATGGGTCAGCAGACCGATCTCTTCAAGATTCATGAATCCGGCCATTCCCTTGATGGTGTGGAATGAGCGGAAGATCAGGTTAAGCGTATCCGACGACTCCGGATTGTCTTCAAGATCCAGCATGCCGCCTTCGGCCGCCTCGAGATGTTCGGTGGCCTCGGTAATGAAATCCTCAATCAGGGGCAGATCGTCCTGCGGAATCACATAATCCCGGGGGGCGGTTTCGGCCTCTTCGGAATCGGCGGATGTGGATTCTGCCTCCTCCGCCCCCTTGCCGGTTGCTTTGAGAAGTTCCTGATATACCTCACCAAGAATCTGGTTCTGGAGTTCGCCACCGGCTGAAATGCACCCCTGCAGCTTGCGGGAGGCCTGCCACACGATATCCACCGTCTTGATGTCCAGCGATTCGCCGTCTGCAAGTAGCTCAACGAGGCCGGTCATCAGTTTGCTGAGTTCTTCCTTGTCCGGCGGTCCGTCCAGACCAAAGGCGGCTGAGGAGGCCTCAACGAGTTCGGTTAATCGGGTGCATTCTGCCATGGGAAACCTCTTTAGTTACTGCAGGGAAAAACAATGGTCAGGCTGAAGGGATCCAGACCGGCCCCATCAAGGGCAAAAGTAAAGGTGGCAAATTCCGAGACCTCCGGGTCCAGATCAAGTCCGACTTCACCGACCGGAACCGGAAGACGCAGGCGAAGGGTGATTTCATCGCCGAGACCTTCGACATCATTGCAGCCTTCACGCAGAATCTTGCTGAAGGAGCCGACCAGCAGGTTGCCGATTTCGCCGACCGCATCCGCCATGGCCGCGGCCTCTTCTGCGGTCCCTTTAGCGCACTCTTCCTTAATGCGGGGCAGGGGCTGCATGATGGTCAGTCCGCCGAGGCTGAAAAGCGCCGGCCGGTTGAAGATCACCATGAACGAGCCGCTGCCGGCGCCGCCATAAGCAATCCGGTTTACGGCAATCACTCCGCTGAACTCATCCTTGAGCTGAGCTGCTGACGCATGTTTGGCGGAATCAAAGCGGACGTTGAACTTCTTTTCGAACATCCAGAAATAGCCATTGCAGAAGTCCGCCATGGCGGCATTGGTCAATACCTCAAGTTCTTTAGTATCGAGTTGATCAAGTGTTTTCATTTCTATTTCCCATCAATGTAAACGACATGGACTTCCATGCAGTAGGTATCGTCAACGCCGACCGTAGTACTCAGGCGGACTTCGCCGGCGCGCAGGTGGTGTTCCATATGGTCGCCACTGAATACTGTAGGTGCAGACGCAATCAGTTCGCCTACTTTGTCATACGTAGCGGATTTAACGCTGCCCAGAACCATGTTCGAGACTTCGCCCATTGCATCGGCGATATCGCTCTGTTCAATCGGCTCATCTTCTTCAAAGCCGAGCAGATTGGCGGTAACGGCCTTGGCGCAGGCCATACTGCAACGCAGGGTCAGGGATCCTTCAAAGTTTCCCATGAATGATACGCTGGCCATCACGCTGGTCTGCTGGGTAACGGGTTCATTAATCGGTGCCGTCGGATCGACGCTCATGAAGATCATGGAAGTGAAGACCTGGTTGACTGCTTCGCGCAGGACGTCGGCGGTAAATACGTTCAATGTAGTACTCATGGGGTATCCTTCTCAGTATGGTTAAACCGGATTAAAGCAACGGGGTGAGTTTTTCCTGAAACTTTTCCGGGGTAAACGGTTTGCCGATATATCCGTCGGCACCGCTGCTCAGGGCTTCAGCAACAAAGGCCGCCGAACTTTCCGTGGTAACCATAATGATTTTGGTTTTGGCGCATGAAGGGAGCTCATCGCGTACCTTTTTCACCATTTCCGTTCCGCGCATACCCTGCATGTTGACATCGCACAAAACCACGTCCACTGCCCGCTCTGAGAGCTTGGCAAATCCCTCTTCACCGCTTTCGGCTTCGAAGGTTTCATCAAACTGGATCCCTGACATGCGGATCGTTCGTTTGATGATACGTCGCATGGTCGATGAATCATCGATAATCAGTAATGAACCGGCCATAATTTTTCTTTCTTTGTTTGAGTGTTTGCAGCCCGTCCTTCACGGACCGGCCAATTAGTCAATAATTCTTTATTCGTTACCCATTTCCATCGCCATATCGGCCCAGCCGGATACATCCGCACCCGAAAGCACCTTATCGATATCGAGAAGGATCTTCACTTTGCCACCGATTTTGCCCATTCCGCGGATAAAGTCGATCATAGAGCTTCCACCAAACTGCGGCGGCGGCTCAATCTGCTCAATCTGAATGTCGAGCACTTCGGACACCTGGTCAACGATTATTCCGGTAGGAGTAATTCGTCCTTCGCGTTCGTTTTCCACAACAATGATGCAGGTTTGGTCATCGACGTCTTTTTCTTCCATGCCGAAGCGGCCGCGCAGGTCCATGATCGGAATAACCTGTCCGCGCAGATTGATGACGCCTTTAATTTCATGCGTGGTCTTGGGTACCTTGGTAATCTGTTGGTATCCTACGATTTCGCGGACTTTGAGGATCTCAAGTCCGTACTCTTCACCGGCCAGGGCGAAGGTCAGATATTTGCCGGCAATGTTGGTTCCGACTTCATTTGTTTCCAGTATTTTGGACATGTTAACCTCCATTATCTACGAGTTAAATGCATCAAGGTCTTCATCGAACGGAATGGCTTCGGCGGCCGTTTCGCTCACGGTTTCTTTTTTGTGCTGACGGGCGGGGGGGGGCATGCTGACCGCTTTTTTCGGCAATGCCGCCATTTTATTCGGTGTAGGCGGGGGCCGCCGGACCGTTTTTTTGCTGACGGTTCCAACCTTGCCCACCAGTGCTGTAAGAAGTTCGACGACATCCTGCATGCGACCGGCCTGATTGCTGAGTTCTTCGGCGGCGCTGGCGGATTCTTCGGCATTGGCGGCGTTGGCCTGGGTGACCTGATCCATCTGCGCAACGGCGGAGTTGACCTGATCAATTCCCTGAGCCTGTTCATTCGCGGATGCCGCAATTTCGCTGACCAGTTCCGATGTCTGGTTGATGCCTCCCACGATCTGGATCAGTGCGGAGGCAACCTCTTCGGAGATTTCAGTGCCGGTCTGTGCATTACGAACGGACTCTTCAATCAGGCTGGCCGTGTTTTTGGCCGCTTCTGCAGAGCGTTTAGCCAGATTCCGAACCTCTTCGGCCACCACGGCAAATCCTTTGCCGGCTTCCCCGGCGCGGGCGGCTTCAACGGCGGCATTGAGAGCCAGCAGGTTGGTCTGGAAGGCGATTTCATCAATTACCTTGATAATTTTTGCCGTTTCTCCGGAGCTCTGCTGAATGTCATGAA
Source organism: Pontiellaceae bacterium (assembly GCA_016937945.1). Lineage (GTDB taxonomy): Bacteria > Verrucomicrobiota > Kiritimatiellia > Kiritimatiellales > Pontiellaceae > Pontiella. Next base: position 8,789 of record JAFGVP010000135.1, on the reverse strand, counting down.
TAGCTGCGCTCATGCGGGCCATGGAGTCTGTACCGGAATTGGCAGCGCGGCTGGCTTCGGTTGCAAGCAGGTTGGCCTGCTGGGCATTGTCCGCGCTTTGCCGGGTTACGGAAGACATTTCCTCCAGGCTGGATGAGGCCTCTTCCAGTCCGGCGGCCTGCTCCGTGGCACCTTCCGCCAGAGCAGAGGATGCGGAGGAAACCTGTCCGGATGCGGCGGTAACCTGTTCGGCACCCTGCTGCAGGTCCGAAATGATCCGTTTAACCGGGCCGGTAATGCTGCGGGTAATCATAATGGCGGCTCCAAGCCCAATCCCCAGCATGATCAACAGTCCGATTTTAAGGATTAAAGAGGCACTTGTGAGATGGGTTTCAACTGAGGAAACACTGCTCTTCGCGCTATCCATGTCAATTGTCTCAATTCGGGCGGAATGGGAGAGGCAGTCATTTCCCGCTGATGACCGACTGCTTTCAAGTTGTCTTAGGTGCTGAACTTCCTTTTCCACACTGTAGGCCACAGTCCGGTATTCATTTGCTGCAGCTTTGATTTTATTCAGTCGTTCAATGTCTTCCGGTTTAGTCGTAAGCGGCTTGATCTGATCGACCGTGCTGTCGACCATGCTGATTTCATCAATGGTGGATTTTATATTTTGGCCGGATTGCGAGGCGATGGCTTTATACAGCTCGGAGGGAATTTTAAGGCCGAGCTGCATGGCCTTGTTCATCAGCTGGATTTTTACACGGCGATTTTCCAAAATTGAGGTATCCGCTCCATTTTTGATATCGGCTTCGAGTTTTTCATACTGAGGATTCAGGTAGGTGGCGCACTCCTGCTGAAAAGCATTTGCCGCCTTGCCGAGAGCTTCCTGATGGTTGATTAATGCTTCTGATGTGGTTTTGGTTTCTTTCGACTGCTCTTTATATTTGGCGGCGGACTTGGATAGGCCGGCGATATCCTGCTGAAGAGCATTCTCAATGCCGGCGCGCTGGGCCAACTCCGTTATTTCCTGCAGCAGATTTTCCAGTGAGCTGAATCCGCTCATGGCATTTTCATAATCGGTTTGTTTATGCGTCAGTCCATAGGTTCGCATGTCCAGCATGATTTGGGATATCGTGCTGTTCATGTCCGTCACTTTGCTGAGCAATGGCATATGATCGTCGGATAAAGCGTTACTGTCGACTTTCACGCTGTTCATTTGATAGATCGCAAAACCACTCAGGAGGCTGGACATGGCGATTACGCCGACAAATCCAACTATGATTTTAGTTCCAAGTTTCATGTTCTGCAGCATACTTAATCCCCCAATATCGCACGTTTAACACAGGCCACAGTTTGTCGTGTCTGAGTGCCGGCTATGGCTATTTGTCCGCACATATTTGACCAATAATTTTCGCATTCATGAATAACCGTGCTTATTTGAAACGAGAGAGTGCTTTCTAGGATGGATGCAGGTCCGGTCAAAAATGCAAAACCGAACCCGATTTCTGCTCCCTGTCTCATTTCCCTGAACATGGTTATACCCTTGCTGTATACGCCATTCGGCGTTCTTCCTGCCCATCATCTGTCAGTCGGCAGGAGGAGTCATTCCCTTAACCGAAAAGCAGATTTTTCCGACAACACACATATAATTAGCACACATGATGCCATCGCGCCGCAAATCCCTGTTTTCTACCTGTTTTTATGATGAATCCAAGCGGGGTTGTGAGCTTCACTATCGGCGGATCGGCGCCGTAACCTGTTGTGATTAAGCGTTCAGCGGTTAAATTCGTCCAGATCTTCATCAAAAGGGATGGCCTGGGCGGCCGGCCGGATTTTCTCAGCATTGGTAGAGGCCGTTACGCCGGCTTCTTTCGGGGTTTTAATATTCACGCGGCCGGCTGCCGGGCGTTTGTGCGGGTTGTGGGCTTCGTTTCGAATGCCGATCAGAAGCGATAATTTTGTAACCGCGCCCTTAAGATCTTCAGCCTGAGCGTTTAATGATTCGGCGGCGCTCGCGGATTCCTCGGCGTTTGCGGCGCTGGACTGGGTTGCCTGATCCATTTGCGAAACCGCGTCGTTGATCTGGCCGATACCCTGGGTCTGCTCCGTTGATGCAACCGTGATTTCTGCAACGAGTTCGGATGTTTTTTCAACCCGGTTCGCAATGTCTTTAAACACGGCGGTCACCTCGGCGGAAATTGTGCTTCCGGATTTGGAATGGCTGACCGAGCGTGCAATAAGCTCGGATGTGGTGCGAGCCGCTTCGGCCGAGCGCTTTGCAAGGTTACGAACCTCTTCGGCCACTACCGCAAATCCTTTGCCGGCTTCTCCGGCGCGGGCGGCTTCGACTGCGGCATTTAGAGCCAGCAGGTTGGTCTGGAAGGCGATTTCATCAATTACTTTAATGATATTGGCGGTTTCTCCGGAGCTTTGATGAATGTCTTCGATGGCCTGATTCATGCGTTCCATGGAGTCGGAGCCGCGCTGTGCTGCTTCGAGAGCTTCTGAAACAAGTATATTTGCCTGATCGGCGTTATCGGAGCTTTGCCGTGTAATCGATGACATTTCCTCGAGACTTGATGAGGTTTCCTCCAGTCCGGCGGCCTGCTCTGCGGCGCCTTCCGCCAGCGCCTGCGATGCCGCCGCGACCTGTTCAGATGCGCTTGCAACCTGAATGGATCCGGCGGTGAGCGTCCCGGCGATGTGGGTCAGAGAGCGTTTTATTCCCGTGGAAATCAATACGGCTGCCGCAATGGCAATGCCGCCGGTCAGAAGGCTGATGAGTCCGACCAGCATTTTCGTTCGGGAGGCTTTTTCAAGCATCTGGTGATCGGTCATGATATTGCTGTTGATCTGGGCGCGGACCTCTTCCAGCTGCTGCCGGATATTTTTAAGTGCCGGGACCGTTTCTCGGTTATAAATGCTTTTGGCAGATTGCAGTCCTTCAATGGCATGTTCATTCCAGCTGATCAGATCATCGATGCCGCTACAAACGGTTTGGGCGAGCGGTTTGGATTTTAGGATGAAATATTCAGATGCCGCATCCCATTGGCCGGACTGAATACGTTCCTGAATTTGCAGGGCGCTTTCATGCAGTTTTGTGTGAGGAGCTTCCAGCTGGGTGCAACACGCGGCAAATTCGGAATTACTTTTTTTCAGAGACTGCGTTTTTGCTGAATACAGCCATTGTCCGAACCTGCACTTATGCGGATCGGTTTCGATGTTCAGCCCGGCATCGGTACGGGCGAAAAGAACGGTACTGATCTGATCGATCCAGAGCAGATGATCGACTTTTCTCTGCTGAAGGAGCTGGCTCAGTGACAAGTCTGCGGGTTGGAAGACGGCTGAAATCTTATCCGCGGATTGATGGAGCTGGTTATGCCATGGCTCAATTGAATCCAGATGAGTCCGAATGGATGGAATGAGTTGTTCCGCATCCTGGCGGTCGCGGCTGTAATACCATTTTCCAAAGGCGCATTCGTGCGGGTTGGTTTCCACCTGCAGTTGCCGTATGTCATCATCGGTCAGAATCGCCCCGACGGCGTTGGCCCAGTTGAGGTGTTCCAGCTCGCGCTGCGTGAGATCTCCCCTCAACTGGTTTCCACGGATCACCTCTTCCGCGTCTCCGGTAATACCTCGCACGCCGGTAAAGGAAAAGAGTGCGGTTGCGGCGAGTCCTGTGATAACGATTCCAAATCCAAGCAGGATTTTCTGAGACACGTTCATTTCTGCAAGCATGGTTCGGCTCCTTTCCATCTTCAGAATTTTGCTCTTTATGTTAAAGCATGACTTACTTTCATGCAAAGAGATATTTGATGTGCAGCTTGTCGACATTAGGAGCAGATGGCATGCCGTGTGATGTCATTTAACGAAAAAGGCCCGACAGAAAATTTCTGCCGGGCCCGGTGGTTATGGGGGAGAGTTATAAGTTGAAGGCATCCATGTCCTCGTCAAATGGAATCGCTTCCTTTACATCCGGCATCGATTTCGGGAGTGTTTTTGCTGTCACGATATGGCGCGGCGGGGTCTTCGGAGAATGGGTTTTGACCGGGTTGCGTTTAATCTCTTTGGGCTCTTCAGTGGAACCCTCCACAAGGGCGGTCAGGCGGGCCACAACGTCTTTCATCCGGGCGGACTGGTTGCTCAGTTCTTCTGCGGCACTGGCGGATTGCTCTGCGCTGGCCGCATTCGACTGGGTCACCTGATCCATCTGGGCCACGGCATTGTTAATCTGCTCGATACCCTGCGACTGCTCGCTGGATGATGCGGCAATCTCTCCGACGAGCTCGGTGGTTTTGGTAATTCCATCCACGATTTCGTGTAAGGCTTCAGCCACTTCGTTGGAAATTGCTACGCCGCTTTCTGAAGAGCGTACTGATTTCCCGATCAGATTGGACGTGTTTTTTGCGGCTTCTGCTGAACGCTTGGCCAGGTTTCGAACCTCTTCAGCCACCACGGCAAAACCTTTGCCGGCTTCTCCGGCGCGGGCGGCTTCGACCGCTGCGTTGAGGGCCAGCAGGTTGGTCTGGAAGGCGATTTCGTCAATGACCTGAATAATCTTGGCGGTTTCGCCGGAGTTTTGCTGGATCTCACGAATGGCAACACCCATGCGGGACATGGATTCCGAGCCCTTATCTGCGGACTGGCGGGCTTCGGACGCCAGTAGGTTGGCCTGCTGGGCATTGTCCGCGCTGAGGCGGGTAACGGACGCCATTTCCTCGAGACTTGAGGAGGTTTCCTCCAGTCCGGCGGCCTGCTCGGTAGCGCCTTCTGCCAAACAATGTGACGCCGTGGCAATCTGTGACGAGGCGCTTGAAACCTGGGAGGATCCCTCGGAAAGAGCTTTAATGACTTCCTTTACGGGTTTGATGATGATGATGGTGATGGCGATGGCCAGAATGACCCCGATCACGAGTCCGGCGACGGCGATGCTGATCATCTGAACCGAGGATTGCGTTTTAATGCGCTGGGCATCTTCCTTGAAGGTCATGTGGATCTGTTCAACTTCGCCAATGATTGACTCCACGATCTGTGACATGTCGTTTTCGAGAACCTTCTCCTTGTCGGCATTCTTTTTGAAGAGTTCGCCGGCGGTGTTATATTGCTGAACCGATTGACGGATTTCCTCCGCAGTGGCGGAAATCAGCGCATTATCCGATGCGAGTTCGGCCCAGTTATTGAGTTTTTCGTTCAAAATCCCCAGTTGTTCCCGATATAGGTCCCACTCTTTATCCTGTTCCGTATGAATCAAATAAACGGCCCGGACGCGCATCAGGAAAAAATTTTCCAGAATGTCCTGATGCAACCCGACCTCGAGTTTGTGTTTCAGCTCCGCAGAGAGCGAATCGTTTTCTTCCTGAAGCTTGGCGGAAATCCGGTCCGTGGCGGAGGTCATCTTTTCTCCGGCCGCCTTCCATTCGACAAAGGCCTGATTTTTCTGGAATTCAATCTGTGTGATCTCTCTAATCAACGACTCATAGCGGTCAGTCTCCTTGAGAATGGAGTTGATCAACGCTTGCTGTTTATCCTGCACTCCAGTGGCCGTTTGAAGTTCTTTGAGCGAATTTCGGAGCCGCTGTGTGGCTTCGTTCCAGGCATCAATCGCCTTTTTCCCGTCGGCACCGATACTGTTCGATCCGCCGATGGAAAAGTCCTTCTTTATGGAGTCGCAGTTTTTAGCATAACTCATAATGTCGTCACCTAATCCGCTCAGGTTGAACTGAACGCCCACTTTGGTGACATTCCGAATGCCGAGATAGCCGAGGACAGCGCAGAGAATAATCAGCAGGCTGTAACCTCCTGCGATTCGTGTAGACAGTTTAGCATTTTGTAACAACATATGTACTCCCATTTCCTGGCCGGATACCCTGTGGCCGTTTAGTAATATTTACTAGAGCAGAAGTAATGCCATCCGGTTTCATAGAAATTACGACTAGGGTGCTGGCTTTTGTATAAAGCTCGGTTGATAATAGGGTAACGATAAATATATGAGTGGTTGTGTGCATGTTTTTCATGTAAATAATATGATTAATGCTCTCATAATGATTCGGGATAATGCGTATGTTGCGGCTCAAATTCGAAAAAAAGGGTGATGCGAAGCATGACCTGATGCGGATCGCTACACTATAAAGGTTCGGGTATGAATCTTCAGAAACTTCCAATTTATGAACTCCGGTCCGCGCTGGCCACAGCCCTGGAATCCGAAACCCGTATCATCATCGAGGCCCCGACAGGTTCCGGCAAATCCACTCAGATTCCGCAGATGGTGCTCGACTGCGGTGCCGCCGGACCAGGCGAGGTCGTGGTACTGCAACCGCGGCGGCTGGCTGCCCGCCTGTTGGCAAAACGGGTGGCCTTCGAGCGAAATGAGCCGCTGGGCGGAGAGGTCGGCTATCAGGTACGCATGGAGCGGGAGGTTTCCGATAAAACGCAGATCCGCTATGTGACCGAAGGGATTCTGTTGCGTCAGCTGCTCTCGGATCCCCTGCTGCGTGGTGTTTCTACCATTATTTTCGATGAATTCCATGAGCGCCACATCTATGGAGATATCACGCTGGCCCGGGCTTTGTGCTTGCAGGAGATTCGATCGGATCTGAAAGTTATCGTTATGTCGGCCACGCTGGATGCCGGCCCGCTTCGGGAATATCTCGCGCCCTGTTGCGAGCTCAAGAGCGAGGGCCGCATGTTTCCGGTGGATATCGGGTATTCGAAAAAGAGAATCGATTTTCGTCAACAGTCGGTCTGGGATGCCGCGGCCGATGCGTTTGAATCGGCGATCGGGTCCGGCGCCGAAGGGGATGTGTTGGTCTTTATGCCGGGCGCGTATGAGATTTCGCGCACGGTCGATGCGATTCGCGCGCGCCGGTGCGCCCGCGATTTTGCGGTTATGCCGCTGCATGGCGAACTGCCGCCCCGCGATCAGGATGCTGCTGTCGGCAGCTGCGAAAAGCGCAAGGTGGTGGTCTCAACGAATGTGGCGGAAACGTCGATCACCATCGACGGCGTCCGGATTGTAATCGACAGCGGGTTGGCCCGTATTGCGCGATTTGATCCGAATCGAGGGATCGATACGTTGCTGGTGGAGCGGATCAGCCGGGCCTCGGCGGACCAGCGGGCCGGCCGCGCCGGACGAACGGCGCCGGGGAGTTGCATTCGGTTGTGGACAGAGCGGGAACATGTTGCTCGTCCGATGCAGCAACTTCCGGAAATCCTCCGGCATGATCTGGCGGAAGTCGTCCTTACGCTCAAGGCCGGCGGCATTGATGACGTCCGGGGTTTTCGCTGGCTCGAGGCGCCGGACCCGCTATCGCTCGAGCGTACGCTGACTCTCCTGACGGATCTCGGGGCATTGGATCATGCAGGAAAGCTGACGGCTGTCGGGGAAAAAATGGTGCAGTTTCCGATGCATCCGCGATATGCGCGCATGCTGCTTGCCGGCGAGACCTTCGGTTGTGTCCGGCAGGCCTGCTTGATTGCGGCGCTGACGCAGGGAAAGTCGATCCTGCAGCGCAACAAAGACCGGCAGACGCGAGGAAACCGCGATGAGATGCTGGGCGAGGATGAGGTGTCGGATTTCAAGCGGTTGATGCGGGCATGGATGTTTGCGGATAAGAACCGCTATCAGGCCGACGCCTGCCGTACGCTGGGCGTGAACGGGGCCGCGGCCCGGCAGGTGAAGCCTTTATACGAACGTTTTGTTCAGCTTGCCGAGCGCGAAGGGCTTTCGGTGAATCTGCAGGCGCCGCCGGACGAGGATCTGCAGAAGTGTATTCTGCTGGCCTTTTCGGATCAGGTGGCCCGGCGTCGCGATGTGGGAACGCTCCATTGCCAGGTGGTGCATGGACGTACGGGCGATCTGGATCGGGACAGCGTCGTTCGGGACAGCAGGCTGCTTGTTGCGGCAGAAATTCGTGAAATTGAGGGAGGGCGCGACCTGAATGTGCGTCTGAACCTGTGTACGGCGATTTCCGAGGAGTGGCTGGATGAGCTTTTTCCCGAGGATATTGAAGTGCGCACGGAGGCGGTATTTGATCCGGTGCTCAAGCGGGTCGTTACCAGGCATGCAAAAACATTCCGCGGTCTGGAGCTTCAGGCCTCGATGAAGCAGGAGGTGGATTCCCAGCAGGCTGCGGAAATCATGGCCGAAGAGGTTTTATCGGGCCGGCTGAATCTCTTCAAATGGGATGAAAATGTGGAGCGATGGATTGCCCGGGTCAACTGCCTGGCGATCGGGTGTCCGGATTACGGGATTGCGCCGATTGATGAAGAAGCCCGTCGCATGATGATTCAGGAAATCTGTCTGGGCGCCGTGTGTAAGCGGGATCTGAAAGAGCGGTCGGTCTGGAATGTGGTAAAGTCATGGCTTACGCCGGTGCAGCTCAATCTGCTGGAAAAGCAGGCGCCGGAGCGGATACAGCTTCCAAGCGGGCTGAATGTGAAGGTGCGTTATGCTGAAGGGGAGCCGCCTGTGATTTCCGCGACCATCCAGAAGCTGTACGATCTGACGGACGTGCCACGGATCGGTTTCGGCATGATTCCGGTCGTGGTGGAAGCGCTTGCGCCCAATCAGCGCCCACAGCAGAAAACACAGGACATGCAATCATTCTGGGCGAACTCATATCCCCTCATCAAAAAGGAACTAAAGGGCCGATATCCCAAGCACGAATGGCGCTAGGCATTTCCGGCTTCATGCCGAAGTTGCTTCGGTCAGGGGCTTTACCCCGACTCACTCGTGTCCAAAATAGAATTAAAAAGAAGGGGATCTCAGGTTAGATTTTTGTGACCAAACAAAACTTAACCTAAGGAGAGAT
>JAFGVP010000134.1 GCA_016937945.1 Pontiellaceae bacterium | reverse complement strand
GGCGGCTTCGATCTGTTCCGTGTCGTTGGCGATGAGCACCAGGTCTTTACCGGTGTCGACGACGGAACCGAGCCAGGTGGGGGCGTTGGCCGACATGCCGATGTTGAGGCTGCCGGGGATGTGGGCGCCGCCGAAGGCGGAGCTTTCGCGCAGGTCGATGATCGCGATGCCGGGATCCCGGCGGGCGGCGTCGAGCTGTACCGCGGTGAGCGGATGGGGGGTCGGCAGATCGTCCAAAAGCTTTGCGCCGTGGCGGTTCATGGCGATGATGGTGTCGAAGTTGCGGGGTTTGGGCGGCCGTTCGCGGCGCATCAGTGCGGTGAATTTTACCTGGTCGAGCTGCAGGTAGGGGTTGACCTGGCGTTCGTACCCCAGGGTTGATGAGGGCTTGGCGCTCAGACCGCTGCCGCACAGGGAGCCGGCGCCGTGGGCCGGGTAGACCTCGATGTAGTCCTCGAAGCGGCCGAGCTGGTGGTGGAGGCTGTGGTAGAGGTGGGCGATCTGCTCTTCCAGCAGTTCCTGCCCGGCCAGGTCGGGACGACCGACGCCGCCGACGAAGAGCAGGTCGCCGGTGAGCAGCAGTTGCGGGATGGTGCCGCGGGAAAGATCGGTGACCGCCAGGGAGATGGCGTGCGGGGTGTGTCCCGGGGTGCCCAGAACCTCGATGGCCACCGCGCCGATGGTGGTGCGATTGCCCGGGGAGAGCGGCGTGAAGGGGAACTCCACCGGGCTGCCGGCGCCCATGTTGATGTCGGCGCCGACGCGGTGGCGCAGCTCGTGGGCCCCGGAGACGTGGTCGGCGTGCACGTGGGTATCGACGACGGCGGTAATTTTCACCCCGTTGCGGCGTGCCGCTTCCAGGTAGCAGTCCACGTCACGGCGCGGGTCGATAACTACCGCCCGCCCGGCTTGCGGGCAGCCGATGAGGTACGAAAAACAACCCAGTCCTTCAACGGTGAACTGCTGGAACAGCATCGGGCGGCCTCCTGGCGATATGGTTATGGTGGTTGGCACTGGTGCGGCACATGTCCAGATGGTTTCGTAACAATTTCATCTTCATCCACACCTCCCACATACCGATGCGGCGGGCGCCGTGCCCGGCCCATGAGAAGGTGATTTTCTCGTCCCAGGCGCGGTCGGAGTCACGGTCGGAGATGACCAGGTGGGCCTCGGCGGCACCGCCACCATTTTCCGCACCGGGCCGGTGAAGGTCTGCTCGACAATGGGTGCCGATGTCGCGGAGCCGGCGCAAAAGCGAGATGCGGAAAAAATAAATCTGTCCCTTTTCCGTGTCCCATGTTACCCGTCCGGTAAAGCCAGGAATGGCCACATCACCCCCCCGGTGTCAAGGGGAAAAACGCACGATTTTTGTTGGATAACAATTTTCCGGGCCGCCGTTTTTTCAGTTGTATGTGACCATGAAATTGACTATGTTGTGCAAGGGGACTCGGAGCATGTGTCATCGGCAGTTCATTTTAATGACTGGGGGTACCATGGAAACGGTTAAAGCATCGGTATTCAAAGCAACCTGCCTTCGTCTGATGGAAAAGGTTCAGCGGACCGGTGAGCAGATTATTATTACCAAAAATGGCAAGCCTGTCAGCCGGTTGGTACCATATCGGGAAGTTCCGAAAACCATTTTCGGCCTTCATCGGGATAAAATCAGTAGCCGGGATGATCTGGTTTCCCCGGTCGAGGTTACCTGGGATGTCGAATCATGATCATGCTGGATACGCATGTGCTTGTCTGGCTGGACGAGGGGAGTTTCCGACTGGGCCCTGAATCTCGTAGCCTTATCGATCAGGCCTTGGCCTGTGGTCGGCTGACGGTCAGCGCCGTCAGCTTTTGGGAAATTGCCATGCTGGTAGAGAAAAAACGTCTGGAAATCAGGATGAACCTCCAGTCCTGGCGCATTGAGTTGCTTGAAAACGGCTTGAATGAGATCGGGCTAAATGGTTTCATTGCTATCCGTGCCGGAGCATTGACAAGTTTTCATGGTGATCCCGCTGATCGAATGATTGTCTCGTCTGCTTTGGAAAATTCGGCAACGTTAGTTACCGCTGACGAGAAAATTCTTGCCTGGTCAGGTCTTGCCGCCAAACATGACGCTTGCACCTGATTCTACCCACCGCCGCCGCACCCGCCGGTCGTAATCAACTTTTGATGGCTTCGCAACAACGCCATCTTCTTTGTCGCGCTGCAAACCGCATCCCGCTACATGCAAGATGGGCATGACTCTATCTCGAGCCGTTCCATTTCAAGCATGTCCGCGAAGTTCAGCTGATTTTGCCGGCGTTATTATCACCATTCCGCCGTTTCCAAAACCAGCAGTTTTTCATGCGTCGCCGGGAAAAGCTGCTTCGGGCTCCTTTTCCGCAGATCGTGCGTCAGGATGACGTAGTCACGGAAAGACATTTCGAGCGGCGGCGAGGTCACTAACTCCTCGCATTCTCTGACGCTGAAGCGATCAAGGTTGTTAGTGACCTGCCTGGATGTCCAGGCGGTCAGACAGAACACGTAAATGTTTCTGAACAGAGATATGATCGTGAAAGAACCGATGAGGGCGGGTGCGTTGGCCGTGATGAGGTCGAACATGTTGCGTCTCCTGTGTGTCCGTCAGCGGGGGTTGTTTTTCGTCGTGGTACCCGAATTGAGGCTGAAGATATCGATCATGCCCTCGGGCAACGGGCGACCGGCGGGGCGCAGCAGCGCCCGCAGAAACGGTTCCCTGGTGCCGCGAAACGTGGCGTACGGCATGGAAGGGAAGCGGTTTCCGGGTTCGGCGACAATGACGCCGCGGGTTTTGCCCAGCATTCTGAGCAGGCGATCGGCGACCGATGGCGCGGGAATTTTGATTGTCATGAGTTCCTCCTTCTTCGGTGCCGCGGTTGATTGACGATGATATGGTGCCGAAGCCCCCCCGGTGTCAAGGGGAACGCCCGCATTGTATCAGACCCTGAAGAACCTTGGTATACTGGAATGGTTGCCTCCTGAAATGCCATCTATAAATTACTGAAAAAATCTGTTAGAAAACCTTCCAGGCTATCTTCAAAAAGGTCGCATGCGGCTTCTATCGAACGTTTATGTGCACCTATATCCAGGCTATGTATATTATGCAGATAGGAGTCATCGGCAACATATTCATGCTGTTTAATGACATTTCCTGTGGCATGTTCAGTAAGACATAATTTGAGTGTATAATCGTTGTGTAGTTCATATTTTTTTGGCCCCAGTCCCAATGTCATTAAACTGACGCCTACACTTTTGCCAAGTTCATACACGGAATAGGCAGGAGCTGGTGTCGGTCCGAAACATAATTCGGCAATCAGACTGTATGTATGGTTGTCATTGTCCAATTGTGCACCGGCAGCACGCAAAGCACGTTCCAAGACAGGTTCAAATCGCTGTAAAATCTGCCGGGTACCAAGGTTTATTTCCATATCCGCTAAAATTATGCCGCTTTTTAATTCTCGCTCAGCATCATAGTCTTTCGTTTCAATTTCTTCCGGCTCCGGTCGCTGGCCTATGCTATGAACAAAGCCTTCCTTCCAATAGTGCTGTCGTATGCGATAGTTTATTTTGACTGTTTTTCCATCAATAACCGATCCGTTGCCAATTGCCAGTTGATTTTGGTCAACCTTGGGTATTGTGCTGCATCCGGTAATAAAAATTACGGTAATGATGAATATAGTGATTATTGTGCGATGATTCATTGCTTATTCCTCTTATGCTGAGTGTCCAGGCACGGTTATTATTGGTTGAACCAGTCAGGGACCGCGCTTACGGCGCCAAGGATTGGCAGCATATCCATTGTTCCGGTTGAGGTGGTCTCGAATAGTGAGACAGCCTGAATGATGAAATAAGCAACGCCCGAAAAAGTGTGTGCGGATGATCCGGCTCAGGCTG
>JAFGVP010000133.1 GCA_016937945.1 Pontiellaceae bacterium | reverse complement strand
GGCACAGTGGATGTTGAAGGCGGCAGCATGCTCAAGGTGGACAACCAGCTGTATGTCGGCACAACGAACAACAGCGAAAACGTCGTGACGATTTCCGATGCCGGGGCCGTTTTCCTGAACAACACAACCGATCTGGTTATTTCCAATATTGCGGGAAGCACCAACGAATTCAATGAAGTAAATGTCGACGCATCGGGCCGCCTGCTGATCGGTGGCGATGTGAATGCAACCGACTTTATCGCGATTTCCAACCTCAACTTTGCAAGCGGCGCGGTACTGGGCGTCGGAGGAACGCTGACCATTGAAGATTCCGCGATTGAAGACGGCCTGAATGTCCTGCTTGATGACGGCCTCAGTGCCAGCAATGCCGCATGGACCACGGGTGAAATTTATATCGGCGACATCTCGGATGATAACTCGCTGACCCTCACCAATGGAGCTAAGGCGACAGCATCCGACATTATTTATATCGGGAACAAAGCCGACGCCTCCGGCAACAGTCTGAATGTATATGGCAGCAACTCCGTTCTGACCGCAGGGAATAAGGTCTTTGTCGGTTTTGCGGGAGACGAAAATAACCTGACAATCTCGGATGGCGGTACTGCAACCGCGGCACTCGACCTGAAAGTCGGCGTCTCCTCCGGTGCGGAAAAGAACAGCATCGTGGTCGGAACCAACTCGACACTCACGGTTTCGCGGAATCTGATTGTCGGCAGCGCCGGAGCAAAGAATACGTTCACCGCAGAAGATGGTGCAACCGTGGATATCGCGGGCGACCTGACTCTGGGCGAATCTTCAGCAAGCAACACGCTCAACATCCTGACTAACGGAACGCAGATTACGGTTCATGGTGATGTGGAGATCGGCGACGCCGGCGGCAGCAGCAATCACCTGAACATTCAGGATGGATCCGCCGCGTTTGATCAGGTACTCACCATCGGAACTTCCGGAGACAGCAACCATGCCACAATTGCCGGAACCAACGGCGTCCTGACGGCCCAGACCCTTACGATCGGTGACGAAGGGAAAAACAACTATCTCAAAATCACATCCGGCGGATCCGTAGCCATCGCCAGCAATGTGACGCTCGGCGTGACCGGTGACGGCAACTATATCGAGATGAGCGACTCTAATTCGACCTTCACCGCAACGCAGAATATGGTGATCGGCCAGGCCGGCTCCGAAAACCAGTTCAAGATCTATGGCGGCACGATGAAGGTTGAAAACAACCTGTACCTCGGTAACAGCGCCGACAGTGAAGCAAACAGCATTCTGATCTCCGGCGAACAGGCCATCCTCGAAGTAGCTGATTCGCTGTACGTCGGTTCATCCGTCAGCTCCAACAACAGCGTTACAGTTAAGAACGGCGGAACGCTTTTTGCCAGCGCCCAGGAAAACATTGTCATGGGCGATGCTGAAAACAACCTGCTGACGGTCGCCAACGGCGGAACGCTGAAAACCTATGCCTGGGACTTCGCGGCATTAACCAACTCGGCCACCAACATTGTGTTTGATTCCGGCGCCACCCTTCAGCTGATGGGAACTCTGGATGGAACCAACATGGTTGAAGGCGGGCTGAATATCGTTCTCGACGGTACCAACGCCAACTGGACGGCAACAGACATCTATGTCGGCAAGAAAACCGGAAACAATTCCCTCACCCTTACAAACGGTGCCAGTGCATTGGCGGTTTCAGACCTCTATATCGGCTACGTATCCAGCAACAATCTGGTGACGGTCGAAGGAAACGGATCCGTGTTGACCGTCGGTCATGACCTGTCCATCGGAACCGATACCAATAAGACCGCCTACAACACGCTGGAAGTCCTTTCCGGCGGGTCGCTGATCGTCAGTAACGATGTCAGCCTCTTCTACGGCGCAAACCTTAAGATCGGCTCAACTTCTCAGGCCACCGTTCTCGGCGACTACGAACAGGACCGCTACTCCACCCTGACATTCGGTATCAGCAGCAATCAGGTCCAGCCCAACCTCGCCGTCGGCGGCACAATGGCTCTGGCCAGCTCAGCAAGCGTGGATAACTATCCGACGATCAAGGTGTATGACGAAGGGATTGCCGAATCCAATGTGATTACCATCGTCAAGGCCGGAAACATTACCATTGACGGAACTGCAGCCTCCACCAGCCTGCTGGAAGCCAACATCGCAACCAACCTGCTTCTCGGCTTTGATGTCACGCTCTCCAACGGTGTTGACAGCACCTACATCATGCTGGATAACTTTATCCAGCACTCGATCGGCCAGGCCGGAAATCTCGACGGACAGTTGATGGACGTAGCAGACAGCATCACCCTGCTGAAAGCTGCCGGCGATTCAAATGCCGTAGCAATGGCCCAGACCATTGCCTACCTCTCCGGAGAAAGCCAGGTCCGTCAGGTCATGGACAACTATTACGGCTCAAAGATGAGTTCCGCGCCGGCGCATAATGCAATCAACTCCGGCCTGAACTCCGTTGCTGAACAGCTGACCAAACGTGCGGACAACACCCGCGCACGCGTAATCGCATCCCGTACCGCTCCGTCCGGCGCTGCCGGGCCACACATGCCTGAACAGGATCTTCAGGGCTGGATTACCGGATACAAGTCATGGATCAGCAAATCCTCCGGAAGCGGCTTCGACGGCTATGATGGAAGCATCAACGGTTTCCTTATCGGTGGCGATGTCGTAATTGACAGCGGCCTTCTGGTCGGTGCGGCGGCCGGCTCCGGCTCGGCTTCTATCAACAAGGATAACGGCGGCGATGTAGATACGCGCACAACCGTCGGATCGATTTACGCTTCGGCCGGAACCGATGACTGGTTTGCCGATGCCAGCCTGATTCTCGCAAAGAGCTCTGCCGATACCACCATGGGATCCACGTTCAACACCACCGGCAGCTTCGATGCAAAGAATGTGGCTGTTTACTTCGGCGGCGGAAAGGAGATCATCGGTAATTACCTGATTTTTACGCCTCAGGCCTCCCTGCTGGGTAACTACTACTCGCAGGACGGCTACACGGAATCCAGCACAACGGCCGTGGCCCGTCATATTGACGGCTTAGACACGCTCTACGTGCAGGGGTCGATCGGATGCAATGTCGGCTTCTACTCCTACATGGGTGACACGGTCATCAAACCGGAAATACGCGCATTCTGGCTGCACGAATTCAACGCCCGAGAAGAGGACCTCAACTACAGTCTGGTCGGCGCATCCGACCTCTACAACCTGCAGCTGCAGGCGCCGGAGGAAGATATCATCAAGCTGGGCGCCGGTGTGGCCGCCAAGATGGGGGAATACCTTGAGCTGCGCGCTGATCTGGATACACGAAGAGCAAGCGGCGGCTACTCCGACTACACCGTACTCGGATCCATCCGCTACCAGTTCTAGGACTTCGTTGCCTGAAACGCGAAAAGGGATCGTCTCGGCGATCCCTTTTTTGTGTGCTACCCGCCAGAGCACTGAGCCCTGACTAACCATTATGATTTCGTATGGCGCGCTGGCTGTCGCGATCGGACTCGCGCTTCTTGATCGCATCGCGCTTATCGACCACATTCTTACCCCGCCCGAGACCAATCTTGACCTTTACCTTGCCGCGAACCAGATAGACCTTGAGCGGAATCAGGGTAAATCCCTTTTCCCGCACCTTGCCGAATAACCGCTCAATCTCTTTACGATGAAGCAGCAGCTTTCGTTCACGGGTCTGGTTGTGGTTGAAAATATTGCCCTGCTCATACGGCTGAATGGTGCATCCGATCAACCAGGATTCCATGCGCTCATCAATGTTCACATACCCTTCCTGAATACTCAGATGGCCCTGCTTCACCGATTTTACTTCCGTCCCGGTTAAAACAATCCCGGCCTCAAACTGCTCGAGAATATGATAATCCCGCAACGCCTTCCGGTTTGTGGCCAGCACGCCTGCTGACGGATCATTTTTCTTTTTTTTGTTTTTTCCTGCCATGACCTGCACTTTTCCAGTTTTAACCACTCGACGGCTTCGCTTTGAGAAAATACGGCGAACGAAGAGAACATACCCCTGTAACCTCGATGTCCTCAAGCGCAGCGGGTGGTAAATATTCCGGACCGGGAAACACAAAACCCAAATCCCCGAAGGGCTTTGGGTTTTGCAAAACGGACTCTGATGCGTCCTAAAGAAGAATGGATGCGTCGAAGTCGAGTCCGGGAATTTCCACCTCTTCCTGCGAGTAGGCCATTTCAGCCGTCAGCAGACCTTCCGCAATCTCCTTGAGCACGATATCGTGATTATCCTGTTCCGGATGGTCCGGCTTGACCATCGGGCGGGAGCCGGCATTGAGCTGGCGCGTACGATAGGAAATCAGGTTCACCAGCATCGGAATGTTGGGAATCTTCTCTTCCGCGATATTCAGGTAGTTCAGGTTCATAGTATTGCTCCGCAATGATCAATCAGCCACGGGGATTACAAATATAAATATTCGCAAGTCCCTTATATTTAAGATAAAAAAGCGGCGCGTAGTATAGCACTCTACATTATCTCGTCAAACGCCATTTATGACAAAATCCGCCCCCTCTCAGGTGCGGATTTTCAGGTACTGAAGCGGCCCGCCGATCAGTCGGCACCCCGAAGGACACCGACTGAAACCGGGCACTTCACGGCGCTATTACATCATGCCGCCCATACCGCCCATGCCGCCCATGTCGGGCATTGCCGGGGCATTCTTTTCCGGAAGGTCGGCAACCATGCACTCGGTCGTGAGCAGCAGACCGGCAATCGATGCGGCGTTCTGCAGGGCAGAACGGGTTACCTTCGCCGGATCAATGATACCGGCAGCAATCATGTCAACATACTCGCCGGTCGCAACATTGTAACCGAAGGTCTGCTTACCACGCTTGACTTCCTGTACCACAATGGCGCCTTCTTCGCCGGCATTGGCAACCAGCTGGCGAAGCGGAGCTTCGATCGCCTTGCGCACAATGTCCGCACCGACCTTTTCATCGCCTTCGAGATCGAGCTTATCGAGTGCCTTCTGGACACGAATCAAAGCAACACCGCCGCCGGGAACAATACCTTCTTCAACCGCAGCGCGGGTAGCGTGAAGAGCGTCATCAACGCGGTCTTTCTTTTCCTTCATTTCGGTTTCGGTGGCAGCACCAACGTTGATCACGGCAACACCGCCGGCCAGTTTCGCGAGGCGCTCCTGGAGCTTTTCACGATCATAGTCGGAAGTGGTTTCTTCAATCTGGCGACGGATCTGATCAACACGGGCCTTGATGGCGGAAGTCTTGCCGGCGCCTTCAACGATCGTGGTGTCATCCTTGCTGACGGTTACGCGCTTGGCGGTACCGAGATCGTCCAGCGTAACGCTTTCCAGCTTGATGCCGAGGTCTTCGGTGACAAACTTACCGTTCGTCAGAACAGCCAGGTCTTCCATAATGGCTTTGCGGCGATCGCCGAATCCGGGAGCCTTGACGGCACAGACGTTGAGGGTTCCACGCAGCTTGTTGACGACCAACGTAGCGAGGGCTTCGCCTTCAATATCTTCCGCAATGATCATCAGCGGCTTACCGGTCTTGGCAACGTTCTGGAGCATCGGAAGCATGTCCTGCAGGTTGGAGATCTTCTTTTCGAAGAGCAGGATGTAGGGATCATCCAGCACGGCATCCATGGTGCTGGCATCGGTCACGAAGTAGGGAGAAAGATATCCCTTGTCGAACTGCATACCTTCAACAACGTCCAGCGTGGTTTCGATGGACTTAGCCTCTTCAACCGTAATGGTTCCGTCCTTGCCGACCTTTTCCATGGCTTCGGCAATGATGTTACCGATCGTGGTGTCTCCGTTGGCGGAAATGGTTCCGACCTGAGCGACTTCTTCGCTGGTCTTGACCTTCTTACTCAGCTTGCCGAGCTGTTCGACCATGGCTTCTACCGCCTTGTCGATACCGCGCTTCAGGCTCATCGGGTTGGCGCCGGCGGTAACGTTCTTAAGACCTTCACGGTAGATCGCTTCAGCCAGCACCGTTGCCGTGGTAGTACCGTCACCGGCGATGTCAGAAGTCTTGGAAGCAACTTCCTTCACCATCTGGGCACCCATGTTCTCGAAAGCGTCTTCGAGTTCAATTTCCTTGGCAACGGAAACGCCGTCCTTGGTGACATTCGGGGAGCCGAATTTCTTGTCGAGGATTACGTTGCGGCCCTTCGGTCCGAGAGTAACCTTTACAGCCCGGCTGAGTTTTTCAACACCGCGCAGCATAGCGTCGCGCGCTTCTACATCAAAAATAATCTGTTTAGCCATTTTGAATTTTCCTTTCTGAATTCAGTTAGCCGACGATCGCGAGAATATCATCTTCGCGCATGATCTGGTATTCCTTGCCATCAACCTTAACTTCGGTTCCGCCATACTTCGGCATCAGCACGATATCGCCAACCTTGACATTGAACGGAACCTTCTTACCGTTCTCGTCGATCTTGCCGGTTCCTACGGCAACAACTTTGCCTTCCTGCGGCTTTTCCTTTGCAGAATCCGGAATAATGATTCCACCCTTAACGGCTTCTTCTTCCTTAACCGGCTCGACCAGCACGCGCTCGCCCAATGGTTTAATCTTCATGGATACTTCTCTCCTTGTTGGTTTTTATAATTTCCGATTTAAGATCTCCGAGGTCCGATTCGCGGGCCTCCGGCGGCTCTTTTTTTTTCAGAGCATAACAGCGACTGAGTTCCACGAATCGGCAATCGGCAATCGGCGATCTAAATTTTCATGTTACTTCTTATCGTCGTCCATCATTTCAAAGTCGGCTTCCTCAACATCGGAGGCCTGCTTTTCGCCGCCGGCCGAAGCCCCGGCATCCGCCCCGGAAGCACCTTCGGCACCGCCCTGTTGCTGGGCATTCGCATACATTTCCGTTGCGGCCGCCTGCATCTTTTCATTCAGGGTTTCGAGCGAACTCTTGATGCCTTCATAATCTTCCGCTTCAAGCGCTTTCTTGACCGGCTCGATGGCCGCTTCAACTTCGGCTTTCTGATCGGCGGAAATCTTGTCGGCATTTTCCTTCAGGAACTTTTCCGTCTGGAAGACGGTGGAATCCGCCTGATTCTTCAGGTCGACCTTTTCCTTCATCTTTTCGTCTTCGGCAGCATGCGCTTCGGCATCCTTGACCATCTGATTGATTTCCTCATCGGAAAGTCCGCTGGAGTTCGTGATGGTGATGTGCTGTTCCTTACCGGTTCCGAGATCCTTTGCGCTGACCTTTACGATACCGTTGGCATCAATGTCGAACGTCACTTCGATCTGAGGCGTACCGCGCGGCGCCGGAGGAATTCCATCCAGGTTGAAGCTGCCGATGGTTTTATTGTCGCGAGCCATCTTGCGTTCACCCTGAAGGACCTTGATTTCAACAGCGGGCTGGTTGTCAGCCGCCGTGGAGAAAATTTCACTCTTCTTGGCAGGAATCGTGGTATTGCGTTCAATCAGCGGCGTAGAAATGCCGCCCATCGTTTCAATGCCGAGCGTCAGCGGGGTAACGTCGAGCAGCAGAACGTCTTTGACTTCACCCTTCAGAACGCCGCCCTGAATCGAGGCACCGATGGCAACCACTTCGTCCGGATTTACCCCCTTGTGCGGCTCCTTGCCGAAGATTTCCTTCACAGAGCTCTGTACCTTGGGCATACGGGTGGAACCACCGACCAAGATCACTTCGTCGATTTCAGACTGGCTCAGGCCGGAATCTTTCAGACAGGCGCGAACCGGCGTGATGGCCTTGTCGACCAGATCGTCGCACAGCTCTTCGAGCTTGGCGCGGGTCAGCATAACATTCAGGTGCTTCGGACCGGTTGCGTCGGCCGTGATGAACGGCAGATTGATATCGGTCGATTGTGAGCTGGATAGTTCACACTTGGCCTTTTCAGCGGCTTCCTTCAGGCGCTGCAGCACCATCGGATCAGCGGAAAGGTCGATGCCCTGCTCCGCTTTGAAGCTGGCGACCAGCCAGTGAATGATCTTCTGGTCAAAGTCGTCCCCGCCAAGGTGTCCGTCACCGTTGGTGGCTGCCACTTCAAAAACGCCGTCGCCGATGTCCAGAATGGAAATATCGAACGTGCCGCCGCCAAGGTCGTATACAGCAATCTTTTCTTCGGACTTCTTATCGAGGCCATAGGCCAGCGATGCCGAGGTCGGCTCGTTGATGATGCGAAGCACTTCCAGACCGGCAATGCGTCCTGCATCCTTCGTAGCCTGACGCTGGGAGTCGTTGAAATATGCCGGCACCGTGATAACCGCCTGAGAAATGGTTTCTCCCAGATAGGCTTCTGCATCGGCTTTCAACTTCTGCAGAATCATCGCGGAGATTTCCGGAGGGCTGTATACCTTGTCTTCAATCTTAATGTGTGCGTCGCCGTTTTTGGCTTCGACCACTTCATACGGCACCAGATCGCACTCATGCGCGACTTCGCTGTATTTGCGCCCCATGAAACGCTTGACCGAAAAGATGGTGTGGCGCGGATTGGTCACCGCCTGGCGCTTGGCCGCAGTACCGACGAGGCGCTCGCCGCTCTTGGTGAAAGCAACAATCGAGGGGGTTGTACGTCCGCCTTCAGCGTTCGGGATAACCGTCGGCTCGCCACCTTCCATGATGGCCATGCACGAGTTGGTGGTACCTAGGTCGATACCTAATACTTTGGAACTTGCTGTACTCATTGTGTGTCTCCTACTTTAAATGGGTGTCACATTCGACGGTCGCCCTATATCACGAAGTGTGCCAGCAAAGACAAAGCACCGAATACTTGGCACTATAAACTAAATATGAACAACTTAAGACAAAACACCCTAAAGGCCGCAACCAAGTTCAGGTGCGCCACATGTCCCATACCCGCCCCATCACCTGTCCCATATGCGCCACTGTGTCACACCTCTGCACAAAGGACTGTTGCAAGAAATCTTTTAACCCTGGATGCGATGAAGGAGTACCTACAGAACAGTACCCGCAATACTTTTCGGCGCACCGGGCGGTACTCCCCTTCTTTGAAAAGTACAAAATGGGTTTCCTTCCCATCCTGACAGACCGGGGCACGGAATACTGCGGCAAAGCGGATCACGACTACCAGCTCGATTCGGCCATCAACAACATCGATTACACGAAGACCAAGGAAAAGTCGCCACAAACAAACAGTATCCGCGAGCGGTTCCACCGCACTATCCTGAACGAGTTTTACCAGATCATATTCAGGAAGAAGATCGATCGAACTCTGGCAGAATTACAGGACGATCTGGACGAGTGGATTAAGGGTTACAATCATGATCGGTCCCATCAAGGCAAGACGTATTGCGGTCAGATGCCAATGGCTACACTCGAGAACGAAAAAACCATTTGGATTGAAAAAGCAGATGTGTTGAATAGTAATGAGGTTGTCGGACAGTCAATAGCCTGCTGACAATGAAACATTCCTGACAGGGGCTTTGTCATATCTCATCGTGACTAATACACATTATTTAGAGAGGATCACTCTCCATACAACCCCTTGGCCGATCTAAAGACCGACTCTCCCTGTCACAATTATCGTGTTCTGTGGATAAAAAACTTAGCCCTTCGGATTGCTCCAAAGGGCGCTTATTAATTGATCGTTATGAGGCTGAAAATCAGGCGGCCTGCTGCGATTCGAGCCGTGTTGCCCGCCTTTTAGCGCGCCGTCCATGACGTTTTATAAGCTGCTTTTCTATGCTTTCAAAAACGTCTGCAACCGCACTGTACACCCCATCGTGCATCCCGGTTGTTTCGGAACTGTGAGCGACGTAAAGCGGCTCACCCGGAACGACCAGCTTGGCCTTAACCTGAAAAACGCCGGTTTTCTCGCGATGATGCGTTTCGTCGACCACGACAAAGGCCTTGGCCCCCGCAAGCGGATATTTATCGAACCGCTCCAGCATCTGCTCCACCAACCATTGCACCCGCTTCGACTCCCGCATATGTCGAAACTGAACGTCGACCGGTATGCTCGAATAGCTGTCAAAGCCATTAACGTAAGAAGATGCTGATTTTCTCTGTGTTGATGTATACATACACCAGCTCCTTTCTTTTGGTTGGTTTATTCAGATGTAGGCACTTCGTATTCTCACCTCAATGCCCTCGTTGCACCTTAAGACTACCCTCCAGCCGGCAAGGTTCAAATATTTTTCTGCACCAACAAGGCATGCTTATTTAGACCGCTATTTCAAATATGAAGGCTTGACCGATACCGAAAGACCGTCGCTTATTTCCTGAATCCATTGTAAAGGGAAAAGGCGGCACACGCGTACCGCCTCTTCTGCATCCAACCGGAGAATCCCTTACCCGGTAGAGACCG
Source organism: Pontiellaceae bacterium (assembly GCA_016937945.1). Taxonomy (GTDB): domain Bacteria; phylum Verrucomicrobiota; class Kiritimatiellia; order Kiritimatiellales; family Pontiellaceae; genus Pontiella. Next base: position 35,402 of record JAFGVP010000133.1, on the reverse strand, counting down.
GAATCTGCCTGCGGCGAGTCCCATCGTCTTCCGCCTTGGGAAGCGTCAGAGAAAGCACACCTCGCCTGAATTTTGCTTTTGCCTTTTCTTGGTCAACCCGGGCCGGCAGCGGGATCGTCCGATGAATCGTCCCATAACTGATCTCGGAAACGTGATAGTTGCGCTTCCTGGATTCTTTTTCCTGCCGGCGTTCTCCGCGGACAGAGAGAACGTCCTCTTCAAGTTCGATTGAAATGTCATTCTCGTCCATGCCGGGCAATTCTATCTTGACGCGAATTTCGTCGTCGCCTTCCGACAGCTCGAAGTCCGCGCTGCCGGCCTTGCGCATACCGAAGCCACGATAATATCCATCGAACAGCTCATTGATTTCCCGGTGTAGCATATCGAAGGGATCACTCTCCGTACGCCACCGGTCCGGCAACGCTTCACGCTTCTTCCAGGGAATCAATTTGTCTTTCATACGCTATACACCTCCTTGGTTATTCTATTTTGCTGCCGGACCGACGCAACAGGCGAACGATCCGGCGGTTTAAATCCTGCATATCTCCTATCCGACCGATGTGACGGCGATCTTTCGCGGCTTGGCCTGCTCGGCCTTGGGCAGCTCAATATCGAGTACGCCGTTATGCAGCCGGGCACGGATCTTTTCCCTGTCAATCAGTTGCGGAATACTGAACTTACGGCGGAAAACGCCGGTTCCATATTCACCAATGAGCAGATCATATCCCTCCGGCGTATTCATCGCCTGCTTCCCGGTAATCTCAAGCTCATCATTATCGAGATGAATATCAACCTGATCCTGTGTCACTCCGGGCATATCGCAGCGCACCAGAATGGCATCATCCTTCTCGTAGATATCGGTCACCGGCACATAGGTCCGTTCATTACACGCGGGTTCAAGCTTCTCGCGGTTGACTTTTGCCAGACTTTTATCCTGTTTTTCTTTCATGATATTCACCTCCGTTAGGATGCCTTGATCTCAATCCGTTTGGGTTTTGTGGCCTCGTGACGCGGCAACGTGATGGTCAGCACGCCGTTTTCATAGACAGCGGTCACCTTGTCGTTTTCCACGGCATACGGGAGGCGGACCGTCCGAACAAATTTACCGGTCTCTCGCTCGCTGCGGTGGCACACCGAATTTTCCGCGGGCTTATCGCTCTTACGCTCGCCTTTGATCGAGAGCTGGTTGTTCACGACATTAATATCGAGATCCTCCACGGCCAGACCGGGAAGCTCTGCCGTAACAATCACGTTTTCCGAATTGCCCCACACATTGAGCGCAGGGAAGCGGGACATTGCCGTTCCGCCTTCGTACCCGTCGAACAGACGGTTCATTTCCCGCTGCAAAGAACGCAGCTCCGCAAACGGGCTCCATGCTCTGTTATCTGTCCAATACATGTTCTGCACTCCTTTCGTTTCATGGCTGCCGCACCATGCGACAGCGTGTAGATCATGTTCACGACTGCCCATATACAAAAAATGTGCCAACCGGAAAATCGGCCGTTTACCCCCTATTTTTGCGATTTTTCGAACCCGAAGCGAACTGAGGAGTGTGAAAATCCGGCACGTTATGCGTCACACCTGTGCCGTTTTTAACCGGCGTAATGTGCACCGGCACCAGAAACGTTAAGGAAGGTCAACCTGAAGCCTGAAATAGGCGTTATGATTCGTTGCCTGAACCGGCATGGCAATATCCCATCCGGTTCCCGGAATGCCGGAACGGACCGCCACCCATTCATCGCTCAAGAGATTGGTACTTTGCAACAGGGTGTAGAGGCGCCCAATCCTGGAATGAAAAGCATGGGAGGAATCAACCACAAAGAAAGAAGCCGGATCCGTCGGATCTGTTCCGCAGATATACTCATCCCAATCACTGAAACCATCCTCGTCCGTATCAAGGTTTCCATCAACCCTATCGAGCGATGAGAAGGTTTCCAGTTCATACGCATCGGGCAGCCGGTCATTATCCGAATCCACCTCAATCAGTAAGGGCTTCATGCAGAAGGTCCAATAATGGTATTCATTCCAGACAGATGATTCCGGAACGATACTGATGCGCACAGATCGCTTGCCGGACAACAGAGCGGAAGGAATGAGAAACTCGGAATCTAACCACCTTTTATTTACGGCGGAAAAATTATAATCTCCATCGTACCAGACACCCGCAAATGTACCGTCTACATAGATATCGGCCCTCTGCCCGCCAATCCCCTGATCCATGCGCCGACGCAACAGCAATCCGGTCGAATCATCCAATACCGGTGTTGTAAATTCTGTAATTCCGTTGGTTAGTGTGTACCCTTGATCGGAAATGGCAATGTCATCCTGATCCCCTTCGTAATGCCAGACTGACTCCTCACAGATACCTGTTTCCGGAGTCACATACGTGTATACGTTTTCCGCCCATGAATCACGCAAATCAAGATCCGCGGTAAGGACTTTGCCCGATCCTTCCTGCATATAATAGTAAGTCACACTCGAATAGGTGCCGGCGGACGAATTGTCGATCCCGTGCTCTATGCCAAAATGAATGGAAGTATCAAAGGGAATCAGGTCACTTAAATGAAAACGATAGGCCTGAGTCCGGCAGGGGGACGACAGATGATTCTTCCAGGGGTTCCCGTGATACGGCAAGGTAAACTCCCCTCGCCCGAAATAGTATCCCCCATTAAAGTAGTCTTCATTTCCAGTGCCGTAGATGCAGGGAGACAGACTGCCATCCACATAGGCTCGTTCATCACCCTCAAGATAGGTCAGCCCCCCGCTGCATTCCATAAAAAGAGACACGCCCACCACATGCCCCCGCCCCTGCTCCGAAATAAAATTAAAGTCTGTTTTATCTCTGACAAAAGCATTCTCATGAAAACAGGTATGAAAGTATCCAGCCCGGGCCCGATCATATTCATTGGTGAGATACTGCACTTCAAACGGCATGGAAACCAGGGATTCAGATCCGTTATTCACAACCTCGATCTCCGCAGACTCCCAATAGGGCATAGGGAAGTAGCAGTACCAATCGTTGGAGACGCTCATACCAATCGGTAGCGAGCTCACTTCAATCTCATTCCTGCCCGAGCCGAAAAAATCCCCGATCGGAACATCCACTTCCGGAGCTCCGCCGTCCCAGCTCATCTGCAGGCGAATGTTTGATAGAATATCCTCACCTGACGGAAGAGGATTAATCCTGATACTTTGAACCACGCCGCCACCCGTTTCGGAAAACAGAACTCCGGAGGTTCCAGGATCCAAAGAAAGGTTCCCTGAAACCACGAGATTGGACGATGCAGGCTTTGGATCCGTCCCTGCCGCATTCCACTGGGCCATGACAGCGCTCTGATCCTCATTTCCCGTCCAGGTTTCAATACCGTCGGCTGAATCAAATTTATGATAGGTAATATTATAGTACAGCCAGTCACCTTCCACAGTTATCTTCAACCGTTCTCTATACGGAAATGGCAGGTAGCAATAACAACCCCGTGATGAGGTATTGAAGTCCCCGGTCAGCGGAAATTCGAAAGGAGCCCCGATTCCGTTAAAGAATTCGCCTACCGTTGTATGAATGCGGGGAACGGGCTCGTTATCAAAATAAAACTTCAAGTCGGAGTTGGCCAGAGTACTGGTATACATTGAGAAGGTGCACCAAAACCGATACACACATCCGGGCCCCATATCATCAAAGATCACCATCTCCCCAGATTCTTCAGTGTAGAGGGATGAATAATGCTTGTAGTGGCCATCGTCATTTCCGCCATTGCGATCGCGACTGGACATCTGCCGCACCATCGTGCCCTCTAGCAGATAAGGTAGCTGATCGAAGTGCTCCATGCGATCGAGACCGTAAAGACGGCCCCCCAGCCCCGAAATCGGCAGGCAGACAATCACTGCAAGGATGATCTTGATGAGTTCTTTCACACGATGCAATCTAGGCTAACTTATTCAATCAAACAAACCCAATAAACTTCTATGACACTTATAACACCGGACAAACAACTGAATCGAATCACGATCGAGTACTGTTCAAAGTGCAAGTTTATGATGCGATCGGCATGGATTGCGCAGGAACTGCTGCAGACCTTCGATGGCAACATTGACGAAGCGGTACTCAAACCGAGCGAAATTGCAGGAATCTGGCGCATATATGCCAATGAAATACAGGTCTGGGACCGCAAAACCGAACGGGGGCTTCCGGAGCTGAAAGACCTGAAACGGCGGGTACGCGATATTATCGCACCGGATAAAAATCTCGGCCATGCTGAAACCGTTGAACCGAAATCGGATGACTGATCAGCAACCGATATGACTTACTCAACATCCTGATTTTCAAATCGTTACAAGAGGCACTGGAGATACTGCTATGAATATTTCACCCACTGTTATGCTTATCATCGTGTGTTTTGCCCTTGCAATGCACTATATGTCCCAGAAACTGTTGCTGGCAAAAGGATGGAAGTCGGATGATGCCAAACCATATATTCGGAGGCTGATCATCAACGGAGGCCTGATCATCGTGGTGGCAGTTGTTTCGCTGATCATCGCCGACTCCCCGTACGGGCTGATCGGCATCCTGCTCTTCATCGAAGGCGCCGTCTGCCTCGCCTTCGCACGCAAACTCAGCAAGAAATAAGTGCCGACAACTTTTCCATCACGTTGCAGAGATCGTCATGTATGACGAGCTGGGCCTCAGCATCCAGTGGCGTTGGATCATGATTGATAATGACCATCCGGCAATTCAACGGGCGATATCCCGGCAGTCCGGCGGCGGGATAAACCGTCAGAGAGGTACCGAGTACCAGCAACAGGTCGCAGCGGCTGATTGCGCGAACCGAGGCATTCCAGTCATACTCCGGCAGCATTTCCCCGAAAAAGGTAATGTCCGGTTTGTATACTCCTCCGCATGAGCACCGGGGGATTTCACCGGTCTCAATCAATGAATGCAGGGTTTCGGTCTCGACCCGGTCACCGCATCTTTGGCAGGAGCTGTAAATATGGTTGCCGTGAACGGAATAGACCGGCACCGAGCCGGCCCGCTGATGGTAGTCGTCCACATTCTGGGTCACGACAACAAGCTCCTTTCCCTGCCGCTGCCACTCGGCCAGTGCACGATGCGCCGCATTCGGGTGAGCATCGCGCACCTGCGGATAAAACGCGCGGGCAAAGGTATAGAAGATGCCCGGATTCCGACTGAAGGCATCCAGATCAAAGACATTCACGTTTCGGCTGTCGGAGTAGATTCCGCTGGCCGACCGAAAATCGGGAATGCCCGACCCCGTTGATATTCCGGCACCTGTCAGCGCCACTATCGAACCTGCACCCCGGATCCACTCAGACAATTGCTCAATCGGATTCATCTATTTGAGTATCCACAGATTTCACTGATTACATAGATTTTTTACCTGTTGTTCCAATCTGAGTAATCTGTGTAATCTGTGAATCATGGATCTGAAATTTAAAGCAGTTGGAATCATCCGGTCGTGCTACGGAGAAAAGTTCGGAATCCCGCGCCAGCCGGGGTTGGTGAAAAGCGCAACGGCAACACTGGAACTCCTGCCGCCGTACAATACGGAGGATATGTTGCGCGGGCTGGATGAATTTTCCCATGTATGGGTCCTTTTCGGATTCCATCAATCAGCACGGGAACAGTGGAAGGCCACCGTGCGACCACCCCGCCTGGGCGGCAATGAGCGCGTCGGCGTTTTTGCATCACGCTCCAACTTCAGGCCCAATCCGGTCGGACTGTCTGTGGTTGAACTGATCAAGATCGAAGGAACAACGCTGAAACTTCGCGGCGGCGATTTTCTGGACGGAACCCCGGCATTAGACATCAAACCGTATGTTCCCTACGTCGACAGTATTCCGACAGCAAAGGGCGCCTTTGCAGCAACGGCGCCGGACCCGGTAAATCAAGTAGAGATCAGTGAAGAAGCCGCAAAGGCCTTAACCATCCTTGAAACATCAGAGCGCCCTGCCCTGCGGCAGTTGATCTGCGATATGCTGGCCTATAATCCGCGACCGGCCTATCAGGCCGACGATGCCGACCGGATATACGGAACCCGCCTGTTCGATCTCGAGGTGAGATGGAAACAGACGGGTAATCAGGTGACGGTAATAGAGGTTACCAGTTAGGGCGCTTTCGCCGAAAGCGCCGCGGACGGCCCGGCGGTCCGCCCCTACCGCATCAATCTACTTTGATTCGGCCTCATCCGGCTTATCGTCATCCGGCGCATTCATGAAAAAGGCTTTATCCACTTCAGACTGCTTGAGCTGCTTCGACTGAACAGGCAACCAGAGCGACGTCGCCGGCACGTAGGTGATCACCAGCAACGCCGCTACCATCGAGCCAAAGAATGGGAGCATCGTCTTTGTAACCTTCGCAATCGTGGTATTTCCTACACCACAACCGATAAAGAGACAGGTACCGACCGGCGGCGTACAGAGGCCGATACAGAGGTTGGCAATCATCATGATCCCGAAATGGACCGGATGCATACCCAGCGCGGTTACAACCGGCAGGAAGATCGGTGTAAAAATCAGAATCGCCGGCGTCATGTCCATAAAGGTTCCGACAAACAGCAACAGGACGTTGATCGTCAGCAGGATGACAATCGGATTGTCCGACATGCCGAGCAGCGAGGCACTGACCGTCTGGGGAATATTAGCCATGGTCATGATCCAGCTCATGCCGGAGCTGGCACCGATCAGCAGCATGACAATCGCGGTGGTAATGCCGGTATGCAGCAACAGCTCCGGGAGTTCCTTCATCTTGATTTCGCGATAAACCACCACAGACAGAATAAAGGAATAGACCACGGCAATCGCCGCCGCTTCCGTGGCCGTAAAGATACCGCCAAGAATTCCGCCAATGACCACCACAATCAGCAGCAGCGTGGTATACGCGCGCCGGAACATCTCGAAACAGGCACAACAGGCCACCGACCATACGATGAACCAAATGACCAGATTGCTGATTTTTACAGCACCGATCCGGAACCCCAGATCAAGCCATCCCAGTTTGGTAACGACGCAGGAAAGAATCATTCCAATCAGGATTCCGGCAGCAACCAACGGCTTCCATTTGGGCATATCAATGGATTCACCGCGATAACCTCGAATGGTCGAAATAATAGCGCCGGCGAGCATGATGAACAGGCCGGTGATGATGCCGGGCAATACGCCCGCCATAAACATGGCCGCAATGGAAACAGAGCCGGCCGCCACGGAATAGACAATCATCACATTACTCGGCGGAATCAGCAGACCGGTCGTAGCCGCCGTTGTGGTGATAGAAACGTTGAATTCACGACCATAGCCTTTGCGATTCATTTCAGGAATCATGAATCCACCGACGGACGAAACCGCCGCGGCCGCCGAACCGGAAATGGAACCGAAGAGCATGCAGGTGAGTGTATTCACATAGCCCAGTCCGCCGGGAAGCGCACCGACCAGCACACTGGCAAAATCGATCAGCCGGCGCGCAAGGCCGCCCTTCCCCATCAGGTAGCCGGAGAGGATAAAGAACGGAATCGCCAGCAGCGCAAAACTGTTGACTCCGTTGGCCATCTTCAATGCAAGGGCCACCGGCGCATTAAACCCTTCCGCCATCACGGCAAAAAAGCTGGCAAGAGCAATTGCCACCGCGATCGGCACATCCATCACAAGCAACAGAATAAATGCAACAACAAGAATTACAGTGACCGAACCCATTAGTCCACCTCCTCGCCTTCCGCTTCGTGCAGTTCCGAAGCCGGCGTTGTCCATGTTTCAAACAGGTTTTCAATGGTATAAATCACCATGAAGATCCCTGAAAGCGGGAGAGCCATATAGACCAGTCCCATTTTCCACTGAAGCGCCGGAGTCGTCTGCTCCACGGCCAACGAGTTGGCGACCACCCGCGAACCGCCGTAGATAAAGATGGCAACTGCAAAAAAGAGCACGATAAAGTGTACCGCAATGGCCAGAAATTTCCGGACTTCCGGGTCAAATTTTCCGACAAAGTAGTCCACCCCGAGATGTCCCTTGGTTCCGAAAGCAACCGCACCGCCGATCAGGGAAACCCAGACCAGAAGAAAACGGGCAAGCTCTTCCGACCACTGGGCCTGCTCGCCCATGACATATCGCGTAAAAACACCCCAGACCACATCCAGCACCAGCGCCGCAACAGCCACAATCAACATGAGATTAAGGATCCGCGTCAGGACGTTTTTAACCTTAAGCATTATATTCAACATTATTTGACCTCCGAGATCTGCCGAACCAGTTCACGCACTTCCGGATTTTCAACCTGTTCAAGCATCGGCCTCACCTTTTCCGCAAAGAGAGAGACATCGACATCGTAGAATGTAACGCCCTCCTTCTTGGCGGTTTCAATGGCCTCGGCCGTCTTTTCCTTCCAGAGCCGGCACTCGAACTCAGCCGAGGCTACGGCCGCCTGTTCCAGCCATCCCTTCTGTTCATCCGTCAGCGCATCCCAGACCTTATTGCTGATAAGCAGAATGTCGGGCACACGGGTATGTCCATCGAACGAGAAGTGCTTGCAGACCTCGTAGTGCTTGTTGGACGAAAAGCTCGGCGGATTATTTTCAGCACCATCCACCGTTCCCTGCGCCAATGCGGAATAGAGTTCACCCCAGGAAATCGGGGTCGGCGAACCGCCCAGCGCCTTGACCATTGCGATCGCGGTCTGGCTGTTCATCACGCGAACCTTCACGCCTTCCAGATCAGCCGGCGTAAGAATAGGCTTTTTCTTGGTATAAAAGTTTCGGCTCCCCGCATCGTAATAACAGAGCCCGTGAAGACACTTGGAGTCGCCGGCCTGTAAAAGCCGTTTCCCGATATCGCCGTTGAGTACCTTCCAGTATTGCTCCTCACTGTTGAACACATACGGCAGGCCGAACACCGACATCAACGGAACAAAGTTTTCCATGGTCACGGCCGATGTCTTGGTCATATCCAGAATACCATGCTGCAGCTGCTCGCAACACTCCACCTCGGATCCAAGTACGCCGCCGGAATAAATATCGAGCGACATCATTCCGCCGGAGATTTCCTCCAGGGTCGTCTTCATGTGCTCCAAGGCCAGATGCACGGGATGGCTTGTATCCAGGCCGTGCCCCAGCTTCAGAACGCTCACACCGCCGGTATCCTTTGGTTTCAAGGAATAAACCGCCGTACCCAGCAGGGCCGACAGCAATACTCCCACAACAATAAACGATATCTGTTTACTCATCGTTTCCCTTTCCCCTCAATGAATTCTCACGGCCGTTCCAGCACCAGGCCGACGGCATCACATGTATAATCCGTATACGTTGTATAGTCCCCCCGCAGCCAGACAAGTACTTTGTACCCCCCTCCGGAAACGATCATGGGACGAATGTTTTTTGCGCCGGAATCCCTCGTAACCGCCCTCCACTGAATGGAGTGGACGTTATCATCCGAGCCGACCTCTGCGGCATAGATTTCATGTCTTCCGCCTAGTGCGGCACCGCTCTTTGGATTCACATCCGTCGAAATAACCACACGTGACGGATCCTCCGGATCAATCGCGATCAGTCCGGTGTAGCTGCTTTCCGCCGGATACAGACAGTTTCCGGCATAAGCAACCTCGCGATCAATCCAGCGCTCACCGTTCCAAGCGGCGATGTGGTAGCGATGGTCCTCGTTATTGATATAAAGCGAATATCCCAGTACAGGCCGACCATCGGCATCGGTCGCCATGGCGGCACACCAGGCACTGTTTGGAACACTCTCACACCCGTCCGGCTTCTTCTTCGTTTCGCTACCCCGGTAGATCCGCTCGGCTTCGGAAGGTTTAAGCGGTCCGGCGGCCAAATCCTTAATCTTCTTTCCATCTGCCCGATAAAACGCGCCGTCACGAAATTCGGCATAATAGAGATTATTTCCATATTGCCGCGGATGCGCATCCGTGAACGAAATCCCGACTCCGTTCTCTTTGCCCTGAAAATAGCGGGCGTAGGGCCGATCCCAGCCCAGCTCGTCGGTGATCAGATGCGTCCGGCCGCTCCATGTCGTTCCCTGATCCGAGGATGTAATAAAGCACGGATTGATGGTTTTCCCATCGCGGAAAAAGTTATAGAGAAGCCCCTCGTTCTGCAGGTAATAAAGGTTCATGTAGGTGATGCCCCAGCCCCCTTCATACTCATGCAGGAACTGCTGCTCCTCGCCCCACTCCAGGAAGCTGTCTGGCTCGGAGATCCGATAGTAGTGGAAATGGTCGTTGGCATGCTTTGAATAAACCGCAAGGAGACGACCATCGGGACGGGCATACAGCGCCGGCGCATTGTGATCATCCGCCTCAAACTGCTCATGGAGCGTTACCGTTCCCAGATCCTGATCGGCAGCTAGATCGTACACGCTCACCTTGACGTCGCCGTTCTGGCCGTCAATTCCACCGAGAATCAGCTTACCATCCCTAATGATCGCACGCGGATCCTGGAACCAGCACCATCCGCCATCGTGCATGAACGTTATCGGCTCAGAGACCGGCGACGACGACTGAGCGGAAATACATCCCGCCAGCAATCCCGTAACGGCGATAACCCCTGCTGTCAACCGACTGTACACATTAGCCCCCAACGCAACCTCAAACGATAGAAATAAGGCGACACATTACGAAACTCACCGAATAATTCAACGAATATCGGAGTTTAGTTTCCAGCGCCTGCCCATCAAATAAAAAACGGCATCGAACAGATTCCGATGCCGTTTTTCGGTAAAAGCAGAACAATCCTACAGTTCGTTTTCACCCTTCACGTAGCCAAAGTTGGCAAGAATGCCGCCGTCCACATACAGGATGTGTCCATTAACGAAGTCCGCCGCCTTGGAGGAGAGGAAGAGCGCGGCATTACCGATATCTTCCGGTTCGCCCCAGCGTGCGGCCGGCGTACGCATCATGACCAGATCATTGAACGGATGGCCGCCTTCGCGGATCGGAGCGGTCTGCGCCGTCGCAATGTAGCCCGGACCGATACCGTTGACCTGAATGTTGTGCTTGGCCCATTCGCAGCACATATTAGCCGTCAGCAGCTTGAGACCACCCTTCGCGGAAGCGTAGGCGGAAACGGAGTTCCGGCCGTAAACGCTCATCATCGAACACATATTGATGATCTTACCGGCACCCTTCTTGATCATGCCCGGAGCCACGCGCTTGCCCACGATGAACGGCGCGATCAGGTCAACGTCGATCACCATCTTATAGTCAGAAACCGGCATATCGAGAATCGGCACGCGCTTAATGATGCCGGCGTTGTTCACGAGAATATCGATCGTTCCGACATCCGCCTCGATCTTGGAGATCCCGGCATCCACATCGGCCTCGTCGGTCACATTGAACTTCACGGTGTAGCAATCAATTCCGTTGGCCGCATATTCCGCTTTGGCGGCTTCCAGCTTGGACTCATCGATATCGTTCACACAGATTTTTGCGCCGGCCTTGCCAAGCGTTGTTCCAACCGCCATGCCGATTCCGTGCGTTCCGCCGGTAACGAGCACAACCTTATCCTTCAGATCAAACAGTTCCTGAATCATGATTTTTCCTTTATTTTACGTCCTTAAGCGCAATGTGGTCCATATCGTCAAAACGCTGGTTTTCACCACCCATCGCCCAGCAGAAGGTGTAAGCCTTGGTGCCGCAGCCGGAATGGATCGACCACATTGGCGAAATAACGGACTGACCGTTTTCAACGGCAATATGGCGGGTTTCATCTCCGGGGCCCATGAAATGGAAGACCTTGGATTTTTCATCCAGATCAAAATACATGTAAACCTCGGTCCGGCGCTCGTGGGTGTGGCACGGCATGGTATTCCAGACACTGCCCGGCTCGAGCTGCGTGAAGCCCATCACCAACTGACAGCTCTTGATGCCGTTTTCGTGAATGTACTGATAAATCGTACGCTTGTTGGAATCTTCCAATGAACCGAGGTTGATGGCATTTGCATCTGCCTTCTTCGCCTGTACAGTCGGATATTCGGTGTGCGCCGGATAGCTGACCAGATGGAAACGGGCCGGATTGGCCGGATCCGCACTCGCGAAGGAAACCTCTTTACTGCCGCGGCCGACATACAGGCCGTCGAGGTTATCCATATTGTATTCCGTGCCGTCCACAGTCACGGTTCCGGAGGCGCCGATATTCAGCACGCCGATTTCGCGGCGTTGGCAGAAATAATCCGCAGCCAGTTCCTTGCCGGCTTCCAGTTTGAGTGCGGCTCCGGTCGGAACAGCGGCGCCGATGATGGAGCGTTCCACTTCCACATAAAGCAGGTTGAGCTCGCCTTCGGCAAAGAGGTTTACAAGAAACGCATCGCGCAGTTCCTGCGTCGTCATGCGCTTATATTCATTTCTTCCTACGGTATATCTAACGTCCATACTATCTCCTATTGTTTAAATTCGTTAAATCACGACTGCGACCACGCGCGATTATTTCTTCGACTGCTCACTCAGATAGCTCAGCCAGTCATTACGGGTTTTAATTTCTCCGGCGCGCTCCCATCCGTATCCGGCGCACCACGTCACCTGCCCCTTATCATCGGTTTTCGAGATGAAGAGCGCGTGACTTTCGTCCGCAGTGTCGGAGTCGATCAGTTTGTATTCCGTAATCTTTTTCGGATCCATCATAACGCCGGTCCCAAGGCCGGAGCCATCGATCGTTTCCCAGCAGGCAATCCAGCCGGCCTGCACATCCGGCACGGCTTCGGCTTTTCCATCATGCGTCGTCAAGCCGACAGCAACAGGCAACCCCCGCGCCAGATTCCCGTCTTTCCGGATGGTCGCGACGGTGGTAAACAGGCGATCTCCGACATCGATGCTGATGTGCTTTACGAGCTGGTAGGTGTGGCCTTCATATTTCCACTCATAGCTGAGCTCAAAAGCGGAATTATTCGCTTCACACTCAAGCACCTTCCAGCCGGTAAAGGTTTCGGAGGTAACGAGACTATTATCGAGCCACAGGCCTATACCACCGCATCCCAGCGATGCACCGACATGATAGGGATCATAACCTTCGCCATCATCCTTGTGGTAAGTGCCGCCAGCGACATGCTTTTTATACCACTTATCAATGACCGGATAATCGACCCGTTTCAGCCAGCAATCCACGCCGCCGTTTTCACTGCCTTCACGCAGGGCCGGACCATAGGCACGGAAGGCGATCTTATCGTTCTCCCACGCAAAATCATCTTCACGCTCCGGAACAAAGCGACAGAATGTTCGGGGCTGCACCTCCTCGGCAAACGCGCCGGACAACCCCATTACGTTCAGCACAAGGACCATAAGTATTTTATTTAAGTGGCTCGTTTTCATAACGTCCAAATCTAGTCCGTTCCATCAACCGGGCAATTTTGATGTTCAATTATTTTTACTTTTGTTCAAATATGAACATCATCGCGTTATGCAGAAATATCAGATTCCTAATTTAAGCAAGGCCTGCCAGATGATTGAGCGGATCGGCAACAGCCCTGAAGGATGCCGGCTCAAGGATCTCGCGGGGCAGCTGAATATACCGCGAACCACCGCGATGCGGATTGTTGAAACCCTGCTCTCCTGCCATTTTCTGGAACGAAACAGTGAGGGCATTATTACGCTTGGAACGGCGCTGGTTCATCTGGGCGTCATTGCTCTGGACAGCCTCGATATCCGTAGCTTCGCCCGCCCTGTGCTGAAAAAACTCTCAGAAAAAACCGGAGAATCCTCACACATTGCCATGCTTAACGGCGACAAATCACTGCTGGTTGAAGTGTGCGACAGCCCGCATCCGGTCCGGATTGCTTCGCGTCCCGGAACATTGGTGGATCTCCACTGTTCCTCAACGGGCAAGGTTTTTCTGGCCTTCAGCATTCCTGAGCCCGTCACATTCTGCAAAACCCTGAATCTCGTAGAACATACGTCGAACACGAACACAACAATCAGTGCCGTCCTCGCAGACATTGAAGAGACCCGAAGACAGGGATATGCAATGGATGAGGAGGAATATGTGCTCGGCGCCCGATGCATTGCGGCCCCGATCTTGAATGCCTTCGGGAAAACGATTGCCGCCATAGGCATTACCGCCTCAACCAGCACGTTCACAATCGGCCGTATCCCGAAGATTAGCGCTCAGCTGACCGCCGCCGCCCAGGAGATATCCCGCAGCATGGGCTTTGATCATTCCAACGCCGGATAACGAAAACGGCCGTTTTTCAACGGCCGCCTTCCGAACTGTATTAGCTGAATAACTACTGCCCTTTAGAAATCAAGTCCTTGAGATGCTTAACATACGCCTCTGCCCCGCCGGCCTGATAACCGGTCTTTGCCACCGTCTTGCCATCCGGACTCAGAATAAAAACCGTTGGGAAACCACGAACTCCGAAATCCTTGGCCATCTGATCATTCTGTTTCTGGACCTCTTCAGCGACTTTAGATTTGTCACGCGGGAAATCAGCCATAACCAGCACCAGATTGCCTTTGGCGTATTCCTTGAAGGCCGCTTGGGAAAACACCTCTTTATCGAGTTTGATGCACCACCCGCACCAATCGGACCCACTGAAGTCGATCAGTATATGCTTTTTCTCGGCCTTGGCTTTTTCCTTGGCCTTCTCGAAATTGGTCATCCAGCCCTCTGATGCAAATGCCCCTACGCTGATTGCCAGTGCCGCCAGTAGCACGAACCCTTTCTTCATGATTTCCTCCTTGGAATTCTACATTAACGGCATCGATTTCATGCCTAAGTTATCCATTGGGACAGTATATACATGGATTTGTTCATCGGAGAACAATAAAAAAGCCGCCCCGGAAGGACGGCTTTTCTGTATCCATGGTCAATGGATTAGTTGACGCCAACGGCGTTGAGGTTTTCGAAAGCCTCCTTAACGCGCGCAACCATGCTTTCCTGACCCTTACGCAGCCATACGCGCGGATCGTAGAATTTTTTGTTCGGCTTGTCTTCGCCTTCGGGATTGCCGAGCTGACCCTGCAGGTAGGCTTCGTTCTTCTTGTAAAACTCGAGAACGCCCGCCCATGCGGCCCACTGCGTGTCGGTGTCGATATTCATCTTGATAACACCGTAACCGATGGACTCTTCGATCTCTGCCGGAGAAGAACCGGAACCGCCGTGGAATACGAAGTTCAGCGGCATTGCAGCCGTACCGAACTTTTCAGCAACATAGGCCTGGGAATCGCGCAGAATGGTGGGAGTCAGCTTTACGTTGCCCGGCTTATAAACACCGTGAACGTTACCGAAAGAAGCCGCAATGGTGAAGTTCGGGCTGATCGCAATCATCTTTTCGTAAGCATAAGCCACGTCTTCCGGTTGGGTGTAGAGCTTGGACTCATCCATGTCGGAGTTATCAACACCGTCTTCTTCACCACCGGTGCAGCCGAGTTCGATTTCCAATGTCATGCCCATCTTGCTCATGCGCTCAAGATATTTGCAGGAAATTTCAACGTTTTCTTCGAGAGTCTCTTCGGAAAGGTCCAGCATGTGGGAGCTGAACAGCGGACGCCCCTTGGTTTCGAACCACTTTTCACCTTCGTCGAGCAGTGCATCGATCCACGGAAGCAACTTCTTAGCAGCGTGGTCGGTATGAAGAATAACCGGAATTCCGTAGGCTTCAGCCATCATGTGAACATGCTGGGCTCCGGAAATGGCGCCGAGAACGGCACCGTTCGCCGGGCAGCCTTTGCCGGCGGTGAATGCTGCTCCACCATTGGAAAACTGGATGATAACCGGGGATTTTACTGATGCCGCCGCTTCAAGACAGGCGTTGATGGAATCGGTTCCTACGACGTTTACCGCCGGAAGTGCAAACTTATTTTCTTTGGCAATCTGAAAAACCTTGGCAACGTCGTCGCCAAACAGAACACCGGGCTTCACAGCGTCAAGAATCTTAGCTGACATGATTTATTTCCTTCCTTTTTCGTGGATTGGATTTGTGTAAAAAGCCAATGATTTTGGCAAAATTCGCGGGAACTATAGCAGGAATCGCCCTGCGGTCAATCCCCCTCGGGCGTTTATATAGGGGGCGACAACACGGGGATGATTCATTTGAATCATCGCTCACCCGCATAATGGGATGAAGGCCCCTCTCACGCTATTATTCCGCTAAAAAATATTTTCATTGGTATCCGCCCCCCTATGATGGAAATCAATTCAGGAGATTTAAATGAGTTTACAGGCATGTATTCTGGCCAGTGGCAGTTCAGGAAATTCAATTTACATTGCATCCGATAAGACACGAATCCTTATCGACGCCGGATTAAGCGCAAAACAGATCGCGTTGAGGCTCGAGGAAATCGGCGTTACGCCGGATAGTATTAACGGCATATGCATATCACACGAACATGGAGACCACGTTGCCGGCGTTCGAGTTCTGCAGAAGCGGCATGGAATTCCGGTCTATGCAAACGCCGGAACGCTGAATGGAATGAAGAGACAGCCGAAATCCCACGAAGTCAATGTCCGCATCTTCCAAACGGGATCACCATTTGAAATCGGCGATATAACCATCGAACCGTTTTCTGTCCCGCATGATGCATATGAACCAGTCGGGTTCCGCATTCAATGCGGGTCCTGCCGTGTGGGTGTTGTCACAGACCTCGGCATGAGCACATCATTGATCCGAGAAAAGCTCAAAGGCTGCAACGCACTTATCATGGAATCCAACCATGACGAGGATCTCCTGAGAGAAGCACCCCGCCCCTGGCCGCTGAAGCAGCGGATTCGCAGCCGCCAAGGACACCTTTCAAATATAGATGCGGCAAGGCTTATATCCGAAAGCGCCACCGATGTTCTGCAGCACGTTTTCCTTGCACATCTCAGCTCCGACTGCAACACGCCGGATACCGCCCTCAGAACCGTCTCATCCCAACTTCGACTGGACGGTTTAGGCCACATTCAGCTCGAAGTCTCTTCGGCCACACGGATCTCTACGATCTGGACGCACACTCCCTTCCATGATGACCTTATGATCGGTTAAGACGGCTACAAAAAAAGCGTCCCGAAGGACGCCTTTTTGCGATCGTGAAGTGACCCTTAGATCTCTTCAACCGGACTTTCTTCAAAGGCCAGCGGATCTCCACCGAGAACATCCTCGATGGCAATTTCTTCACCAAGCTTAACTGGCCTGATATCGCGATACATCGGGAAGCCGGTACCGGCCGGAATCAGGCGGCCCATGATAACGTTCTCCTTGAAGCCTCGCAGCTGGTCCACCATACCAAAGGTAGCGGCCTTCGTGAGTACGCGGGTCGTATCCTGGAAGGATGCAGCCGAAATGAACGATTCCGTTTCGAGCGCGGCCTTGGTGATACCAAGGAGAACCGGGGAAGCTTCCGCCGGACGACGACCTTCGGCAACTGCCTTCTGGTTGACTTCCTGGAAGGTCTGCTTTTCAACCTGCTCACCCCAGAGGAATTCTGTATCGCCCGGGTCGGTAATCTTGACCTTACGCAACATCTGGCGAACGATCACCTCGATGTGCTTGTCGTTGATTTCCACACCCTGCAGACGGTAAACAGCCTGAACTTCGTTCACGAGATATTCCTGAAGGTCCTGAGGACCGCAGACCTCAAGCAGTTCCTGAGGAATAATCGGACCTTCCGTAAGCTGCTGTCCCTTGTGAACAAAATCGCCAGGGAAAACAATCACGTGCTTGTTCATCGGAATCAGATGCTCTTCTTCGGCACCGGTTACGGTGTCGCGAACGATGAGCTTGCGCTTACCCTTGGCAATGCCGCCCAGCTCAACGATACCTTCAATCTTCGCGATTTCAGCAGCTTCCTTCGGTGTACGGGCTTCAACAAGTTCTGCCACGCGCGGCAGACCACCGGTAATATCCTTGGTACGAACCGTCTTACGCGGCGTACGGGCCAGCGTATGACCTGCACAGATCGGATCGCCTTCCTTAATCATCACCTGGGCGCCGGCCGGAATGGAATAGAATCCCTTGCTTCCGTTCTTACCGACAATGACGATCTGCGGATGGAGGTCTTCCTTATGCTCCATAACGGTCAGACCTTCAACGCCGGTCGCATCATCAACGGTCTTTTGAACGGTTACCCCTTCAATAAAGTCGTTGAACTCAAGCTTACCTTCGTGTTCGGAAAGAATCGGAACGGAGTACGGATCCCACTCGACAAAGGTTTCACCTGCGGCCACCTGGCCGCCATCGTCGACGGACACGAGCGCACCGATAACCGTTGCATAACGTTCAAGCTCACGACCTTCATCATCCACAACAACAAGACTACCGTTTTTGTTCAGCACTACGTTC
Source organism: Pontiellaceae bacterium (assembly GCA_016937945.1). GTDB lineage: Bacteria > Verrucomicrobiota > Kiritimatiellia > Kiritimatiellales > Pontiellaceae > Pontiella. The sequence goes on along the minus strand of JAFGVP010000133.1, from coordinate 17,144 downwards.
TTATCATCGACCTTGACGGCACGAACGTTTTCGTATTTCACGGTACCGTTTGACTTGGCAATAACTTTCGGCTGTTTAAATACAGAACTTGCGGTACCACCGATATGGAAGGTACGCATGGTCAGCTGGGTACCCGGCTCACCAATGGACTGTGCGGCAATAATACCGACCGGTTGACCGAGCTGGGCAGGCTTGCCCGTTGCCAGGTTTTTACCGTAGCACTTAGCACAGACGCCGCGACGGGACTCACAGGTGAGAACACTGCGGATGATGACCATTTCAACGCCGGCGCTTTCCACGCGGCGGGCGGAATACTTGTCAATCAGCTCACCGGCAGCAACAATCACGTCAAGCGTATGCGGGTTACAGATATCTTCAGCCGCCGTACGACCGATAATACGCTGAGAGAGCGATACCAGTTCATCATCCCCTTCTGTGATTGCGCTGACCTCAATACCATTGAGTGTCTGGCAGTCTTCCTCGGTAATGATGATGTCGTGCGACACGTCGACCAGCTTACGGGTAAGGTAACCGGAGTCGGCCGTCTTAAGAGCGGTATCGGCAAGACCCTTACGGGCACCGTGCGTCGAAATAAAGTACTCCAGTACCGACAGACCTTCACGGAAGTTAGAGAGAATCGGACGCTCAATAATTTCACCCGACGGCTTGGCCATCAGGCCGCGCATACCGGCCAGCTGACGAATCTGCTGACGGCTACCACGGGCGCCGGAGTCAACCATCACGTAAACCGGGTTAAGCTCTTCCTTCGACTGAACGTTCATCGGGTCATCGTTGTTTTCGAGCACGTTAAACAGCTTGTTGGTCAGCTTGTCGTTGGTGTCCGTCCAGATGTCGATGATCATGTTGTAGCGTTCGCCTTCGGTAATCAGACCCTTGCGATGCTTGTTTTCAACCTCTTCGATTTCCTTACGGGAAGCAGCAATGAGCTCGCCCTTGTCCTGCGGAATGATCATGTCGCAGAGACCGATGGACATGCCGGAAGTCGTCGCATTCTCGTAACCGAGGTTCTTGAGGTCATCCAGAACGCGAACGGTCTCATTATGGCCGGAAATTTCGTAGCACTGCTCAATCAGGTTTCCAACAACCTTCTTGGTAGCTGTCTTGTTCACAAAACCCATTTCGTCCGGCCACACTTCATTGAAGAATACGCGACCGACGGTAGTCAGGATCACGGAACGATCTTTGTCGCCGTTGCGGGTTTCGCGCTGATAGTCCGGGTTACGATAACGAATACGGTCATGAAGCTTAACAACCCCTTCATCGAAGGCGGTATGTACTTCATTCACATCATTCATGATGCGAAGGTGCTCGTTCTCGTGCTTGATTCCCTTCTTGCGCTCCATCAGGAAACTCTGGGACTCAGAGGTCATGAAGTAACATCCGAGCGCGATATCCTGCGTCGGAGTCGTTACCGGCTTACCGCTGGACGGCGAGAAGATATTGTTGGATGCAAGCATCAGACTCTTCGACTCTACCTGCGCCTCAACGGAGAGCGGCACGTGTACAGCCATCTGGTCACCGTCGAAGTCGGCGTTGTAGGCCGTACAGACGAGCGGATGGAGCTGAATGGCTTCGCCTTCAATGAGGATCGGCTCGAACGACTGAATAGAAAGTCTGTGCAGCGTCGGCGCACGGTTAAGCATCACCGTATGACCGCGGGTCACCTGATCGAGAATATCCCATACGACATCTTCCTCGCGCTCGATCATCTTTTTCGCGCTGCGGACCGTATGAACAATGCCACGTTCCTTCAGACGGCGAATGATGAAGGGTTCGAACAGAACAAGAGCCATCTTCTTCGGAAGACCGCACTGGTTGAGCTTCAGGGTCGGACCCACCACAATTACGGAACGGCCGGAATAGTCAACACGCTTACCAAGCAGATTCTGACGGAAACGACCCTGCTTACCCTTGAGCATGTCACTCAACGATTTCAGCGGACGGTTACCCGGCCCGGTGACAGCGCGGCCATGACGACCGTTGTCAAACAGCGCGTCGACAGATTGCTGCAGCATGCGCTTTTCGTTTCGGATAATCACTTCCGGCGTTTTCAGAGCCAGCAGTGTGCGCAGACGGTTGTTACGGTTAATGACACGGCGGTACAGGTCATTCAGGTCGGAGGTTGCAAAGCGGCCGCCTTCGAGCGGAACGAGCGGACGCAGGTCCGGCGGAATGACCGGAAGTACTTCCATGATCATCCACTCCGGACGGGAGCTGCTCTTGATGAATCCTTCCATCAGCTTCATCTGATTGACGAGCTTCTTGCGGGTCTGCTTGGAGCGGGTGTTCATCATCGCTTCTTCAAGTTCCTGAAGCGTCTTGACCGGATCGATTTTGGTCAGGAGCTCACGAACCCCTTCAGCACCGATTTTCGCGACAAAGCTTTCGTCACCATAGTTGGCAATCGCTTCGCGGTATTCTTCTTCGGAAAGCAACTGCTTTTCCTTCAGCGGCGTTTCACCAGGATCAACCACAATATAGTTATCATAGTAAAGAACGCGTTCCAGGTTGCGCATGGTCATATCAAGGATAAGTCCCATGCGGCTGGGAGTGGCCTTGAAGAACCAGATGTGTGAAACCGGAACGGCCAGTTCGATATGCGCCATGCGTTCACGTCGAACGCGTGACAGCGTTACTTCAACGCCGCAACGGTCACAGATTACGCCCTTATGCTTAATTCGCTTATACTTTCCGCACGAACATTCCCAGTCCTTGGTCGGACCGAAAATGCGTTCACAGAAAAGGCCGCCTTTTTCAGGCTTAAAGGTTCTGTAGTTGATGGTTTCGGGATTGCGGACTTCACCATGGCTCCAGGAGCGGATTGCTTCCGGCGACGCGAGCGTAATGTTCGCGAAGTCGTGCTGCTCCTCCAGGCTCATTCCAAAGATATCGGCTACACTGCTTGAATTGTTTTCCACCGGTATTCCTCCTGCGGTCTAATATATAGTAGGTCGTGAGATGCAATGATTAGGTTGAGGGAATGGGCTCGCCGTCCTTGTTCTTCACCTGGAAGTTAAGGCCTAGTCCCTGCAGTTCCTTGATCAGTACGTTGAACGATTCCGGCCGGCCGGAGTCGAGCACGTTTTCCCCCTTGACGATTGCTTCGTACATGCGGGTACGACCGGCAATATCGTCACTCTTCACCGTCAGGATTTCCTGCAACGCATGCGCGGCACCGTAAGCTTCAAGCGCCCACACTTCCATTTCACCGAAGCGCTGTCCACCGTACTGGGCTTTACCACCCAGCGGTTGCTGGGTAACCAGTGAGTAAGGACCGACTGCACGGGCATGAATCTTTTCACTGACCAAGTGATGCAGTTTCAGGATATACATCACACCAACCACGACGCGCTGTTCAAAGCGTTCGCCGGTACGACCGTCATACAGCTCGGTTTTACCGTCTTCAGACAGTCCAGCATCGCCCAGCATTTCACGGATCTGCTGCTCAGAAATCCCATCAAAAATCGGAGTTGCTGCGTGCATACCGAGATGCTTACAGGCCCAGCCGAGATGAGTTTCCAATACCTGACCCACGTTCATTCGGGAAGGTACACCCAGCGGGTTTAGAACAACGTCAACCGGGGTTCCATCCGGAAGGAAAGGCATGTCTTCTTCGGCCACGATGCGGGAAATAACCCCCTTGTTACCGTGGCGTCCAGCCATCTTGTCACCCACGGAAAGCTTCTTCTTGGTGGCAATGTAAACCTTAACGGATTTCACGATACCGGCATCCATTTCTTCGCCGCTTCCGGCGCGATCCATGGAACGATCCTTGTCTTCCTTGGCCTCGGTGAACTTGTTGCGGTATTCATCGATGATACCCATGATCTTGATACGGATCGGGCTCGGGTCGATTTCCACATGTTCATAGTTGGCGGCCAGCTTGCGAAGCAGGGTCTTGGTGATCTTACGATTCGCAGGAATAATCACATCGCCGCTTTCCGCATTCATCACATCCAGCGGGATCTTTTCACCCAGCAAGATATTTGAAAGGGCTTCGGTCAGATCTTCAGTCAACTGTGCGACCACGTCTTCGTGACGGTCCTGAATTTCGCTCTGCAGCTTCTTCAGATCGGTCGGTTTTTCCTTGCCGGTCACACCGTTGTTCTTCGAAGAAACCTTAACATCCATTACGATACCGTAGGTGCCGGAAGGCGCCTTCAGCGAGGTATCACGGACATCAGCGGCTTTTTCGCCGAAAATGGCGCGCAGCAGACGTTCTTCCGGAGCCAGTTCGGTTTCGCTCTTCGGCGTAATCTTACCGACGAGGATATCGCCCGGCTTAACTTCAGCGCCGACCTGAATGATACCGTCATGCGACAGATTCTTCAGGGCTTCTTCACCGACATTCGGAATATCGCGGGTAATTTCTTCCGGACCAAGCTTGGTATCACGGGCGCCGCATTCGAACTCTTCGATATGGATCGAGGTGTATACGTCTTCGCGCACCAGCTTTTCATTAATCAGGATAGCATCCTCGAAGTTATAACCGCCCCACGGCATGAACGCGACAACCGCATTCTTACCCAGCGCGAGTTCGCCCTGATCCGTGCCGGCACCGTCGGCGAGAACATCGCCAGCCTTGATCTTCTGCCCGGCCTTGACCGTCGGACGCTGATTCAGGCAGGTACCTGCGTTGGAACGCATGAACTTACGCAGTCTGTAGCTCTGATATTCAGACGCCGGAGCCTTGCGTGCCGGAATCGTTCCATCTTTGCTGATAATGATCTTGTCAGCGGAAACATAAGCCACAATTCCGTCTTCCTTGGCAGTAATCAGAACACGCGAGTCACGTGCCAGACGACCTTCAATGCCGCTGCCTACATAAGGACGTTCCGACTTCATCAGCGGAACCGCCTGACGTTGCATGTTCGAACCCATCAACGCACGGTTGGCGTCGTCGTGCTCAAGGAACGGAATCAGACCGGCAGCAATGGACACCACCTGCTTCGGAGAAACGTCCATGTATTCGACCTTCTCCGGAACGACTTCGATAAAGTCGCCGCGAACACGAACCATGACGCGGTCGTTGATGAAACAGCTGTTTTCATCCAGCGGCGCATTGGCCTGAGCAATAACATAACGCTCTTCTTCGTCCGCGGTAAGCCAGTCAATCGTCTTGGAAACCTTACCGCCGGACACCTTTAGATAAGGTGTTACGATAAAGCCGTACTCATTGACCTTCGCAAAGGTGGAAAGCGAAGAAATCAGACCGATGTTCGGACCTTCCGGCGTTTCAATCGGACAGATACGTCCGTAGTGAGAGCTGTGAACGTCACGCACTTCAAAGCCGGCGCGATCACGGTTCAGGCCTCCCGGTCCGAGTGCGGAAAGACGACGCTTGTGCGTGAGTTCCGACAGAGGATTGGTCTGATCCATGAACTGGGACAGCTGACTGCGTCCGAAGAAGTCCTTGATTACTGCGGACAACGCCTTCGGGTTGATCAGTTTCTGGGAAGAAAGGCGGTCAACCGTGGTGTCAAAGATCGTCATACGTTCTTTAACCAAGCGCTGAATACGCGCCAGTCCAACGCGGCACTGACCTTCCAGCAATTCGCCCACGGTACGGATACGGCGGCTTCCGAGATGGTCGATATCGTCGAGCGTACCTTCGCCCTTGCGGACCATCAGCAGGTAGCGGAGAGCTTCAACCACGTCTTCTACTTCAAGCGTCAGCGAATCACTCTTGATGCCAAGTTTCTGCTGGATCTTGTAACGACCTACACGGCTCAGACTGAAGCGTGCTTCATCAAAGAACAGACGCTTGATCATCTGGCGGGCAGAAGCGGTGGTCGGCGGATCACCGGGACGAAGCTTCTGGTAGAGATCCTTCAAAGCTTCGTCAACAGTACGGGTGGTATCAGCCTGAACACTCTTCAGGAAGAGGCCTTGGTCCCACTCAACATTGACCACGGAAATCTTTTTGTATCCGGCGAGTTTCATGCGCTGGATCATATCGACGGTCAGCGCATCATAACGACGGCCGATAACGGATTCGGAATCTGCATCGATGACATCGTCACGCAGAACAATGTTTTCAAGATCGGCTTCATCGAAGCTCTTCTTGCTCAGCGAAAATTCGTTGAACTGATAATAGAGGCCGAGAATTTCTTCATCGGTCGCATAGCCAAGGGCACGGAGGAACGTAGACGCAAGAAATTTGCGGCGACGGCGTTTCCGGTCTAGATAAATATAAATCAGATCACTCGTATCGAACTGGGCTTCAATCCACGAACCATGGTCGGGAATGATGCGGAACGAGTGCAGCATGGAGCCGTTGGCATGTTGGGTCTGTTCAAAACAGATACCGGGGGAGCGGTGCAGCTGGCTGACAATAACGCGCTCGGCACCGTTTATCACGAAGCTGCCGCTGTCTGTCATCAGTGGGATTTCCCCCATGAATAACGTATCTTCGCGCAGGTCTTCACCTTCGCGGAGTTTGAACGTTACATAGAGGGGGGCCGAGAAAGTTTCTCCTTCCCGAAGCGATTCGAGATGGTCGAGTTTCGGCTTTTTAATTTCATAGCTGACGAAGTCCAGAGCAATCTGGCCATCGTAACTTTCGATCGGGAACGCTTCACCGAGTACGGACTGGAGTCCGATCTTCTTCCTTTTGGAAGGAGAAACATCCTGCTGGAGGAAGTCCCGGTATGAATTCAGTTGGATTTCAATCAAGTCAGGCGCATCTAGCGCATCGGTCAGCTTGCCAAAGTTTTTTCTCTCAGCCATCCCGCACCTTCAGGTTAATATTGGATAACGCTTGTTCCCCTTTGGGTCTCAAAGGGGAACAATCTACAAGCCATCACAGACGATGGCGCAATCTGTTAAAACCAGGTAATCCCAACGGAATTACTTGAGTTCTACGGTTGCTCCAACACCTTCAAGCTTTTCTTTCCAGGCTTCTGCGTCGGCCTTGGCAACACCTTCCTTGATGGTCGCCGGAGCGCCGTCAACGAGTTCCTTGGCTTCCTTCAGGCCCAGACCGGTCAGGCCGCGGAGTTCCTTGATCACCTGGATCTTGGAGCCGCCGGCTGCGGTCAGAACAACGTCGAAATCAGTCTTCTCAGCAGGAGCTGCAGCTTCATCGCCGCCACCAGCCGGAGCTGCTGCAACAGCCATCGGAGCCGCTGCGGTTACACCAAGACGATCTTCCAGAGCCTTAACGAGCTGGGAGAGTTCCAGAACGGAAATGGTTTCAACCCAATCAACGAACTCAGCCATTTTGCCTTCGAGCTTTACTTCTTCTTTTACTTCTTCGGACATTTCGTACCTCCTTGAACTGCTATCTGTTTAAACTGTTATGCTTCTTTTTCTTTTTTTTCTATTACCGCGCTCAGTACGTATACCAAGCTTGCAACCTTCTGGTTCAGAACGCTGGCCAGATTTCGGCTCGGTGCCTGCAGGGTGCCAAGCAACATGGCGCGCAGGACATCCTTGGACGGAAGTTTAGCGAGCTCCACCACGTCTTCTGCAGAAACAGCTTTGCCTTCGACAAAGCCGCCCTTGATGACGGGCTTCTTGTTGGTTGCGGTAAATTTCTTAATTACCTTTGCGACTTCAACCACATCGCCATCACCGTAGATCATGGCAGTCTGCCCCTTGAGCATACTGGAAAGATCTTCTTCCATTGAACGGTTGAGCATGCGGTTTTTCACGACATTGTAGGACGCACCATTTGCACGAAGCGAATTTTTCAGCTCCGTGGTCATGGGCATATCCATGCCGTCATAGTCAGCGAGGATCATATAGAGCGCTCCGGAGACGCGCTCATCGATCTCAGCGGCCATAGCCACTTTTTCCGGTCTGTGCTGTTTGTCTTCAGGTTTCATTTAAATACCCTGCCCTTCTATGCGGTAATTTCCTTGAGGGCGACCCGCAGGCCCGGACCCATGGTGCTGGAAATGGTGCAACGCTTGATGTAGGTGCCCTTGGCGCTGGAAGGCTTCGCATGGTTGATTGCATCAACAACAGCTTTTGCATTTTCCAGCAACGCGGTCTTTTCAAAAGAACGCTTGCCGAACGGAACCGCGATGTTTCCGTTACGGTCCATACGGAACTCAACGCGACCGGCTTTCAGCTGATTGACCGCAGCAGCGGTATCATCCGTAACGGTTCCGGTCTTGGGGTTCGGCATAAGGCCACGGGGACCCAGAACGCGGGCCACCTTACGAACTTCCTTCATCGCGTCCGGCGTAGCAACGGCGGCATCGAAATCCGTCCACCCGTCCTGTACCCGCTTGATGAGATCTTCAAAACCGACTTCTACAGCACCGGCTGCACGGGCAGCTTCGGCCGCATCGCCGGTTGCAAAAACGATAACGCGAACATCTTTACCGGTACCGTGCGGAAGCGCAACGGTCGAACGGATCGCCTGGTCCGATTTGGTCGGATCTACGCCCATGCGAAATGCCAGCTCGAATGTTTCGTCAAACTTTGCGGTAGGATTGGCCTGAAGGAATGCAACCGCATCATCAATGCTGTAGTCGCTGTCCCTGGAGACTTTCTCTCTAACGTTTTTATAATTCTTTCCGTGAGTAGCCATGATTATTCAACCTCGATTCCCATGCTGCGCGCGGTACCTTCGATAACGCGAATTGCGGCTTCCTTATCATTGGCGTTAAGATCGTCCTTCTTGATTTCAACAATCTCTTCGATCTGAGCGCGGGTGACCTTGCCGACCTTGTCGCGGTTCGGCACGCTGGACCCCTTGGCCAGTCCGGCGGCTTTCTTCAGCAGCACAGACGCCGGGGGGCTCTTGGTCACAAACGAAAAACTGCGGTCGCTGTACACGGTGATGACCACCGGAACAACCATCCCGGCCTGGCTCTGCGTGGCGGCATTATACGCCTTGCAGAACTCCATAATGTTTACACCCTTCTGCCCCAGCGCCGGGCCAACCGGCGGTGCCGGATTAGCCGCCCCTGCCGGGATCTGCAGCTTGATGTATCCTGTGATTTCCTTCGCCATAACAATCCTCAAAAAATTTATTCGGCCGAACGTTCTACTTGCCAATACTCCAGTTCAACCGGTGCTGACCGACCAAAGATCGAAACAGAGATCTTCAGCTTGCCGCGTTCCGGATCCACTTCCTCAATCACACCGTTGAAGTTCATGAACGGACCATCGGTAACCTTAACGGTTTCACCCGGTTCAAACATAACCTTCGGTGCAACGGCATCCTTCTTCTCTTCGACCTGATGAACAATGGTGTCCACCTCGGAATCACTCAGCGGCGAGGGACGCTCTCCGCCGAGGAAACCGATAACACCCGGTGTATTCTGAATGAAATACCAGGCGCGATCGTTGAAGCCGCCATCCTCGTTATACAGACTGATATTGATCAGCACATATCCCGGGAAGAACTTGCGGTTGACCGTCGTCTTCTTTCCCTGCTTGACCTCGGAGACTTTTTCGGAGGGAATAAGAACCTCTCCGATCACGTCTTCCATTTCTTCCTGCTGCACACGGCTGGCAATGTTTTTTTGAACCTTCAGCTCGTGACCGGAAAGTGCGTGTAGGATGAACCACTGTTTAGCCATTGTTTCTACCTATCAAAATAAACTAACGGATAATGAATTTGAGCAGGCCCCAGTTTGCCAAGTCGCAAAGACCAACAAACGCTGCCAGAATGATAACCGAAATAATTACCACCACTGACTGCCCAAACAGTTCCTTGCGGGTAGGCCAGGAGCATTTCATCAATTCCACCTTCACCTCTTCAATGAAGGTTTTGATTTTCCCGACCAACTCGTTGAGTTTATTCATTCTACTTTCCAGTTAAAGATGTGGCAGGTCGGAAGGGACTCGAACCCCTAACAGCCGGTTTTGGAAACCGGTGCTCTACCAATTGAACTACCGACCTGTTATCAAAAATTAATCAACTACTTCGTTTCGCGATGCAACGTATGCCGGCGATCACGCGGGCAATACTTTTTGGTCTCGCGACGCTGGGTTTCCGTTTTTTTATTACGGGTCCCCGTGTAGTTGCGCTCTTTGCACTCGGTGCAGGCCAGAGTAATGATATCTCTTGGCATGGTTTCGTCCTGTTAATGATTAACGGGGCCGGGACAGATCGCAATCTGCCCGACGCCCTGTGTTCGACACGATTGTTACGCGGTAATCTCGGTAACGCGGCCGGCACCTACGGTACGGCCACCTTCACGAATTGCGAAACGCATGTGCTGTTCCATCGCGATGGGTGTAATCAGCGTTACATCCATGGTGACATTGTCGCCAGGCATAACCATTTCAACACCTTCGGGAAGCTGAATATCGCCGGTCACGTCAGTTGTACGGAAGTAGAACTGCGGACGGTATCCCTTGAAAAACGGCGTATGACGGCCACCTTCATCCTTGGACAGAACATATACCTCACCCTTAAAGGTGGTATGCGGCTTAATGGACCCCGGCTTGGCCAGAACCTGACCGCGCTGTACGTCATCCTTCTTGGTACCGCGAAGCAGGATACCAACGTTGTCGCCGGCCTGACCTTCATCGAGAATCTTACGGAACATTTCAACACCGGTACAAGTGGTGGTGATGGTGTCACGAATACCAACGATTTCGATAGTGTCGCCAGTGTGAATGGTACCGCGCTCAACACGACCGGTAACAACCGTGCCACGACCTTCAATGGAGAACACGTCCTCGATCGGCATCAGGAATGCCTGATCGGTTACACGTTCCGGTTCCGGAATCCAGCTGTCCAGAGCGTCCATGAGCTCCTGAATGCACTTTCCGCCTTCTCCCTGCGGATCAGCGATCGCCGCAGTGGCGGAACCACGAATGATCGGAGAATCTTCTTCGAACTCATACTTGGCAAGGAGTTCCTGAATTTCCATTTCAACCAGCTCGATCAGCTCTTCGTCATCAACGAGATCACACTTGTTGAGGAAAACAACGATTTTCGGAACACCAACCTGGCGGGCCAGAAGGATGTGTTCACGGGTCTGCGGCATCGGACCGGAAGGAGCTTCTACAACGAGAATCGCGCCGTCCATCTGAGCAGCACCGGTAATCATGTTCTTAACGTAGTCGGCGTGGCCGGGGCAGTCTACGTGAGCGTAGTGACGGTTGTCAGACTCGTACTCCACGTGGGAAGTAGCAATCGTCAGAATCTTCGTGGAGTCACGACGACCCTGAGACTCGGAAGCCTTAGCAACGCTGTCATACGGAACGTATTCAGACAATCCCTTGGTGCTCTGCACGTAGGTGATTGCTGCGGTAGTGGTGGTTTTACCATGGTCAACATGACCAATCGTGCCGACGTTTACGTGCGGCTTTGTCCGTTCGAATTTATCCTTAGCCATTTTTATTACCTCCTGAATCTTCCTCAGTTAACTTTCTTCAAAACCGAATAAGTGGAGCCCATGAGCAGATTCGAACTGCTGACCTCATCCTTACCAAGGATGCGCTCTACCAACTGAGCTACATGGGCGCGCCTATTCATTAAATCAGGCAAACAAACCCCGCGGTACACCGGTAATGAATGTACGCACAGTGCTTATTTTTACAAATCATCACCTAACCCAGACATGACTGGCTCGGCAAATAAGACGGCGTACTTTATAGAAACCGGCTTGGGAGTCAACCCTGAAGCCATATTTTTTTTACCAAATTAACAAATCCGTCATAATCCCAAAAAAAGCATGATTCGCGGGTCGGCCTGTCTCTCAAAAAACGATCCATTACCTACATAAAAACCGCACGCACTGCTGACCAAGAAAACCTCACCCCCGTATCCGACGGGGAGCCGGGGGCTGTGCTTATGAATGAAGAACAAAAAAAGCGATGCCTCGGGAGGACACCGCTGAAAATATGGTCGGGGCGACTGGATTCGAACCAGCGACTTCTACGTCCCGAAAACAGTCTTTCAAACACATTATGTTTCATGCTGACTCAGTTATCAGCCTCAACACAAGTAAGTTACCAAACTGAGCATGGGGTGCAAGTGGAAATGAAAAAAGATGAAACGGAATGGTTTTTGATGGCCGGAATTCGAAGTTTCCCCCGAAGTTTTTCACTCTAATTTTTCGGATTTTTACGGGGGAGATACGGGCGAATACAAAAAAGGGCCCCGAGTTGGGACCCTGCGACGCGCTGGAACAGTTCGCCCTACCCCGGAAGCTGGGCTTCGAGTTCCTTGGCGGAATCGCCTTTGCTCCAGGTCTGGAGAATTTCCAGACGGGTCTGGTTGATTCCGTCGACCATCGTGCGCGCCTCATCGCCGGTGACGGCCTGGTCGTCGAGCATGGGCTCGATGAGGGCGGTCAGCTCGTTGAGGTGGATGACGGTCTTCCGCACCCGTTCAACAAGCTTGGTGGCCTTGCGGGATTCCAGCAGCTTGCGGATGGCCGCGGTCAGCAGCTTGGCAACGATCTGCTCCAACGGCAGGTACCGGAACAGACTGATTCCGATCTTGGCTAGTATGACTTTAAGCATGGCATTACCTCCTTACTTAAAGTCGAGAAATCAAACGGGAGGCCGAGAATAACTCTGGCCATGCACAGCACATAGCGATTATGAACGAAAACAAATGAAGATTTCCCGTCGGCGGCAAATTATGCATTAAGATGTGGGGACAGATCGGACAAGGTCAGTACATAGGAGTTATCTAAATGATATTAGCTTTCGTCGCCCTAGTTACGGGTATAGTTTTGCTTGTGTGGAGTGCCGACCGCTTTGTCGATGGTTCCGCTGCCACGGCAAGGCATTTTGGAATGCCTCCGTTGCTGATCGGCATGGTTATTGTCGGATTCGGAACTTCCGCACCCGAGATGGTGGTTTCGGCACTGGCCGCATCCCAGGGGAATCCCGGAATAGCGCTGGGTAATGCCTATGGATCGAACATCACCAATATTGCCCTGATTCTGGGACTCACAGCTCTTATCAACCCTATTACAGTTCATTCGCAGGTATTGCGAAAGGAGTTGCCGATACTGACCGCCATTACAGGACTGGCTGCCTGGCAGATATGGGACGGTACAATTAGCCGGATTGATGCAGTGATCCTGCTGGGCGTATTTGGTGGATTGATGGCGTGGACCATCCGGCAAGGTTTACGTAGATCATCTGACACATTAGGTGGCGAGATAGAAAAAGAGTCGCTTCACGAATCCTCCATGCCCTTCCGAAAGGCGTTGTTCTGGCTTTTTGCGGGCCTGATAATGTTGGTCATCAGCTCCCGCATCCTGGTTTGGGGAGCCGTGGAAATCGCGCAGGGCTTAGGCGTCAGCGATCTGATCATCGGCCTGACCATCGTCGCAATCGGCACTTCGCTGCCGGAACTTGCCTCCTCCATTATTGCCACGCGCAAGGGCGAGCACGACATCGCCCTGGGCAATGTACTTGGTTCCAACCTGTTTAATACGCTGGCTGTCGTGGGGATTGCCGGAACAATTCATCCGATGATGGTGGGACCGGAAGTTTTCAACCGCGATATGCTGGTCATGTCCACATTAACACTATCCCTTTTTGCTATTTGCTATGGATTCCGAGGAGCCGGCCGCATCAACCGTATTGAAGGAGCTGTTTTGTTGACCTGCTATGTGGGTTATACAGTCTTTCTGGTAAGAACCGTTTTCGGTTCGTAGGAAGTTATGTCTGTCTCGAGCAGGCAGGGTTCTTGCGAAAAAACCTATCTCATTCACCGGAATTCACACGGCAGAAACAAATTGCACTCACTCCAGCTCTACGTGGTATAAATTGATGGATTCGGTAAAAATCTCAATCTGAACAGGTCAATGGTTAAGTGAAAGACGATCGACCGTATAAAGGAGTATACAAAATGGGAAAAGCAGAAGTTGAACTATACTACCGGCTGGAAGCGCAGGTAGCCTATGGAGAGGTCACCTTCGTGGAAGATTGCTTCGCCCAGATTCGGGACGAAATCGAAGTAGACCCCGAAGGATGCGACAGCCTATTTGCCGATTATGAACGCATGTATAAATCGGTACTGGAGCACCTGAACTGCAATGCCGAAAAGACGTGGGGCAAACATACCCCTCCTTCCTCCGTCTCGATCAAAATCACCCCGATGGAAAAAGAAGAATTCCTGAAGGAGTGAGCGGGTATCAACCAAGCTTTACCCCGCACTTCGTGCAGTACAGGGCATCGGCATCATGTTGATCCTGTCCGCATGCTTTGCAGATGCGGGCGCGCTTCCGTTGCGCGTATTCAAGGCCCAGGCTGGCGGTGATGATTCCTGTCGGCACGGCGATAATACTGTAGCCGATGATCATGAGAAGGGACGCCAGTGCCTGACCCAAATGGGTCTGGGGTGAAATATCCCCATAGCCGACCGTGGTAAGCGTAGTGATCGCCCAGTATACCGAGCGTGGAATACTGCTGAAACCGTTGTTGGTTTCGCCCTCGATCACATACATCATCGAACCGAGAATCACGACGATGGTCATTACCGTCACGAGAAATATGCCGATCTTGCGGCGACTGGCCACCAACGCGCTCATCAGCAGGTCGGCTTCGCCCACATATTGAGCCATCTTCAACACGCGGAAGATACGCAGCATGCGCAAGACCTTGACCACATCCAGGAATCGCGTGCTGGGAAACAGCAGACCGATGTAGAACGGCAGCACAGCCAGCAGATCGACTACGCCGAAAAAACTGCGTGCGTAACGCACCGTGCTACGTGCGCACCAGAGGCGCAGCAAATATTCGACCGTGAACAATCCGGTGCAAGCAGCATTCAGTGAAAACAGCAGAGGGCCATGGCTTTCTCGAATTGCTCCAACGCTCTGTAACATCGTCAGCACCACACTGGCCATGATAACGAGAAACAGCATCACATCGAACAGCTTGCCCGCCGGTGTGTCGGCTTCGAAAATGATCGTGTGCAGACGATGTTTAAGCTGGTTGCTCGTCACTGAAAACCCATTGTTCGTTTGTCTATTAGAGATTCGCAGAATAGCTGAAAGATAATTCGATGTCACTGCGGAATACAGACTGTCCCCGACAGTGTTCGGGTTCTTAGCTTCTGATGGCGAGTGGAGCATCCAATTAATGGGCGTTTTTCAAGGGTTGAAACGATTTGCATCCTGACCTGTTATGCGTGGTATATATTGATGCGTCGGATGCGCCATTGATTTCTATCGGTCAGGTGCTATCCCACCATACAGCAGTAAGGGGATTTGAGTTGGATGCACGCAAGAAAACATAGGACCTCACTAGGTTTGGATGGAGCACTGTTTGTGCTCGCGCCTTTGTTACTGCTGTTGCCCTTTTCCGGGAACGGGGTTGCAAAACCAGAGACATGGCAACTCATTCTCGCGGCCAGTGCGACCATTATGGGTATGATGTGCGCTCTCCTTCTGGCGCGCAGACCATTGATCGGAGGATGGCTGGGAAGCGCGACGACCATCCTGGGATTTGTTGCCTTTCTTCCCGAGATCACTGAAAATCCATTTGCCGCATTGTCGGCAGCAATCGGGCTCATATTCATCCTATCGACTCTTTACGACTATAGAGCCACATACCGGACAGGTACCCTTAGCTGTTATGCCGCATACCTGCCGCAACGGACGCGCTGGGCGGTATTGGCTGTGCCAGCCGCCGTGGTTGTCCGGCATTTTCTTGATATCGAGGAGGAAATGCTTGGAATCTGTGTGGTTGCAGGTGCTGCATTTCTGGCCCAACTTTTGTTTGTCTGGTGGGCCGTCAGGGAAAGGTCCCTCGTCGGAATCCTGCTGTCGATGGTCGGTCTGGCCGCAATTGGCTATTCTCTCTGGATTTGGTCCGGGATTCACGTCACGTCAACGGCGCTCGTTCTGAGTGCCATTAACCTGGCGATACTACCTCGGCATAAATCCAGAATGCCGGGAGACGAACATTGGTGGGAATCCTTGCTCAACCATCCGGCAAGAATCCTGTTCACCACGTTTTTTTCATTATGCGCTATAGGCACCATCCTGCTGAGCCTTCCACTCGCCACAAAAACCGGCGTTATCGAAATGGTCGACGCCGTTTTTACAGCGGTCAGCGCTGTATGTGTTACCGGCCTGATCGTTCTGGACACCCCCCATGACTTCACGCTGTTTGGACAAGGCTGTATCCTGCTACTCATCCAGTTGGGCGGTCTGGGAATCATGAGTGTTACAACAGTCGCCCTGCACGCCATGGGACAACGTTTAAGTCTCAAGCAGGAGCGCCTAATGACCTCCATGACCGATACAAGCCGCGTGGACCTGATACATTCTCTGGGCACCATCCTTAAATTCACCTTCATTGCCGAAGGGGTTGGGGCAGTCATTTTATCCGCAACATTCATAACCGCAGGGGAAGACCCCGCATCGGGGGTATGGCGAGGAGTATTTACCGCCATCTCGGCCTTCTGCAATGCAGGATTCGCCCTGCAAAGCGACAGTCTCATTCCCTATCAAACCAATCCGTTGGTGCTGCACAGCGTCGCCGCCTTAATCATCTTTGGTGGCATGGCTCCCGCCACGAGTTTGATCGTTCCTCGTTGGCTGGCCGGGAAAACCATTTCTCTGCCTGCACGAATTGCACTGACAACCACTCTTGTGATGCTTGTTGCCGGAACCTTCTTCATCATGTCATTTGAATGGAATGGTGTACTGGGCGGCATGTCGTTCGCGGATAAGGTTCAAAATGCGTGGTTCCAGTCGGTTACTCTAAGAACTGCAGGATTCAACTCGGTGGATATTACAAGCATAGCCGGACCCACGTTTATGCTTATGGTCGTTTTCATGTTCATCGGGGGAAGCCCGGGAGGAACCGCCGGGGGCGTAAAGACCACCACGATCGGCATACTGGTAATGACTTTTTGGACAAGCATCGCGAATCGCAACGAAGTTATCGTTCAAAACCGGCGTATCAATGCAAGAACGATATACCGTGCCGTTACGGTTGTAGCCTCCGGCGTTGCTATATGGTTCCTGGTGGTCCTCATGCTTGAGGTTACCCAACAGATAACATCACGCGACATTATTTTCGAGGCGACCTCGGCCATTGGAACGGTCGGGTTATCTACTGGGGCGACGCCGCAGCTCGATGAAATCGGCAAGGTCATCATCAGCATCGCCATGTTCATCGGACGCATAGGCCCGGTGACCCTGTTCATGCTGTTGAGCAGCGAACAACCGGTT
>JAFGVP010000132.1 GCA_016937945.1 Pontiellaceae bacterium | reverse complement strand
TTCCGAACACAGAAGTTAAGGGTCCCAGCGGCAATGGTACTGAGGGGCAGACCTCGGGAGAGTAGCACGCAGCCGGTTTTTTCTTTTAAACCTCGGTTCTTAGGAACCGAGGTTTTTTTTGTGTTATACTGCTTTGAACTTTTGATTTGTGTTGATCATCATGCCTCGCCAGAGGGAGGAATTATGAAACTTGTAATTGCCACGCGAAATGCGCATAAGCTCGAAGAAATTCACGCCATCTTTGATTTTTACAATCTCAAAGTATGCTCCGCTTTTGAGCATCCGGATGTTCCCGATGTAGTTGAAGATCGTGATACTTTGGAAGGGAATGCGATTAAAAAGGCGGTTGAGATTGCAAAAGCAACCGGTTGCTGGGCTTTGGCTGATGATTCCGGGCTGGAAGTTGACGCGCTTGGCGGTGCTCCCGGGGTGTATTCTGCCCGCTACGCGGGTGAGCAATGTTCGTATGAGGACAATAATGCAAAGCTTCTAGAACAGATGAAAAATGCGCCGGACCGCTCAGCGCGTTTTCGCACAGTGATTGCATTGTCTGACCCAGATGGTAATTTTAAAACAGTTTCCGGAGAGTGTGCTGGTCTCATTATTGAGGATTTGCGTGGGACAAACGGATTCGGCTATGATCCGCTTTTCATTCCAGACGGCTATTCTGAAACATTCGCAGAGCTTTCCTCTGATATAAAAAACCGCATATCTCATCGGGCAAATGCGCTGGCGCGAGCCTGCGAGGACTGGGCCGATACGCTCCGTAAGCGTTGTCAGTAGGATCTTTTTTGCCTCTTTAGCAGAATCTGTGTGTGGGTTAGTTCCGGTTCGGGGAGGTCGACCATGGTGTGAAACAGGGCGATTTCAAGCACATCGTAGCTGCGAAAGCTAAATGCTTTTCTCGTTACCAGATTTGCTTTGCGGTTCAGTCCCTCTATAACGCCTGACGAATAGGTCTTCTTGGCCTTGAGTCAGTTCATGATCAGTGGCTGGTGCCGACGGATCGTTATAACGAAGTTCTTCATGGGTTCAAACCGGAAACGCATGGCCCGGGTGCACCATTTCTTCAGATACCATTGACCGACCGAAACACCGTGTCCCAGCTCGTGCAGAACGATTCGGCGGTTTCTTTCCACGAGAGTTTGTGCGCCCTGCGGGCGAGGAACAGTTGGAACGCTTTCGTCGTATGCGACTTCCCCTCCGCCCACGGAACCTTTTCGACCTTCACCCCCGCACTCGGAGCAATTCACCCTGCGCATGCGGTAAGAGATGCCCGGTGTGTTAATCATTCATTCACCCAGAGATTCAGCGGAAGACCCTAAAAAAGAACTGCCAGAAGGAGCTCTGTTTGATGTTCCTTTAAGCCGATCAGTTTCCGCCGAGCGGATTCCCGTCGGGATGGTCCTCTTGGGCAATGCCGTAGAATGCGGTTCGGATTCTTCGAATTCCGTGATTTTCATCTCTCTTGTTCATGACTATATTCGGCCATTAGCAAACAGATTTAGGGAGAAAGAAATGATTACTGCCATCAGTCCGATCGACGGACGTTATGCATCCAAGGTTTCTGAACTAACCGAGTGCTTTTCGGAATATGCGTTGGTGCGCAATCGCGTACGAGTGGAAGTCCTTTGGCTTGAAGCTCTTTGTGCGGAAGCCGGTATTCCGGAATGCCGTGCGCTGACCGCTGAAGAGCTGAATCTTTTAACGGGAATCGTTGACGATTTTACGCCGCAGGAAGCAGAGAAAGTTAAGGAGATTGAAAAGACGACGAATCACGATGTGAAGGCGGTCGAGTACTATCTCAAACAGAAAATTGCAGGATCTTCCCTGGAAGAGCTTTCCGAGTTTCTTCACTTTGCCTGCACTTCCGAAGATATCAACAATCTCTCTCATGCGCTGATGCTCAAAGACGGGCTTGCTGCATTGTTGCCGCATCAGCAGGAGCTTGTTGATCAGCTGAAATCCTTTGCATCACAGTGGAAGGATGTTCCTATGCTGGCTCGGACACATGGTCAGACAGCATCGCCGACGACAATCGGAAAAGAGCTGGCTGTATTCGCGGATCGTCTGGCCTTTCAGATGCAGAAGGAAACGTGTGTAGAAATACTGGGAAAGCTTAACGGTGCCGTCGGGAATTTCAACGCGCACCTTTCCGCCTATCCGGACGTCGATTGGCTGGCGCTTGCGAATGGCGTTATTGAAGGCCGCCTGGGACTGAAACAGAATCTTTTTACCACGCAGATTGAGCCGCATGATTACATGGCGGAACTGTTCGATGCCATCTGCCGCTTCAATACGATCCTGATCGATATTGATCGTGATATCTGGACCTACATTTCCATGGCTTACTTTGGCCAGAAGACCGTGAAAGGGGAGGTAGGATCCTCCACCATGCCGCACAAAGTGAATCCGATCGACTTCGAAAACTCCGAAGGCAACCTTGGCCTGGCCAATGCCATTTTCGGGCATCTCTCCGCCAAGCTGCCGATCTCTCGCCTGCAGCGCGACCTTACCGACTCCACCGTCCTGCGCAACATGGGCGTCGGTTTCGGTTACAGTATGATCGCCTATCTTTCGACGCTCAAGGGGTTCGGAAAGCTGAAGCTGCGCGAAGAAGTGCTGGCGCGCGACCTCGACAACGCATGGGAAGTCATGGCCGAGCCGATCCAGACCGTCATGCGCAAGGCCGGCATCGAGAAGCCCTACGAAAAGCTTAAGGATCTCACCCGCGGCGCGGATAAGATTACGAAGGAAACGATTCAGCAGTTTGTTGAGAGCCTGGAGCTTGCTCCAGAAGACAGGCAACGCCTGCTTGAGATGTCTCCCTCGACTTATGTCGGGATCGCCGGACTGATTGTCGATAAGCTCTAGCAGACATCGCTTTGATGGAGTGAAACGGGCGGCTTGGGGGTCGCCTGTTTTTTTTGTTGGACATAATCGGGAGTCTGCCCGGGATGGCATGGCGTTTCTGGCTGGATCCGAAGGCTGTTCACAGGGCTGAATTCGGCCCCATGACGAGCTCTCGCAGGCATGATGGATTCCGTGATGGATCAATATTCATGCTAGGCAATGCCGGTGAAATATAGTTTAGTGTTCCGACGATAGCACATATGAAAATCAGGAGAGAGTGACTATGGAAATCAAGGATATCAAACGCATCGTGGAGATGATGAAGTGCAACGATCTCACGGAATTCGCGATGAAGGATAACGATTTTGAACTGACGATGAAGCGCGGCAGCACAGAAGCTCCGCAGATTGTTTATGCCTCTGCCCCGGCAGCCGCACCGCTCGCTGCCGCCCCGGCCGCAGTTGCCGCCGCCCCGGCCGCCGCTGCCGCGGATTCATCCGATGACGGACTCATTGAAATTCCTTCCCCGATCGTTGGTACCTTCTATCGCAAGCCGGCTCCGGATGCTGATGCATTTGTTTCCGTCGGCACCGAGGTTTCCGAGGACTCCGTGGTCTGTATTGTGGAAGCCATGAAGGTGATGAACGAGATCAAGGCCGACGTTAAAGGTGTGATCAAAAAAATTCTCGTGGATGATGCATCTCCCGTGCAGTACGGACAACCGCTCTTCCTCGTCGAACCCAAGTAAGGGAGCTTCCCCATGTTTCAAAAGGTATTGATTGCCAATCGCGGCGAAATTGCATTGCGCATTATTCGCGCCTGCAAGGAGCTGGGGGTTCGTTCGGTGGCGGTATATTCCGAAGCCGATGCGGATTCGCTTCATGTGCAGATGGCGGACGAAGCCGTCTGCATTGGTCCGGCGGCCGCAAGCCAGAGTTATCTCAAGATCAGCAACATAATCAGCGCCGCAGAAATTGCCGACGTTGATGCAATTCATCCGGGCTACGGCTTCATGGCTGAGAACGCCCACTTTGCAGAAATCTGCGCTAACTGTAACATTACTTTCATCGGCCCGCAGCCCGACTGCATCCGACGTATGGGCGATAAAGCGATTGCGCGTGATACGATGAAGGCCGCCGGCGTTCCGATTACGCCCGGCTCCGAAGGGATTCTCAAGAATTCCGATGAAGCACTCAAGCTGGCGCAGGAGATGGGGTATCCCGTGCTGCTCAAGGCGGTGGCCGGCGGCGGCGGTAAAGGGATGCGCGTGGCCCGTAACGATGTAAGTCTGGTTCAGGGTTTCATGGCCGCGTCGGCCGAGGGCGAAGCTTCGTTCGGGAACCCCGACCTGTTCATGGAAAAATACATCGAATCAGCCCGCCACGTGGAAGTGCAGATTATCGGTGATAAACACGGTAATGTCTGCCATCTGGGTGAACGCGACTGTTCGATTCAGCGTCGCCACCAGAAACTGGTGGAGGAGGCGCCGTGTCCGACTCTGACGGATGAAGAGCGCAAGGCGCTCGGCGATGCAGCAGTCAAGGCGGCCAAAGCAGTTAATTATGACAGCGCCGGCACGCTTGAATTCCTGTACGACGAGACTGCGAAGCAGTTCTATTTCATGGAAATGAATACCCGCATTCAGGTGGAGCATACCGTTTCCGAAGAGGTGAGCGGAATCGATCTGATGAAGGAACAGATCTGCGTGGCCGCCGGCGAACCGCTTTCATTTACGCAGGATGACGTGGTTATTCGGGGCCATGCGATTGAATATCGTGTGAACGCCGAAAATCCGTACAACAACTTCACGCCCTCTCCGGGACCGGTTGAAGCGGTTCACTTTCCGGGGGGACCGGGCATCCGCATCGATTCGCATGTGTATTCCGGGTATAATATTTCGCCCTACTATGACAGCATGATCGGTAAGATCATTGCGCATGGAAAGGACCGCAAAGAGGCGATTTCCCGCATGCGCCGCGCGCTGGAGGAGTTTACCATCAGTGGTCCTCACACGTCTGTTCCGCTGGGGGAGGCGCTCATGGAGGACGGTCGTTTCCGGAAGGGAACCTACAATACCGCCTTTCTTGAAAAGTTTATGCACGAAGTATTTTTGAAATCCTAATACAATAAGGAGAAGTGGTGATGAAAGACGAGGCAGTCAACAGCGTAGAAGATGCGATGGAGCTGACAGTAAACGAGCCGAGCGGCTCAGAATACGGACAGATTTTCATCAACAACAGCGTGATCGCCGTCATTGCCCACGAAACGGCAAAGAAGGTTCCGGGGGTTGTGGAGCTGCAGGGGTCTCTGGCGGACGACCTGGCCGGTATCATCGGCAAGAAGTCCAAGGATAAAGGGATTCGCATTGAAAAGGCAGGCGAAGAGCTGATTGCCATCGATCTGGCGGTGGTACTTGAGTTCGGAATCCGGATTCCTGAAATCTGCGTTCAGCTTCAGACCGAGGTCAAGCAGGCCGTCGAAGAGATGACCGGCAAGCATGTGTCTGCCGTGAACGTGGTGGTTCAGGGCATTCGTAATCCGGCGGAAAAGAAATCCGAGGAGTAAATCCATGGCTACCTGGATCAAAAAGGCATTGGACATCGTCGTTGCGCTACTGCTTTTGGCGATGGGATGCTGGCTGGTATACGCGAGCTGGTTCGATCAGGCTACCCTCGAATCAGTGCTTGATGGCGTGAAAAACTCGCCGTTCTTCAGCATGGCGGTCGGCCTGCTGTTGATCCTTTCTTTCCTGTTGCGCATGGTGGTGGGGAGCCGCAGTGCCAGGAAGGAAACCTATATTGACTTTCAGTCGGATGACGGGAATGTCGGTATCAGCATTCAGGCGATTCAGGATTTTGTCGAACGGATCGGAACCGAGTTCGCCGCCGTGAAGAGCATTGAAAGCAAGCTGGTCCGGGACCGAGAAAACCTTGATATCGTAGTTGGTGTACGAGTGTTGACCGGAAACAAGATTCCCGAGCTTTCGCAGGTGCTTCAGCAGCGGATTCGCGAAAGCGTGCGTGAGTCGTTGGGGCTGGAAGGCATCGGTAAGATTACGGTGCAGGTCAAGGAGATCATCGGCGCTCCGGAAAAAGCGGCGAAGCATGATGATAACCTGACTGAATAATTCCGGCATGTCGGATCGCAGAAAGAGAGAAGGAGTGGGCTGTGCGCTGCTCCTTCTTTTTTTGTTACTCATCCTGAACGGTTGCGCCGGACTGCTTTCGGGAAAGCCGCCGGGACCGTGGTATGCCGCCTATGAGCCGATTAACGACCCGGATTCCCATGCCTTTATGCAGGCGGCTTTTTCCGCCGCTCAGGAAGAATTCGGAGCCCCCGAAATACCGGTGAAGGAGGTTCTTCTGCGCCGCTCGCGCCGGACCGAGGAAGCGAGACGCTATCGTATCGGCGAAGATTTTTCGCTGACGGAATGCGTCGATCCCACCAACGGGGTTTTTGTGATTTATATCGGCGTGGACCCTGATCATGACAACTACCTGGCCCTGCTGGCTCATGAATGTGTTCATCTGTTGAATCCGAAAATTACCGACTGGTATTTGGAAGGAATTGCGACGGTTTTTTCAGAACAGTTCTGCGAGAGAGAGGGCCGGTCCTGGGGTACGTGGAAGCGGCATTTTGCGAAATCGCGGCGCGAGCCGTATGCATTGTCCTATCGCATGATGCTAGAGCTGCAGGAGAAATTTCCGGAGAACTACCCGAGGCTGATGCGTTGCACCCGCGCACATGGATCGGCGGACAATGCGTGGCAGGAGATCGATATTGACCGGTGGATCGCAACGCTTCCGGAATCACGAAAAGGTGAGGCGGTTGATATTATTGCGCCGTATGTCGATGTGCTGGGAAAACATACCGGCAGTATTTATGGTTTCAGTGCTCCGACGTTGGAGCCTTAACAGGAGGAAACACCATGCCCATGCTGAACCTGAAATGTACGAAAGAAATCCCTGCTGAACTGCATCACGAATTATCAAAGGCCGTTGCTGAAACCATCGGCAAGCCGGAGACTTATGTAATGGTTGTTGTTGAGACGGTCGACATCTTGATGTCCGGACAGCGTGGGGATGCCGCGTATGCTGAAATCCGAAGCATCGGCGGATTGAATCGGGACGTTAACCACGAACTGACGATGAAGCTATGCATCCTGCTGGAGGACCATTTGGGTATATCATCCGATCGGGTATATGTCACGTTTCGGTCCATTGAGCGTGATCACTGGGGCTGGAACCGATCGACCTTTGGTTGAGATTCTGTAGGCCTATACCAACTGCATTCGATGAAGCAGGCAGTATTCCGCGCCGGTCGGCTTAGGGGTGCTCTGGATCAGGTCCACGTGGCTGATGGTGCTCATTCCAAGGTCAACGGAGGATCGTTCGTTGACTTCCTGCAGCAACGCTTCTGTGTTTCGGTCAACACGTTTGATGCGGCCCAGCGTCAGATGCGGTGAAAACGGTTTATTGTCGAACGCGATGCCCGACTGCTGCAGCTCTCGGAGGATCTGCCGTTGCAATCGAAGCAGAGGAGGGCTGTCGGCAACACCGGCCCAGATGATTCGCGGATGCCGGGTGCTTCCAAAATAACCGGTTCCGCAAACTGCGAAATCAAAGCGGGTGTGTCCGGCGCCGGCGCGGTCGATTGCCTCGCTGACCGCGTTGATCCGATCTTCCGGTATGTTACCCAGAAAAGCCAGTGTCAGATGTATGCCGTCCGGCGTGATCCATCGAACATCGGCCTCGACCTGTTTCAGTTTTCGCTGAAGGTCTGTCAGCTTTTCACGGAGATCCGCTCCGATCTCTGCCGCAATAAATGCCCTGACCGTTTTCATCCTGTCAATTAAGCACATTATGTGCGCCGGGAACAGTAGTAGATGCCTGCAGTTTCCATGGAGTCTTGATCGCTAAAGACGGATTGCGTGCACGGATTGTTTTGCAAAGTCTGAACGGGGTTCTAATCCCTCCTGAACAGCGGTTCGATGATATTTCCCCATTGAGACACAGGGCGTTCCTTTTTCGGAATGCGAGGCATATTAACCCGTATCAATTGGAGAATAATTCCATGAACTACCGCACTCTATTCACTCTCGCACTGGCCTGTACGGCGACTTCGGCCATGGCGCATTCCGTAAAAAGGGAGAAGAACCATCCGGCGCATAAGCCGGCATCCACCTCTCTCTCTCTGAATCCGCTCGGGACCTATGCTTCGGGCATCTTTGATGAAGGCGCTGCGGAAATCGTAGCCTATGATAAAGCGTCGCAGAGATTGTTTGTATCCAACGCGAATGAGAATACGCTCGATGTGCTTAATATTGCCGATCCGTCGGCGCCGTCGCTGATCACCAAGGTGGATTTGCGTGCATATGGCGGAGGGGTGAATTCGGTCGCGGTTTTCAATGGCGTGGTTGCGGCCGCGTGCCAGGCGGATCCCAAACAGGATCCCGGTACCGTGGTCTTCCTTGATATTGACGGGGCATATATCGTCTCGGTTCAGGTCGGATCCTTGCCGGATATGCTGACCTACACCCCGGACGGCAATGCGGTTCTGGTGGCGAACGAGGGTGAGCCGAATGACGACTATACGGTCGATCCTGAAGGTTCCGTATCCATTATTGATCTTTCGGGCGGTGTTGAAAATGTGACACAGAGCAATGTGAAAACCGTGTCTTTCGCTCCGTTCAATTCCCGTTTAAACATGCTGCGCCGTGCGCAGGTCCGCATCTATGGTCCGAATGCGACGGTAGCCCAGGATCTGGAACCAGAATATATTGCGGTGGATCCGGACGGTCGCACCGCCTATGTGACGCTGCAGGAAAACAATGCCCTCGCGATGATCGATATCAAGCATGCCCGGGTGAAGCGCATCAAGAGTTTCGGGTATAAATGGCACGTGCTGCCCGGTAACGGATTTGACGGATCTGACAAGGATGACGGCATCAATATTGAGAACTGGCCGGTTGCCGGGATGTATGAACCGGATGCCATCGCAACCTACGATGTGAATGGCCGCACTTATCTGGTAACCGCCAACGAGGGTGACTCCCGCGATTATGACGGATATTCCGAAGAGACCGATGTCGGAGATCTCGTACTTGCCGACTGGCTGACGGAGCGCTTTCCGGGCATTCAGGAAAATGAGAACCTCGGACGCCTTGGAACCACGACCGCGGCTCCATTTGGGACGGTTGACGGTGTGCAGCATCAGATTTTCGGTCTTGGAGCCCGTTCTTTCTCAATCTGGGACGATCGGGGTCGCCAGATATTTGACTCCGGCGATGATTTTGAGCAGATCATTGCGGCTGCGACTCCCGACTATTTCAATGCCAGCAACGATAACAATAAGTTTGATAACCGTTCCGATAACAAAGGGCCTGAGCCGGAAGGGGTTGTGGTCGGGCAGGTAGGAGCCCGGATGGTTGCCTTTATCGGCCTTGAGCGCGTCGGCGGTATTATGGTCTATGACGTAACCAATCCGCGTGCCCCGGTTTTCATGGACTATGTGAACAATCGCGACTTCACGCAGGACGTTGAAACGCCGGAAGCGGGCGATCTCGGACCTGAAGGTCTTGCGTTTATTCCGGCTTGCGACAGTCCGACCGGAACGGCCCTGCTGGCTGTAGCCAATGAAGTCAGCGGATCCACCACGATCTACGAAGTTGTCCCCTCGGAATAATTTAACCGTTTTCGCCTAAACATCCGAAATGCCCGGCATGGTCTCCTCAAGCCATGCCGGGCATTTTTGTTTGACTCATTGGCTTGATACTTGCTTTAAAAGCGCGTCTTATGAAAGAATTGTTAAAAAGAGTGCGTGAGTTTGTCTGGCTGGAGGGGGACCCGGAAAAGGATCACTCAACCGGGCTGGCCGTGTTTGGTGCCCTTGAGGTTTTGCTGGGTGTGTTTGCCTTTTTGATGGCACTGCTTCTGGTCGGTCTGATCGCGATCGCCGGTCCGGGCGACATGAAATCCTCGCATCTGGTCATGACACTCGGGGTCCTGCTTCTGCAGGGATTCTGGTTTGTTACCATGGGCGTCGGCAGCATCCGGGCGCGCCGCTGGGCGCGGGCGCTGATGCTGGTCGGTTCCTGGGTAGCGATTTTTTTCGGGACGGTTTTTCTCGCACTGCTGCTGTATGTAATGCCCGGCGTTTATGGATTGCTGGCCGATGCGGACGTGTTTTCTCCGGAATTCGCCATGTGGATTATGTCGGTCGGCGTCTTTTTTGTGATCTGTTTCCAGCTGGTGATGCCCATGGCGGCAATTGCCTTCTACAGTTTAAAGGGAGTTCAGGCTACCTGCGAACGGTTGAATCCGGAATCCAACTGGACGGATCGTCATCCGTTGCCGCTGCTGGCCATGGGACTTATTTCCGTAATGGGCTGTCTAACCGTTGTTCTCGGCGCCTTCACCAATTATGTGGTGCTTCTGTTTGGATCGGTGCAATCCGGCACGATCGGATTCTGGATTTCATTCCTCGTCTCTGTGGCCTGCGGTTATGTGGGGTGGGGCGCATTCACGCGCCGGATGCATGCTTGGTGGTTGGCCTATGCGCTGGTCCTGCTGACCTCCGCATCCATGATGCTGACCTTTTCCGAGCTGGATATGGACGCGTTATTTGCCGCCATGGGTTACAGTGCGGCCCGGATTGAACGGCTGGGCCGCTTTGATTTCCTCAATCCGGCCGCCATGACATTCATTACCTGCGTATGGGGGATTTTGACCTGTATCTATCTGGTTTGGGCTCGTGACTGTTTTATTCCCGTGCGTCAGGTGGCTGAGGTTAAATCCTATCAGCAGCGCATGGCCGAGCAGGAGAAACTTTGCCTTCCGAAACGGCTGGGGCCGCGTATGCGGCTCGGTGACTGATCCATCGCGGTCGAATGCATCCCTTCGGGCACTTTAGCCTTTCATTTCCTGCGGTTTGTCTGAATTATACGCAAATTTGGACATCCCGGAGCAAAGGAAGATCTATGGCTGTAAAACATAAAGGACTCGGGCGCGGGCTCGATGCATTAATCAAGGACGGTTCCACTGCCAAACAGCAGGCCACCCGGAAGGCGGCGCCTGCGCCGGATGAAGCAACGGGCGGCGTACTTGAAGTTGCTGTTGCCAAGGTGGTGGCAAGCCCGTGGCAACCGCGTACGGTCTTTGATTCGTCGGCGCTGAGTGAACTGGTTGAATCGGTCAAGGTACATGGCGTTCTGCAGCCGCTGTTGGTGCGCGAGGTCGGCAGTAAATATGAACTGATTGCCGGGGAGCGCCGCCTGCGCGCCGCCCAGGCCGCCCTGTTGAAAAAAGTGCCGGTGATTGTTGTCGAAGCATCCGACGAAAAGGCCCTCGAAATTGCCCTGATTGAAAACCTGCAACGCGAAGACCTGAACCCGATTGAAGAGGCGGAGGGTTATGCGCTGCTCCAGAAAAGATTCAATCTGACACAGGAAAAGGTAGCGGCGCAGGTCGGCAAGGCCCGGGCAACGGTGGCCAATGCGCTCCGCCTGCTGGAGCTGTCGGAAGGGGTTCGGAAATATGTGGCCGAAGGGTTGCTCTCTGTCGGACATGCCAAGGTTCTGCTGGCACTCGACAGCGAAAAGGAAAAAGAGATTCTGGCCCGGCGCAGTATCAAGGAAGGCCTGTCGGTTCGGGCGCTTGAAAAAATTGTTCGCAAGCTGGGGAATCCTCCCAAGAAGCCGCGTGCGGAAAAGTCGGACCTGCCGGGGGAATATCTGCAGACGCTCAGTAACGACCTGCATCAGTTTTTCGGAACGAGCGTCCGGATTAATCCTTCCAAAACCCTGACCAACGGCCGCAAGGTGAAAGGTTCGCTGGAGATCGATTATCACGACAACGACGAACTCGACCGCCTGCTGACCATCATGGGCTACACCAGCGAACTCTAGGCCATGACGGATTTTAAACAAGGTCGAGAGGAGATGGCGAAAGAGTATGACGCTATCCATAACCGTCTGTTCTTTCTACAGATTATCGTGCTGGCCGTTCTGCTGGCGGTGTACCAGTTCAGCGGTGCGTCGGAAAAGCTGGCCGGAGGCCTGACCAACCGGTTCGGAGAAAAGCTGTGGTATGTCACGAATGCGCTCTACACCATGGTTTCGGTTTTCGGATTCGCTGCCTGTATGTTTCCGTTTTCCTACTACAGCGACTATGTACTGGAGCATCATTATGAACTTTCCCATGAGAGCTTCGGGGAGTGGTTTGCCGATTTTATCAAGTCGTTGATCATCGACCTGCTGCTGGCCACGGTACTGTTTTCGGTGATCTATGCGCTGTTGCGGTGGCTTCCGGAGTGGTGGTGGCTGGCTGCGGCGGTATTCTACATCCTTTTTGCCGTGGTGATTTCAACCATCGCCCCGGTGGTCATCATGCCATTGTTCCATAAGTTTGAACCGCTGGCCGAAGGTGAACTGACGGAGGCGGTCCGACGCATGATGGAAGAGGCCGGCATCAAAGTGGTCGGTGTCTTTAAGTGGGGACTGGAAGAAAAGACCTCAACGGCCAATGCCGCGTTTGCCGGATTCGGAAAGACGCGCCGGATCATTCTGGGCGATACGCTGCTTTCCGGATATTCTCAGGAGGAAATTCTGGCCATTCTTGCGCATGAGGTTGGACATTATAAAAACCGTGACACTACGCGGCTGATGATTACCAGTTCGCTGCTGGCGCTGCTGGGATTTTTTATTGCACACCACATCCTGACCGCGTTGGTCGGCTTGTTCGAGCTGGGCGGTATTGAATCGATCGCGTCTGCGCCGATTTTTATTTTCAGCCTCTTTGTCTTTTCCCTCATCTCCATGCCGTTCGCCAACATGCATTCGCGCCGGCGCGAATTCGCGGCCGATGCATATGCCATCGCAGCCATGGGATCGCCCGATTCGCTGATTTCCGCATTTGAAAAGCTGGCAGACCAAAACCTGTCGAACAAGGAACCGGCGGCATGGATTGAATTCCTGCTGCACAGTCATCCGTCCATTTCCCGCCGCATTGAGCGGGCGCGGCAGGAGTAAGACCCGGGAGGGCAGAGACGGAATGGAACTTGAAACCCAGAGCGGCGAATCCCCGGCCGGCGGCCAGGGCTTTTTTTCCCGCGAGGCGGTACGCGGCATTCCGTGGATGGTGATTTCCAAGCTGGTGCTCTTCTTTGTTTATTTCGGCGTCAGCGTGCTGACGGTCAACGGGCTGGGACGCGATAAATACGGCGTCTACAGCCTGATGACCAATATCGCCTCCTACATGCTGGTGGTCTGCGGACTGGGGTTATGCACGGCCCTGATGCGCTATATTCCGGAACTCGCGGCGCGGCGTAATCGTTGGGCGATGGGACATCTGCTTTGGAAATCCGCACTGCTCCAGATCGTGGCGGTGGTTGCTGTCTCGGCCATTCTCATCGGTTTTTCAAGGCCGCTGCAGGATCTCTTTAATGCCGGGCATATAGCGCATTTCAGATTCTACCTGATCTTGGCCTGCGGACTGACGGCACTTTGGCTTCTGAAGGAGTTTGTGGGAACGGTGTTCACATCGCTCTTCTGCATCCGTACCGTGGCAATCCTGTCGGTTGCACAGGGAGTGGTCTGGTTTGGTGTTCTCGTGGTCGCGTTGCGTTTTCATGCCGAAGTGGAAACCATTCTGCTGGTCCAGATGAGCTCCGTGGCGGCAGTTTTCTCGATCGGCGCCGTTCTGCTGTTCCGCTATGTCCGTGCGCTTCCCTGGACGAACCGGGAGAAGGGAATCGGCAAGCGCCGAGCGCTCTCCTTTTCCGGCGTGGTCATGCTTAACTCCATCCTGCGGATGGTCATGTTCAAGTATTCCGAGATCTTCTTCATTGCGGCCGTCGGCGGCACCACGATGGCCGGCATGTATGATCTGGGTTATTCGCTGCCATACACGGCAGTTACCTTTATTCCGCTGGCGCTGATGCCGCTCTTTACCGCGGCATTCGCAGAGGCCTATGTCCGCGACAACAGCTGTCTTGGCCGGCTGATCACTTCCTACTATAAGCTGCTTATGATGGTTTCGCTGCCGATGGCGGCCCTTGGGGCCTGGTTTGCGCCGGAGGCCTATCGAATCATCTATCAGGGTGAAATGAATCAGGCCGGTGATCTGGCCTCCGCTTTCTGTCTGGTACTCTGTCTTCCGCTCTATTCCATTCCGCTCTCGGCTGCGATCAAGGCGAAGGAGCAGATGATGGACATGGTCCCGACTCTGCTGGTTCAGATTACGGTTAATCTCGTGCTCGACTGGGTCCTGATTGTGCATCTGGATCTCGGCGTCTGGGGCGGTATCGGCGCGGTGCTCGGTACGTTTTTGATGACGATTCCATATCGGGTGGTCGTGGTGCGCCGGCTGATCGGTGGGGTCTATTTCCCCGGTCGTTTTTTCATGCGCATTCTGTTCACGTTGCTGGCCGAAGGTGCTGTGCTGCATTGGCTGGTGCGCCGGATCGGACTGTTTGAGCTCTTTGAGGGCGAACTGGTTAATCTGCTGCTTCTGCTGCTGGTCGGCGTCGTATATATGGGCATCTTTCTGCTGCTCATCCGGATGCACCGTATTGTGCGTCACGAGGATGTGGAGGATTTCCACAACCTTGATATCAAACGCCTCAACAAGGTCCTTCATTTTCTGGTGCGCGAATAACCACCCCGCCAGGGTCGCGCGGGACAGCGTCCCCGCCGTCCGCAATCGTTCTGGCGATCAAAGATCCTACAGCCCCTGTTCTGAATAGAATTCCGTGATGGCTTTCCACGCATCCTCTGCTTTGTCGCAGAAGGCAATCAGGTCGAGATCCTTCGGGCTGATCAGTCCGCATTCGGCCAGATATTCCCAGTCGATGAGCCGCTTCCAGTGCTCGGTTCCAAAGAGAATAACCGGCATCGGTGCAATCTTTCCGGTTTGAATCAGCGTCAGCGCCTCGAACAGTTCGTCAAAGGTACCGAATCCGCCGGGGAAAATGCAGACGGCCTTGGCGCGCAGCAGAAAGTGCATCTTGCGCATGTGGAAATAGCGGAATTCAAAGTTCAGTTCCGGCGTGACATAGGGATTGGGTTCCTGTTCGTGGGGCAGGGTGATGTTGAGCGAGATGGACTTGCAATCCGACTCATGGGCGCCGCGGTTGCCCGCCTCCATGATGCCGCCGCCACCGCCGGTGACCACCACATATTCGCACTCATGATTGGTCTGACAGGTCGTGCTGACCATCTTCGCCAGCTTGCGTGCCTCCTCATAGAACGGGACCAGCGATGCCAGCTTTTCATTTTTGCATCCGCCGGCTTTTTCGGGCGAAGGAATGCGGGCACTGCCGAACAGCACGATAGTTGATTTCACGCCCTGCTCCTGCATGGTCACTTCCGGATGGAGATATTCCAGCTGGAGCCGGACGGGGCGGCAATAGGAACTGTTGAGGAATGCGATGTTCTCGTAGGCTTTGGGTGGTTTAATCATGGTATAAAAACTCCTTTGTAAGACGTTTATCAGAACTCAGCGGCTACGGCGAGGCCCTCGTCGATTTTTTGTGTGTTCCTCCGGCGCCATCTTGACCAGCTTCGGATCAAATCGGGCAATGACGTCGACCAGATCGGTCTGGGCCGCCATCACTTCATGAATATCCTTATAGCCCATCGGCACCTCGTCGAGTCCGGCGGAAATCAATATCACGTCACGGTCGGCCAGAAACCTGTTCGCCTGATTCCACGTGAAGCTGTTCTTGGTCGCGGTGCGGCTCATGGCGCGTCCGGCGCCGTGCGAGGCGGAGTTCATCGACTCCGCGCAGCCTTTACCGCGAACCACGAATCCGGGCGTCGCCATCGATCCGGGAATAATACCCAGCGTATCGGTTGTGGCCGGCGTTGCGCCCTTGCGGTGCACCACGACCTCTTTCCCGAAATGCTGTTCTTTCCATGCAAAGTTATGATGGTTCTCCACGTCCGCCAGCACCTCGACGCCAAGGTTGCGCGCTATGAAGCGATGGATCAGTTCATGGTTGGCCGCGGCATAGCGTCCCATCAGTTCCATGGCCTGCCAGTATTCCTGCCCGGCCTGCGAATCAAGGTCCAGCCACGCCAGATGCTTCAACTGTTTCGGCAGTTCCGGATGCCGATCCATCGCCAATGAACTGTAATGCTTTGCCACCTCGCCGCCGGTTCCGCGGCTACCGCTATGCGACAGCAGTGCCACATAGGTTCCGGCTTTCAGCCCCAGCTCATCTTGTTCCAGTGTAAGCGTTCCGAATTCCACAAAATGGTTGCCCGATCCGCTCGATCCGAGCTGGAACCACGCCTTGTCCTTGTTCTTCTTCGTCACGGGACTCACGGACCAGTCCGCATCCATTACGTTGTGTTCATGTCGACGCGAAAACCCGCCGCCCACACCGAATTCCGTTTCGCGTTCCAGCGCGTTGCGCAGCCGGCCTTCCTCGCCGCGAATGGCCGAAACCGGCAGATCCAGCACGGTCATTTTCATGCGGCAGGCGATATCCATCCCGACCGCATAGGGAATCACGCAGTTTTCTGTGGCCAGTACCCCGCCGATCGGCAGTCCATAACCGGAATGCGCATCCGGCATCAGCGCACCCGCCACCGCGACCGGAAGATCGCACGCATTCTTCATCTGATCCAGTGCCCCGGCTTCCAGACCCGTTCCCCAGATTTTACAGGGCGCCGGCGCTTCACGTTCGATAAACGGCCGGCACGCGGTTTCCTTCCGTTCCTGCAGGGCTGCCGCCAGCGCACCCATTTCCGGATCTTCCAGATAAGCCTCCGGGGTCTGCAGCACCTGGGTCAGGGCCGCTTCAATCTGCTTCTGCCGGTTTCCTTTTGCACCCAGCAGCTGCATCGCCTTGATGGCTTCCGGCAGCGCCGCCTGCGGAATACCGAGTTTGATCATATCGCGTGTTTTCATAATCTTCTCCTTAGCGCACTTCGAATCGCCAGACGAGTTCGGACTCCTGTTCAAAGAGCATGTTGTGGTCGTAAAACCGGTTGATAATTTCAAGGTTGGTGGTGGAGTGCAGGGTTGGTGCGGTCGTTCGGAACGAGCCGGCTCCGGCCATTGCCATGGGAATCATGAGCTGATCAGCCAGATGCGGTCCTACCGGAACATCGGCATTGAGGTGTTCTTTGACTTCTCGGGCCAGTTTGATTGCCACCTGTTCAGCCGTAACGCCCCGTTCTCCATATTCGGTAAACAGTTCTGTGATGTTCTCCTCAGAGACGGCACACATTAATGCATTGCCCGCACCATTCGCTTTAACGCGCTGCGCCATGAGCTGCTCCTTCGGAATGTCCAGGATGCTTCCCAGTTTTTTAAGTTCACGTTCTCCGACCGTCTCCGGAATTCCGCAGCACAAAGCCGTGGCAGAAAGTTCGGGATGCGGTGTTCGTCCCATAAGGTTCAAGTGCTGCATTTTTCGGCAGGGGTTGATTTGTGCAATCATGCGACCGCCGCCGGCCGGATAAAAACCATGCTGCTCCAGTTTCAGTTCCAGTGCGGGCCCCATACGGTTGATCAGCGGAGCAAACACCTTTTCGAGAAAGGTGAAGGGTGGAGAAAATGGGTTATGGGTTCCGCCTTCAATCACGATTTCAGAAGGCTCGTCTGCCACCATTAGGGCCGGAAGCAACGTCTGCAGAACCAGAGAGGTACTTCCTGCTGTTCCGATCCTGAATGTATAATTGCCGCCACGGATTGCTCCGGGCCGGAAGGTCAGTGCTCCCGATCCCAGTTCGTTGCCGGAAACCTCGGCATTGCAGATTTCCACTGCCGCATTCAGCGCGGTCAGGTGCTGTCGTAACAGTCCCGGTTTTTTGCGCTTCGCGCGGATGCGGTGGATGCGTACCGGGCGGCCTGTTACCATCGACAGGGCAAGCGAGGTGCGGATAATCTGTCCGCCTCCTTCACCGAGGGCGCCGTCGATCATGATCTCTGTTTCTTTTGTTTTCATATTGCTTCACCCCGGCACCGGCTCAGGCGGTGCCGGGGGCCTCTTCATTAAAGCAGGTTCATGACCTGCCGGGTAATCCCTTTTTCTCCCGTAACAATGTTCAGCTTGCTGTTGGTCGCAACCTTTTCCAGTACTTCCAGTTCGCGCAGGCGCATCAAAGCCGGGTTGCTTTCCACCAGCTTGGCGGTGTTCATCTGGCTTCGCATAGCTGCCGTTTCCTCTCGTCGCATAATGGCGTTAGCCTCGGAGGCCTTGCGTGCCTCGATCACCTTGTTAAGCAGCTGCTTCATCTCGCCCGGCAGGATGATATCCTTGATGCCGGTTGAAATGATTTCGATGCCCATGGTCGCCGCCTGACGGCGCACTGTGTTTTCAAGGCTCTGTGTTACCGAATCCTTATCGGACAACAGCGCGTCCAGTTCACGGGAGCCCACTTCGGATCGCAAGGCCAGCTGAACCTCCCGGTACAACGACTGTTCGACATCCGCAGCCACTTCAACGCTCTTTGCGACATCACTGATGCGGTAAGCCAGCACTGCGTTCATGCGCAGGGTAACCTTGTCGGCCGTCATGATTTCCTGACCGGCCACATCCAGCACCTTTTCGCGAAGGTCGCGATGGAACAGACGAGTCTTACCGACGTTCTTCCATGTCGCATAGGTGCCCGGGTCCAGAACCGCTGTACGCTTTCCTTCATGATACAACACGCCCTTGTGACCTTCCTCGATTTCGAATGCGTTCAGATGTTCCTTGGCACTCGCGTTCTTCATGATCACGTTGAAGGATGGGTGGGCGAACAGGTTGGTCCGGGCGTCAACGGTTTCAACACGAATTTCCTTTTGTGTGTTCCATGCAACGTAAGTACCCGGTCCAAGGATGCAGTCAAAGCGTCCATCAACCCATACGAGCGCACGCTGAAAGTCATCGAGCGTGATTACTGTGGCTTCAGGGCCGAGCTTTCCGCTCTTGATGATCGTATCCAGCTCATCATGGAGCAGCCACGGCTTCCGCTGTGAGACGACCTCTACCTGTGTCTTTGCGAAAGGATTGAAGAACCAATAGCGACCGCTTCCCAGAATGTCCGCAAACTCGGTATCCTTGAACAGCAATCCCTTTTCGTGGGCTCGAATTTTAATTGTTCCAATATCGTACATGGCTTTCTCCTTCCGGATGTTTAAGGGCCCTCCGGTCGGTGGAGCAGAGCGGCCACGCTCGCATCACGGGGCGCGCGGTCTTTCGCGGAGGATCAGCGCTGCGTCCAGCGTTGTTTCGTTCCGTCCCATTCCGGCGCCGCAGGCGATGGTTCACGCTGTCTTCCGGCTTTCGCAGTCAGGAGTCGGACAGGCCGTTTCCCGTTTGCATCCACCGGTTGACCGGTCGTTTCCATTCCACTTTCCTTCGGGCTGTTTTGCTTTTTGGCGGGATTCGAACCCGCAACCCACAGATTAACAATCTGTTGCTCTACCATTTGAGCTACCTTGTAGGCAGTTGTCGCACGCAGTTCCTATACGGAACACTTCGTCGGCAACCGCGCCGACGATCAATGTCGGTCGGTCCGCGAGGGGCCGCTGTTCCTGCGCAACGGAATCGCCCTAATGCTAGGAACGTGCCAGCAAAAGTTCCTTGTGGCTCAAAAGCTGCATTTGACTTAATAAAACCGGGGCGAAAATAAATTTTTTAAGGAAAGGCGGTGGATTTCGGATTGTAATTTATTATAGAAATAAATATCAGAAATATAAATATAGATAGGAAAGGAGGGGTGCATGAAAACAGTGGTGATTGGATTTGTCGGTACAATGCTGGATCGGGCAACCCACGACTCTCGCTGGGAAAAGTGGAGGCCGACCGTGGCGCTGTGTCAGCAGGACGATCTGCTGATCGATCGCTTTGAGCTGATCTGCGAGCGGCGCTATAACAAGCTGGTTGAGGTGATCGAGGCCGATATTGCGCTGGTCTCACCGGAGACGAAGGTGGTTCGACGCTATATCAGCATGCGCAATCCCTGGGACTTCCAGGAAATGTACGGCCTGCTGCACGACTTTGCGCGCGACTATCCGTTTGATCCGGAGAACGAGGAGTATCTGGTTCACATTACCACCGGCACGCACGTGGCCCAGATCTGCATGTTTTTGCTGGCCGAAGCCCGCCATATTCCGGGACGGCTCGTCCAAACCGGTCCGGCTCGCAATCGAAGGGATGCGAAAGGAACCTATAGCATTATCGACCTTGACCTGACTCGCTATGATCAGCTTGCCAGTCGCATGGAACAGGTGCTGCGCGATGACCTGACATTCCTCAAGGCGGGAATTGAAACATGTAATGCTGAATATAATGCACTGATTGAGCAGATCGAAAAGGTGGCCATCAAGTCACGCGAACCGATCCTTTTGATGGGCGCGACCGGCGCTGGAAAGTCGTTTCTTGCGCGGCGGGTGCATGAGCTGAAATGCCATAAAATGGGTTTGGCGGGCCGCTTTATCGAAGTCAACTGCGCCACGCTGCATGGAACGAATGCATTAGCGACGTTGTTCGGCCACAGGAAAGGCGCCTATACCGGTGCCACGCAGGATCGCAAGGGTCTGTTGCTGGAGGCCGACGGCGGGCTGTTGTTTCTTGATGAGATCGGCGATCTGGGACCGGATGAACAGGCGATGCTGCTCAAGGCGATTGAAGAAAAACGCTTTTATCCCATGGGATCGGACCGCGAGGTGGAAAGCGATTTTCAGCTGATTTGCGGGACGAATCGTGATCTTCACGACGATGTTCGCAAGGGCAGTTTCCGCGATGACCTCTTTGCGCGGATCAACCTGTGGACCTTTAGTCTCCCGGGATTGAAAGAGCGCCCCGAGGATATTGAACCCAACCTGCAGTTTGAACTCGATCGCCATACAGCAAAGGCTAAATACCGCGTCCGTTTCAGTAAGGAGGCCCGTGATCGCTATCTTCGATTTGCCCGTTCAGCCGATGCCCTTTGGAAGGCAAACTTCCGCGATCTGGGGAGCTCCGTTACACGCATGGCTACGCTGGCTGACGCCGGACGCATCACAACGGAAATCGTCGATGAAGAAATTCAACGGTTAAAGTGTTCCTGGGGCGGCACGGCGATCAATGAGCCAGAGTTGCAAAACTATTTTTCGGACGAGGAGCTTGCACGAATTGACCTGTTTGATTGCATGCAGCTCGCGCAGGTAATCAAGGTCTGTGCATCATCGAAAAGCCTGGCCGATGCCGGCCGGCGCCTCTTCCATGTCTCCCGCGAGCGGCGGCAGTCCAGCAACGATTCGGACCGGCTGCGCAAGTATCTTCAGAAATTCGGCCTGGACTGGAGTACGATCGCAACCCGGGGCTAGGACAGTCCCTCGACCGATGGGACTTCGCGGACGGCGGGATCGACATCAAAGAAGTCGTGGGGCTGGAAGTTGAACAGGGAGGCGATAAGGCTGCTGGGAAAGGCTTCGCATTTGTTGCGCATGTCGCGGACGTTACCGTTGTAGAAGCGGCGCGCGGCCTGGATACGGTCTTCGGTATTCACCAGTTCATTCTGCAGCTGGAGAAAGTTCTGGTTGGCTTTCAGGTCGGGATAGGCTTCGGCCACGGCAAGCAGATTCCGGACGGCGGCGACCAGCTGCTGTTCCGTGCCGGCCTGATGGCTGATGCTTCCGTGATCGGCGGCGCACTGATTGCGCAGTTCAATCACCCGCTCCAGTGTTTCACGTTCGTGCGCGGCGTATCCCTTGACCGTTTCGACGAGATTGGGGATCAGGTCATAGCGGCGCTTGAGTTCGGTGTCGATGTTGCTCCAGGCCTCCGAAATATGATTTTTAAGAGCCACCAGCGTGTTGTAGGTGGTGACCGCATAAATCAGCGGCAGCAGGAAAAGGACGGCAAAGACAAAGATCGCTCCCATGATCAGCTCCTCTCAAAAAGATAGTCCGGCATCCGCTTGCGGATATCGACCAGTTGACGCAGGTGTACTTCAATTTCCTCGACCTTGAGGCAGCGGTTGAACGAGAGCGCCATGGATGCGGCGTCAACCTCCAGTTCAATCTGCTGCATGCCGAGGAGATAGTCGATCATCTGCGCGTTGCAGAAATCGTAGGCAAATTTTTTGTCCTTTGAGCGGACTGCAAAGCGTTTTGAAAATTCGTGCGATTCAAAATCGATGTCATCAAATCCGACCGCCTGGGCCAGCTTCGAAAAGAATCCCTCCCGTCCGATCGTCAGTTCCGGAAAGGCCCGTTCCAGCTGCAGGATAAAAAAGGAAAAGTGATGGTGGTGGGTCCGGCGCCGGCCCTTGGAGTCGCGGGAATGGGTTTCATAGTGGTAGTCGAAAATCTCGACGGCATGGTCGGCAAACATTCCGCTCATGCGGTTGTAGGCATATCGGTTGGAGCCGTGGTTCAGTTTGTCGAGAAAGGCAAACTGGCTGGCAATCTGGTAGTTGCGTTCCGGCTGGAAACGGAGCCCCAGCCGGTCGGCCAGCATGCCCATGTCATCTTTACGCTTCTTTCCGGCATAAATGCCCCAGATCATGGCAATAAGAATACAGATTACGACGATGACGAAACCGCCCATAAAACCCTCCTGTGCAAGCTGGCATCATTTAAACGAATCGGTATCGCGATTCCGATTATAAAGTAATTCGCAGTTTACATCGTGCCGTCGCTGGGAAATATTCCGGGGCCTATGCAGATCAGACCCCTCCAGTTCGGTTCCGTAACGATTGAAAATCCGGTTGTGCTTGCCCCGATGGCCGGCTACACCGATGCCGCCATGCGTACCCTGTGCCTTGAACATGGTGCCGGCGCGGTATACACCGAACTGGCCAGCTCCGAAGGACTGAGCCGCGACGGCGGCCGGACCTTCTGCGAAGTGCTGGAATCGCCTTGGCCGGAACATCCGGTTGCCGGACACATTTTCGGGGCCGATCCGGATCGGATGGCCGAGGCTGCAAAACTGCTTGAACAGGACGGGCGTTTTGACTGGATTGACCTGAATTGCGGCTGTCCGGTTAAGAAGGTGGTGTCGCGCGGGGCCGGCGCGGCGCTGCTGAAAGATCTTCCGTTAATGAGCCGGATTATCGAAAAGGTGAAGCGCTCCGTTTCGCTGCCGGTATCGGTTAAGACACGCATCGGTTTTAACCACGATACCGCGGACCATCTGGAAATTGCCCGGATGGTGGAAGAGAGCGGCGCTGATATGATTGCTGTCCACGCGCGGCTGGCCAAAAATTTTCATGGCGGTGACCCTGACCTGGAAAAACTGGCAGGGATGAAGCAGACGCTGAACATTCCGGTGATCGGGAACGGCGGTGCTTTTACGCCGGAGGATGCCTTCCGGATGGTGGACGTATCGGGCGTGGACGGCGTGATGATCGGGCGCGGCGCCGTTGGGAATCCGTGGATTTTTGAGCAGATCCGGCAGGGCAGTCGGGTCGCCTGCGATACGGAACCTGTACCGCAGGCGACCCGACTGCTCGAACGCCGCGACCTGATGGCTGAGCACCTGAAGCGGCTGGTAGCGCTGAATGAGCGCAAGCAGGAGATGATCCCCGACCGCGCAAAACGCTATACCCCTGAAGAGGCCGCGTGCATTCAGTTCCGCACCCATATTCCCTATTACGTGAAGGGATTGTTTGATAAGAAGCAGTTGCTGATGAAGCTGGCGTCGCTGATGTCGGTCGCCGCAATTATGGAAGAAATTGATATTCTGATGGAGAAAAATAAATGAGTGAAGAAGTTCCAATGGATGTCGGCGTTCAGCCGCTGGATGCGATCATGAACGAAAAGGGCATGAAGAATCATGATCTCGTGGCGGCGGCACCGCCCGGATTCATTAATCACAAACAGGTGCAGAAAGCCCGTAAGGGACGGCGCCTCACAACGAACATGCAGGATAAGATTCTTGAGGCCCTCAATGCCTATGCGGTGCCGGAGTCGTATGAGTTTGGGCAGGTATTCAACTATCGCGGGAAAAAATCCATATAAACACGAAGGTCACGACGCTTTGAGCACATTGTGTCTTTGTGTTTGAAAAACAGAAATCGGTTTATGAAAAAGCAATGGATCAAGGTGGCGGGCGCGCGGGAGCACAACCTGAAGGATGTGCATGTACAGATTCCGCGGGATGAACTGACGGTGGTGACGGGGCTGAGCGGTTCCGGAAAATCATCGCTGGCATTTGACACGATCTATGCCGAAGGGCAGCGCAAATATGTGGAGAGTCTTTCGGCTTATGCGCGTCAGTTTCTCGGTCAGATGCAGAAGCCGGATGTGGACTATATTGAAGGGCTTTCTCCGGCGGTTTCCATTGAGCAGCGGACGGCCGGTGCCAATCCGCGTTCGATCGTGGCCACCACTACGGAGATCTACGACTACCTGCGCCTGCTTTTTGCCAGCATCGGCAAGGCGCATTGCTATTCCTGCGGCAAGCCGGTTTCCAGCCAAAGCGCGGAGGAAATTGTTGAACAGCTGATGCAGCTTCCTTCCCGTACGCGGGTCATGCTGCTGTCACCGCTGGTGCGCGGTCGCAAGGGCGAACACGTGGAGGTGTATGAACAGATCCGTAAGCAGGGATTTGTCCGCGCCCGCGTGGATGGCGAAGTGTATGAAATCGAAAATGTTCCGAAGCTGAAGAAGACCTTCAAGCATACGATTGACGCCGTCGTGGATCGACTGGCAATTGCCGATGATATCCGCAGCCGCATGACCGATTCCGTCGAGCTGGCGCTGGAGCAGGGCGAAGGGTTGATGACGGCGCTCATTCAAAACGGGGATGACTGGGAAGAACGCCTGTTTTCCGAACATTATGCCTGTGCTGACTGCGGCATCAGTTTTGATAAGCTGGAGGCCCGCCATTTTTCCTTCAACAGCCCGTACGGCGCGTGCCCGGCCTGTCATGGTCTGGGAACCCAGATGGTGTTTGACGAAGATATGGTCATTCCGGAAAAGACGATGGCGATGGAGTCGTGCATTCATCCTTGGCGCTACGGCGGCCACCGTATGATCATTTATCACAAGAAGCTGCTGCAGGCGGTGGCGGAACTGAACGGCGTGGACCCATCGACGCCGTACGACGAGCTGCCCCGGTCGGTGCAGAAGCAGATTCTTTATGGAACCGGGGATGTGCCGGTCGACTATTACATGCGCCGGCGCCTGATCTCGAAACCGTTCCGCGGCGTCTTCCCTATGTTGACAGAGCGGCTGGAAAGCAACGAAAACGAGGCGATGAGCCATTGGCTGCGGGGTTACATGACGCGCCGGATCTGTCCGGAATGTCATGGTGCGCGGCTGCAGCCGGCGGTATTGGCCTGCCGCGTGAACGGACGGAATATCCGGGAAATGATTTCAGTTTCCGTGGAGGATGCACAGATCTTTTTTAACGGGCTTGAACTGACGAAACAGGAAGAGCTGATCACCCGGGAAATTCTCAAGGAGATCCGTTCGCGACTGGGCTTCATGGTGGATGTCGGGCTGGATTATCTGACCCTCGATCGTGAGAGCGGAACGCTGTCGGGCGGCGAGGCGCAGCGGATCCGGTTGGCGACGCAGATCGGCGCCGGACTCGTTGGCGTTGTCTATGTTCTGGACGAGCCGAGCATCGGGCTGCATCAGCGCGACAATGACCGGCTGATCCATACGCTGCAGGGTCTGCGGGATCTCGGGAATACCGTGATCGTGGTGGAGCACGATGAACAGACGATCCGGACGGCGGATTATGTCGTGGACATGGGGCCGGCTGCCGGCCGGCATGGCGGCGAGGTGGTTTTTGCGGGAACGGTCCCGAAGCTGCTCAAGGCCGATACGCTGACGGCGCACTACCTGCGCGGCGAAAAGATGGTCGAAGTGCCGGAAGAGCGCGTTAAGCCCTATAAGGGCTGGATCGAGCTGAAGGGCGCCGAAGCCAACAACCTGAAGAAGGTGTCCGCCAAATTCCCGCTCGGCCTGTTTACCTGCGTAACCGGGGTGTCCGGCAGCGGAAAGAGTACGCTCACCGATTATACGCTGAAGCGTGCGCTGGCGCGGCACTTCAGCCATGCCAAGGATGTGCCGGGTAAGTTCGTGTCCATCAAGGGACTGGAGCAGGTGGATAAAATGATCGTGATTGATCAGTCGCCGATCGGCCGGACGCCGCGTTCAAATCCGGCCACCTATACCGGCGCGTTCACCGACATACGTGACCTGTTTTCAAACCTGCCGGCATCGAAGATGCGCGGCTATAAGCCGGGTCGTTACAGCTTTAACGTCAAAGGCGGACGCTGCGAGTGCTGCAAGGGCGATGGAATCCTGAAGATTGAAATGCATTTCCTGCCGGACGTCTATGTGCCGTGTGAGCAGTGCAATGAAAAACGATATAACCGAGAAACGCTGGAAGTGCACTACAAGGGTAAAAACATTGCCGATGTGCTCGATATGACGATCAGCGAGGCGCTGGAATTTTTCGAGGCGGTGCCGAAGATCCAGCGCAAGCTGCAGACTCTGGTGGATGTCGGGCTCGGTTACCTGAAGCTCGGCCAGCCGGCCACGACGCTGTCCGGCGGCGAGGCGCAGCGAGTCAAGCTGGCGTCGGAGTTGAGCAAGCGCTCGACGGGGCAGACCGTCTACATTCTCGACGAACCGACCACCGGCCTGCATTTTGCCGATGTGCACAAGCTGCTGGAAGTGCTTGAGCGTTTGCGTGACGAAGGAAATACCGTGATCGTGATTGAGCATAATCTCGACATGATCAAGCGCGCGGACCACATCATAGATCTCGGCCCCGGCGGCGGTGTGAACGGAGGAACCATCGTGGTGGCCGGCCCGCCGGAAGCGGTCGTGAAATGCAGGGAATCCTATACAGGGCAGTATCTGAAGGAATTATTGTGACGGGATGTAAAAGGGGGGCATTGGTTTACTCACTCGTAATCTTCCTCATACAGATCGGGATATAATTCTTCTACGCATTCCGGGCAGATACCGTGACTGAATACCGCTTCCGAGTGCTCACTTATATACGACTCGATCTGCTTCCAATACCCCTTGTCATCCCGGATTTTTTTGCAGGAAGCGCAAATGGGAAGCATTCCGCTCAATGTCTTAATTTCGCCGATCGCCTGTTCGAGTTTCTTTTTTTCTTCCCGAAGCTGATACTCAAGGGTGATGTCCATGAATAGCTGGA
The DNA here is from genome assembly GCA_016937945.1 of Pontiellaceae bacterium. Taxonomy (GTDB): domain Bacteria; phylum Verrucomicrobiota; class Kiritimatiellia; order Kiritimatiellales; family Pontiellaceae; genus Pontiella. The sequence goes on along the minus strand of JAFGVP010000132.1, from coordinate 846 downwards.
TATAACCTGCCGGCATTCCGAAAATATCCAGCAGTGTTTCTTCGTGAATTTTCAGGACCCGGCTTTCGGAAAGGAGCAGGGTACACCCGTCTTCCCGTTCAATCGTCCATTTTTTACTTCGGGTGTAATAAGTGTGGGTTTCCTCGAGGAGCGAGTCGACCGGTTTGTCGATGACCTCCGTCCGGTCTAACGCAAAGTTATCGATGAATCGCTGATTAACGCTGGTGATGGTTCTGGCCTTGTCCGTAATCATAACGGCAAACGGAAGGCTCTCAATGAGGATGTTCAATTCAATCAGCAGATTCTGAAGATCCGTTACATCATGAGCAAACCCGACTGTTCCCATTACACTGCCATCGGAGTCGAAGATCGGAGACTTGTAGGTCTTGAATTTGCGTAACTCATCGCCGCATTTAACGGTCTCATCGAAAAGACAGGTCTCCTTTTTATTCAGAACAATTTCTTCGGATTCCAGGCAAATATATTCTCCCCGGGCATATTCATCCGGTTCAAGATCCCAGATATAATAATGTCCGCGGCCTTCAATCTGCGATTTTGTTTTATTCACTGTCCGGCAGAAGCTGTCGTTGACTTTCAAATGAGCCCCCCTTGCATCCTTAAACCAGATCAGGTCGGGAAGGCTGTCGATCAGGGTGTCCAGATACTTTCGGGTCAGCGCCGAATGCTCCTGTTCGTTGAGACGCGCCAGTATTTTAGAGAATGATGACCGCATCTTGTCTTCAGCCATTGGCTTGATCCAGATTTGGTCGCAGAGGTGTTGATTTTCCATCAGTGCAGGCAAGTTTTCTGCTGAAAAGCAACCGATGACAACGGCCTCCTCATCCT
>JAFGVP010000131.1 GCA_016937945.1 Pontiellaceae bacterium | reverse complement strand
CGGCAGGCGCCCGACCGGCGGGCAGTCCCAGCTCAGCTCGCTGTAGTTCGGCGTCCACAATACGTTGCCGCCGGCGTTCAAGGCATCAATCACCTCATCGAAGGAGCGCGTCACCACCACATCACCGACCGGCACGATCGCGGCTTCAGACGGATAAACCCAGAATTCCCAGTCGTTTTCGCAAATTCCTTTTATCCCGATCGTCAGCACATATTTTTTATTCGGCACCAGTGAACCCAGATCAACCGACAGGTTGCCCATCGACGTGCCGTTATCAATCGGAATATCCAGCACATCCAGACCGCCCGAAACAACAACACGCGTCTCATCGGAAACCGTCCAGTACGGAACCGCTCCATGAATAGGTTCTGTTCCGAAATGCGAAATTTCAACCGGCACGCTCAGTGTTTCATCCGTGCGGTAAACATATTTATCCATTCGCACCAGCGGCACGGTCACATCGCAGAAGCGGCGAAACTGCTCCGGCGTTACATAGCCCTTCGATTCCCAGAAGACATTCAGCAGACCGACAAGCGCCGTCCCCTGCCCCGGATAATCATGCAGATCAAGCAGCTGAAAGCCGCCCATGTTTGCGGTCCGGGACTGCGCTTCAATCTCCTGCTTGTAGCATTCGAGCTGGAATGCACCGCTGGCCTGAAGGAAATCATCGGACTGATCAAGCAGGCCCTTTTCGGTCAGAGACTCACGGAAGATTTCAAAATTTTCAGCTTTGAGGAAGCCGGTGTATTTTTCGATTTCAGTAAAATCGGGAAAGGCGCACCACTGACCGGTTTCGTGCGAAATAACCGGATAGTTTACGCCGTCGAGCGATCCGGCAAAGTCGCGCCCGTGCCAGCCCTTATCGCCGCGAAACATATAGGTTCCGATCCGCTTGGTATCGAGAAAATCAATATAGGGCACCGGCCCCGGACGGGTGCCGAACCAGTTCCCGCTCTGGGGGGCATAAAGGAAGCGTCCGTCGGTCTCCTTCCAGCGCCGGGTCCAGTTCAGCAACGGCTCCTGCCAGCTGCCGGCCGGCTCATTTCCGGAAGCCAGCATCACAAACGAAGGATGATTACCGAAGGCATCAATCAGCTGTTCCGTCTCCCGTTCGAGCCAGGCAAGAAGTTCCTCCTTTTCCGAGCCATACTGTCCCCAGTTGGAACACTCCGGCTGAAGATAAATACCCAGCTCATCGGCTGCCGTAAAAGCCGCCTCCGGCGGGCAGTAGGAATGGAAGCGGACGTGATTCAGACCGTAGTCCTTGACCACCTGCAGCACCTTTTTCCACGACGCGACATCCGTCGGCGGATAGCCGGTCATCGGGAAGGTGCAGCCTTCATGCGTGCCACGAAAAAAGGCGCGGCGTCCGTTCAGATAAAACCTGGCATCCCTGCTCTCGGCCTTGCGCAGCCCGATCTTAAATGATTTTTCATCCTGAACATCGGCACCGGAGAGCGTGAGCGTAAACGGATAGAGCACCGGCGTAAATTCATCCCACAACTGCGTATCCTCCGGCATCTGCACCGTGATTTCCGATTCCCCACCGTCCGTGGTCCATAAAACGTCCTTTTCAATCCCGTCGACGGACAGCAGCCCCTTGCCTGACGCCCCGGACTTGTTGCCGATCTTCACCTTGAAGGTGACCGTCTTTTGGTCGATATCCGAGAAAACCTTGGCGTCGGCGATGTAAACCGGCGAGGTGGCAATCAGTTCCATGCGGCCAATGATCCCGTTCCAGTCGGTCTGCGTTGAATCGGTAATACTGTGCGCATCGGCGCGAATCGTCTTGAGCATCCGGTTATCAACGCGAATGGAAAGCGTGTGCTTTCCGGGCTTCAGGCTTCCCAGCTCATATTGATGCGGCGCGGAAAGGCATTCGTCGTAGCCGACCTTCTTCCCATCGACCCAGACGGTCGACGACCAGTGGACGCGTTCCAGGTAGAGCTCAACACGCTTTCCGTTCCAATCCGCCGGAATTTCAAAGGAGCGCGAATACCAGGCCGTACCGACATAATGACGCGCCGGCTGCAACCAATACGGAATCTTAAAGTTGTCGGGCGACGCATATTTTTTATACGGAGCGCGCAGATACCAGTATTGGTCATGAAGCGTTCCAAGCCACGGCGTATCAATCGACGGCGCATCGCCATAGCCCTGCTCCTGCAGCGATCCCGGAAGCTGAATTGTATCGGCCAACTCGCGGTTAAACCATTTCTCCGCCACGCCGACATTGTCACGATCGAGCGCAAACGACCATTCACCTGAAATATCCAGCTTGGTTTGCGGTGTGTCCGCCGTCACCGACTTGCAGCCCGCCAACGCCGAAAGCGCAAACCATGTTACAAATCCAAACTTAAAACTCAGCTTCATACGACTCTCCTCGAAGACATTTATTTCCACCACCCGCTTCGCGTAAAACACAAAGGTCACAGAGAGATTCTCTCCATGTTCCTCTGCGCCCTTTTGGCGACGACTATTTTACGTCCGTCAGTCCCTGCTCGGCCAACGCAATCAGATGCTTCATCTCCTTGTGACGGGTTTCATCCAGATCATCTTCAAACACGAGCAGCAAGGGAAGTGAAGTTGCAAAATAATCAATTTTGGCCGGCTTTTGAAGCTCACGCTCCGCAAAGGACTTCAGGTCTGCAAACACGGATTTTGCTTCATCCGCCTTCCCCAGTTCCATCAGCGACAGGCCGCGGTAGTACGACAGCTCCGAGTGCTCTGTCACCGCCATCGCCTGAAAGTCGCCAGCCTCGGTCGCGCTGGACTCAAACTGCACGACCGCCTCCTCTTCGCGACCCAGCGCACGCAACGCCTTGCCGGTCCAGTAGCTCACATCCGCTTTGGCCTGCAGCAGGTGATAGGCTTCGCCAAGGTTTTCCTGCGTTACCATCGCCAGCTCAAAATGCATCAATGCGGTCGCAGCGTCTCCGGCTTCCAGCGCCGTCTGCCCCAGCAACAGGCGGGCGGTCGTGTATTGCTTCAGCACCTTGCCTTCCCCGCCTTCCCACGGATGGAAGCGCCGGCTCATCAAATAATCCAGTGCCGTCTGCGGCTTGCCGGTTGCGTTATAGAGTTCCGCAAGCGCCACCGAACAATCATCGCGATCACTCACCAGATCCATCCGTGACAGCAGCGTTTGCAGACGCTCCTCTACAGAATCACCCAGCTTGGCGCGCAGCTGATCATACTCCGCAAACAGCCGCGCATCATTCGGATCCAGCATCAGGGCTTTCTGATAAGCGGCGCGGGCGGCCTCGCCATCATTTCGGACGTTCCAATACGCGATGCCGAGATTACGGCATACGGTCGTAAACGGCGGAACCTGCTCCCAGACCTCAATCGCATCCTCGTGACGCTTCTTATCGAAATAATAGTTACCCAAACCATACGCCGCATTGGAATCAAGCAGGCGGGCCGCCTGCGGTACGGTATCGCAGGCGGCCCGCCTGCTCTTCTGTTCAATCGCCCATTCCAGCACAAGCTGATCGTGCAGGCGCGACGGGAAGAAATAGTCGGGCGAAAGCGTGCGCGCCTTATCCAGCTCGTCCATATCCTGCGTCAGGCAGGCCAGCGCATAGTGCGTCAGCTGCGATGTTGAGAGCGGGTTGGGAACCGCGACCTGCGTCACCTTGTTTGCATGATGCAGCTCCAACACAGATGCGGCTTCAGCAGTCAGGCCGGCGTCGGCATAGTCGTAGGCCACATCGAGCATCGTCTGTGCATCGTTCCGGCTCTTGGCAAGGAATCCCTCCACATCGCCGGCGGCGCAGCGTGCCCAGTGGTCCAGCGGATCGGTTTCCAGCAGTTCCTTCAGGACCGCACCGCCATCCTGCCCCAGCTTATCCATTACCAGCGCCTTGAGCACCATGGCCTTGTTGTTCTGACGGTTGGTATCGAGCGACGCCTCAATATGTTCGAGCGCCTTTGCATAGTCGCCCTTGCGGTTGTCGAGCATCGCCAGCTCATAGTAGGCCGCCGCGCGCCATTCATAGTTCCAGGTCGCTTTATAGAAGGCGTTGTACGCTTCAACCCAGCGACCCTGGAAGCGCCGGACCAGCCCGAGATAATAGTGCGCCTCGCCGGTGCACGGATTCGGATGACGGCGCGTCAGCCGCTTGATCGCCTTTTCGAAATAGAGGGCCGCCTCTTCGAGCAGGCCCTGATTCAGCTTTTTGCGGCCAACGGCCATATTGGTGCGCGCATCCATCGGGTCGCGCTTGAGGATTTCATCCCAGTAGATTTCCGGATAGCGCGTCGGATGGCGATACTGCTCCAGATGCTCGGCGGTCAGAAAGAGCTCATCGATGGTTTCGATTTCCTCCGGCAGCGGCGGTTCCGTCGCGACATCGCGGTTGCGTTCCAGCTCCTCCACGTTAACCGGCGTAAAGGAAATCAGCTCTTCAATAGAGATTTCGAGCGCATAAAAATCAGAGAAGGCGCATTCAAAACCCGGCTTATGCCAAGGCTGATCCGGTGAGAGTTCCACGGTTTCGTCAACCAGAATTGTTTCGCCTTCGCGCAGCACGATATGTGCTGCTTCAATTTTGCGGGAAGCGACGGCGCCGAGATCGAGCGTGCCGTCATCTTTTTTCAACAGGCGCACGGCCACATCCTTGTTCGCATTCTGGACCGGGCCGATCTTTTTATAGGGCCACCAGTATTGCGAGAAAGTCTTGGTTTCGTACGGCATCAGGTAGGTAAAGT
>JAFGVP010000130.1 GCA_016937945.1 Pontiellaceae bacterium | reverse complement strand
TTTTGAAAAACAGCGATCAAAGACTCTTTCCCCGAGAGAAATCAGCAGGTCAAACCTAACCTATTTGCTGTTTTGGACAGCAGTGACCCCGACTGTTTTTTCATTACAGTAATCGCTTTTCACAAAGGAGATCATCATGGCGAAGAAAACTGTAACGATTGAAGCCGAGTTGGGTGAGCAGTTTAAAATCGAAAGCGACATCCGCGGACACAAGGTAATCATTGATCAGCCTACTGTTGCGGGAGGGACTGATCAGGGGCCGACTCCTCTGGAGCTGTTGTTTACCTCGCTGGCCGGTTGTATCGGGTCGATCGGCCGTATTATTGCCATGCAAAAGCGTCTGCCGGTCCGCGGAATGCGCATTACGGTTGAAGGCGATCTGGATACGAATGGACTGCTCGGCAAGCCGATCGAAGGTCGCGTTGGTTTTGAAGGAATCACCATCAAGGTTCAGATTGACGGCGACCTGACCTACGACGAGCAGAATGCGTTTCTGCATGAAGTCGATTCCCGTTGTCCGGTTTCTGAAAACCTGCTGAATGCAACACCTGTGAGCATTGAAATCGCCTAGTCCGTTTTTTGGTGCAAATTGTTGCAAGAAGCGTGCTTTGCAGGCAAAATTCCTCCGATTTGGAGAGGAGAGCATACCTTGACGATTAGGGACTGTTTGGATGGTGCGGCGCAGGAATGCCCGGATAATGTGGCCTTGCGTTATAAGCAGGACGGCCGCTGGCGGACCATGTCGTTCCAGCAGTTGCGCGAACGTGTCTGGCACGTTGCGGAAATGCTGGTACGAATCGGCGTCGGGCCCGGCGACCGTGTTGCCCTGTATCGGGAAAATTCGACAGAGTGGTTCGAAATCTACCATGGGATTGTCTCCATCGGAGCCATCGCGGTGCCGGTTGACGCAAAGCTTCGTGAACAGGAAGTTGCCCATATTTTCCACGATTGCGGCGTTTCGGCCGTATTCTGTTCCGGTCGAATGGTCCCGGTGGTTGATGCGGTTTCGGAGCGGTTGATTCATCTGAAGGCCGTAGTCGCCATCGGCGGTGGCGAGGAGCTGTCGCTATCCCGGCCGGAGGTTCGCTGTGTCGACTATGACCGGCTTCGTGAAGAGGTTGCGGAGGATGCGCTGGGTGACGGTCGGGCGTATGACCGTTTTGCGCCGGAGGAGGATGTACCGGCCTCCTTTATCTATACGTCCGGTACCACAGGGCGCCAGAAGGGGGCGGTGCTTTCGCACCGGAACTTTATGGCGAACGTGGTCAGCATTGCGGAGGCGATCGATATCCGGCCCTCTGATAATTTCATGCTGGTGCTGCCGCTGCACCATTCCTTTGCCTTCACCTGCAACCTGCTGGTTCCGCTGTATGCCCGTTGCGAGATCAGCCTGGTTGAAAACCTGAAGACGATTAAAGCCAACATGGCGGACTGTTCGCCGACCGTACTGCTGGCCGTGCCGCTGCTGCTCGAAAAGATGCTGTCCAGGATCATGGACGGAATTGCCGCCAGTAAACCGGCCACCTGGATGTATCGGCTGGGGCTGGCCAGGGTGATCGGGCGCAAAATCCATGCAGGACTTGGCGGGGCGTTACGGATTGTGGTTTCCGGTGGCGCTCCCATCAGCGCCTCCACGCTGGAAGTCTGGAACAAGTTGGGTATTCTGGTGGTCGAAGGCTATGGTATTACGGAAACCGCGCCGGTTCTGACGGTCAACCGGCCGGACGGTCCCGTGATCGGAACCGTTGGCCCACCGCTTTCCGGCGTAGAAATCCGTATTGACCATCCTAACGGCGAAGGGGTTGGGGAAATTGTTGTGCGAGGCGATAACGTGATGCAGGGATATTATAACAATCCTGAAGAGACCGCCAAGGTCCTGAATGACGGCTGGTATTTTACCGGCGATCTGGGCCGGGTTGATGCCGCCGGCTATTTAACCATCAGCGGCCGCAAAAAAAGCCTCATCGTGAATCGGGAAGGTAAGAACATCTATCCAGAAGAAGTGGAGCGGCAGGTGCTGCGCAGCCGATATGCACTGGAATGTCTGGCGCTGGGTTATTGCGAGGCAGGCGATGCCGGAGAACGCGTCGGGCTGATTGTGGTGCCGAACGTAGAGGTCTTCAACGCGATTGAAGATCGCGAAGGAAAGCGCTTTTCCGATGATGAAATTGAGCAGATTCTGCGCGAGGATGTTCGGCATCAGTTGAAGGCGCTTTCCGATTATAAGCGCCCGCGCCGCATCGAGGTCCGGTTTGAGGAATTTGAGAAGACAACCACGCAGAAAATTAAACGCTACCTCTACGCGATCAACACGGCCACTGCGTAGAGGTTCCCTTGTAGGAGGATGAAATGAGACGGAAGATCTGGCGGTATATTTTTTTAAGCATGGTGCTGCCCGTTTGTGCCATGGGTGCAGGATTTCAGCTCTATACTGAGGGTTCTGCTGAGGCGTTGGGACAAGGGGCAGCCATCAGTGGCCGGGATGATCTTGTTTCGCTGGCGTGGTATAATCCGGCCGGTCTGGCGGGTGCCGCTGATGAGCGTCTGATGGCTGGAATGACGCTCGTCCAGCTGCAGGCGGATTTTTCCGGAACATTCGGCAGCAGCTCCATGAGCGACGACTGGCGGCTGATTCCGCATGCCTATTATGTTTCTCCGGTCAGCGAAGACCTGACCCTGCTGGTTTCCGTGAATGCGCCCTACGGGCTGATTTCGGAGTGGCCGAAAAACTGGATCGGCAGCCTGGCGGCGACCTACAGCGATTTTTCAGCAATCTATACGACGCCATCCGTGGCGTATCGCGTGAATGACCGGTTTTCTTTTTCGGCCGGTTTTAATGTGGTCTATGCCGAGGCAGAACTGTCGGCCAGTCGCGACTATACCGTGCTGAATCCGGCGCTTCCTGATTTCGGCCTGCGCACGCTCACTGGGGATGATGTCGGTTTTGGATATACGGCATCGGCCCATGGAAATCTTGGGCCGGATTGGTCGTTGGGGGCCCGGTTCCAATCACGTGTAAAGGTTAAGCTGGAAGGCGATGTCCGCTTCGAGGCGCTGCCGACCGCCTATTCCGGCGGCGCTGCCATTGAGCTGCCGGCCTCTTTGAATCTTGGTGTTGTAAACCGTTCATTCGATCGGTTTCAGCTGGGTCTTGACCTGATCTGGACTGAGTGGAGCTCATACGACGCGTTGATCTTTGATTTCGGCCCGGGATATCCGCTCACGAATCCCGAGGTGAATTCCAAGCGATGGGATGACGCGATCAGTATTCGGTGCGGCGGCGACTATGCACTGACCGATCATTGGTTTCTGCGCGGCGGTTATGTGTGGGATCAGTCGCCATTGAACAATCAGACGCGAGCCCCCGAGCTCCCGGGTTCCGATCGTCAGATGCTGACAGCCGGTATCGGCTGGAAAAGTGCCTGGGTGGATCTGGATCTCGGCTACTCCTATCTGTGGGCAGAGGAAGCCCGCAGCGGCAACGAAATTGTTTCCAGTCTTCCGTTGCTGAGCGGAACGTATGAGGTTGTGACGCATATTGTGGCGTTATCGGCCTGCCATGCCTTCTGATTGCTCAGAAATTCATTCAGTCGGTCGTTGACGCATTCAAGGAAGCAGGCGTAGGTTCAAGGCTATGAAAAGAGTTGTTCAAGGATTGCTGGTTGTTGCTGTTGTATTGCCTGTTTGCTCCGTCCATGCGGAAACGATGGCAGAGCGTAAGCAGCGCATTATGCGGAAATACCTTCGGGAAAGGCAGAATGTGACCCAGAGCGGCGTCATGCTCCCGACAATCGACGCGGAGAATGAGCGTATTGCCGCCTCCGAAATCTATAAGAGTAATACGGATATGAACAGTCAGGGATCCCCAACCGCCTTGATGCCAGTCAATGTTCGCCCGGTCCGGATTCAGAACAATTCTAAGTCGGCCTGGTATCAGGAAAGCGATGATCTGGAGGATCCTTATGCCGACCCGTTTGCCCGCGGTACCGCTACGGATGAGAAAAAAGAATCTTCCGCAGACCGGTGGGCCACCTGGAAGAAAATGCGGGAGGATCGCGCTGCCCGCAACGACAGTGGGAATTCTGGCTATGCGACGACAGTCAATCCCTATGCTGCTCAGGCTGAAGGGTATACTTCTTCAGGGAATCGATATGGTCAGTCAACGGATTCCGGACAAACGGAGCCTGGCCGGATAGGCCCCTACGGAACCACCGATTATACCTCCGCTCCGACCGGATTGCTCCAGCTTCCGACCTCGACCGTTGGAGAATCAACGATCCCCTCGACTACGCAGGGATACACGCCTTATCAGAGTCCCTACCAGAATCAGCGGCGCTCCTCGACCATTCCGGATGCGCAGCAACAGCAGTCTCAGCAAAATGAGTACGAGCGGACATCGCCTTATCAGCAGTGGAAAAAGAACAACAACCAGTCGTGGGACCCCACGGCGGATGATGCTTATGTGAATGAGCTGATGAAAAACCGCCGGCGTTAAGATTTTGATAAATCAGATCAGCGTTTGTCGCAACGGCTTACTTTGTTGTCATCAAGAACAACCACGTATTCTTCGTCCTCAAAGATTCGTCTGTTGTTGAGATCCTTGAATACCCGCTCGCTGTCTTCGTCGTAGAACGGAACTGCTCCGGCGGACGTTGGGTTGTAATCAGAACGGTAGGAGTAGACGAGACATACCGCGCCATCCTGAATGTCTACATAATCCGGTTCTCCAAGCACCTGAACAACCTGATCCCGGGACATACCTTCCTTAACCGCACTCAGGTTGCTCGGATGAAACGTGGATGCACAGCCTGCAATGAATAATGCAAGCGCCAGCGAAGGGATGTAATTTGCTTTTTTCATGCCCCATACAGTAAGCAGGAGTACTGAAAATGCAAACCAATTACTGCGTTGTTGAATCTTCTTCCGCTTCCGACGTTGCGGTTGTTATCCCTTCTTTTGCAGGTAGTTCCGGCGGTTCCGGGTTCGGGTCTTCCTGCTCAACCTTTCCTTCCGGCAGTTTTCCGGTCTTCATGATGGAGTCGACCTCGCCAAAGTCGAGGACTTCGCGTTCCAGCAGAATTTCGGAGAGGGCAACAAGCTGATCCTTGTTTTCGGTCAGGATTTTCATGCACTTATCGTAGGATTCAGTCAGGATGCGCTGGACTTCCTGATCAATCTTCTGTGCTGTCTGTTCGCTGTGTTCGTGAGAGCCGTTAATGCCCTGTCCCAGGAAAACCGGTTCATTGCGGCTGCCCAGGTTCTGCGGGCCGAGCAGTTTGCTCATGCCGTATTCGCAGACCATCGATCGTGCCATGGCGGTTGCCCGTTCGATGTCGTTATGAGCGCCGGTGGTTACATCGTCGAAAATCAACTCTTCGGCGGCTCGGCCGCCCATGATGGAGACCAATCGCGCTTCAATACTGTTCTGCGACTGAGTATACCGGTCCTTCTCGGGGAGATACATGGTGGCTCCCAGCGCACGGCCGCGCGGGATAATCGTTACTTTGTGAATCGGATCATTGCCCGGCGTAAAGTACGTTGCAACTGCATGTCCGGCTTCGTGGTATGCGGTCAGCTTCTTTTCTTCCGGATCCAGAACATGACTGCGGCGTTCGCGGCCCCACATGACCTTATCGCGCGCTTCTTCCATGTCCTGCTGTTCAACAAAATCAGCGCCACGACGCGAGGCCAGCAGGGCGGCTTCGTTCACCAGGTTGGCCAGGTCGGCTCCGGAGAAACCGGGGGTGCCGCGGGCGCTCTTTTTCAGGTCGACCTGATCGGAAAGGCGTACGTTCCGGGAATGGATCTTCAGGATCTGTTCACGTCCTTCGAGCGTCGGAAGATCGACAACGACCTGCCGGTCAAAACGTCCGGGGCGGAGCAGGGCGGGGTCGAGTACGTCCGGCCGGTTGGTGGCGGCAACAATAATGATGCCTTCCTGCGTGTCAAATCCGTCCATTTCCACCAGCAGAGCGTTGAGCGTCTGCTCGCGTTCGTCATGACCACCGCCGATTCCGCTGAAGCGGCTGCGGCCGACGGCATCGATTTCGTCGATAAAGATAATGCAGGGTGCATTCTTTTTTCCCTGTTCAAACATATCGCGGACACGCGAGGCGCCGATGCCCACAAACATTTCAACAAAGTCGGAGCCGCTGATGGTGAAGAAGGGAACGTCCGCCTCGCCGGCCACCGCTTTGGCCAGCAGGGTTTTACCGGTTCCGGGGGAGCCGGAGAGCAGAACGCCCTTGGGCATCTTGCCGCCCAGCTTCTGGAACTGCTTGGGATCCTTCAGGAATTCAACTACTTCAGCCAGTTCTTCTTTGGCTTCATCCACGCCGGCCACCTGTTTGAAGGTAATCTTGTTTTTATCCTGCGTCAGCAGCTTGGCCCGGCTTTTTCCAAAGCTCATGGCACCACGACCGGCATTTTTCATCTGGCGGATAAAAATAAAATAGATGACCCCGAAGATCAGGATGAAGGGAACAATGTTCACCAGAATGCCGGTCAGCATCATGTTCGGGGGCTTGGAAACGATTTCAACGCCGTTATCTTCCAGCCGCTGCTGGAGCTTTTCGTCGTTCTGGAACGGCGGAAGGTTCACCTTGAACTTGCTGGATCCACTTTCACTCAGATCCTTGGATTCTCCCGAGGCAATGGCGTAGCCGGAATTGTCCTGAGAGAGCACGACTTTTGCGATCCGCTTGCTTTCAATCAGTTTAATAAAGTCGGAATAGCTGATCTCCTTGGCCGCTTTTTCAGACGACCCGATCAGTTGGAGAACCACTATAAAAATGACCACCATCAGGAGTGCAATGCCCAGACCCCGCAGCGGCATCGGCGGCGGTCCCTTTTTTAGGGGCTTTTCTGAACGAGGGTCTTTTGCTTGATTATTATCTGCCATGGTTACTTCTTTCTTTCAAAAACAGGCCGAAAAGTAACATTGCCCCATACTGAATGCAACGCTTACGACACACTGTTGGAGTCATCGCTCCTCGGAGCGTTCAATCCGCATATGGATGGAGTGACTTTGCCCGTCGGGAACGGCCCATTCGCGGGCAATCCGGTAGCCCGGAATCCAGATGATTTCCCCGCGGCAAACGACCACGGGAATACAGCTCCGTTGTGCCTTAGGCACCTTCAGGTCGGTAAAGATATCCTGCAGTTTGCGGGTTCCCTCGATGCCCAGCGGAGCCAAGCGATCGCCCGGCTCCGCGGAGCGAACCGAGATCTGGGCGTTATTGACTCTGGAGGCATCGATCGATGCCTCGGCCGGCATGATTCCGAGGCCTTTGCTGTGATCTCTCTTCCATCCCGTGCCGTGTTCAATCGTCAGTGTCCATGAGGGTGTTTCAGTGGCCGGTCCGGATTTCTCGAACCGCGGGATGCCGTATTCCACGACCACACGTTGTCGATGGTTCAGTTCATAAACGGTTGTGCCTTCGCCCTTGGCCATCAGGGCAAGGATCTGCTCCACGGTATCAAAGCCGGCTTCTTCCGCGCCGTTTTCGAACAGCCATTTCCGCAGGATTCGTCTTTGGGCCGCTTGAGGCCATTCGGGGTCCGGCAATCGGCATCCGGCAATGCTCGCATTCATCCATGCATTTTCATCGCGCTGAATTTTCATGGTCCGGAGAAGGCCGTTTCGAATGGCGGGATTGAGTTCCTGTTCCAGCAGAGGCAGGATTTGGTGGCGGATCCGGTTGCGTAGATAGCCGGAATCTGAATTGCTTGAATCCTCGCGCCATTCGATGTCGTTCCGTCTGAGCCACTCGCGGATCATGACACGGGATACATCCAGCATGGGCCGGATCAGCGTCATACTTCCGATAGTCCGGCGGTATTCCATGCCGCCGAGTCCTTCGGGGCCGGTGCCACGTGCAAGCCGAAGAAAAAACGTCTCTACCTGATCGTCGGCATGATGTGCCAGTGCGATCGGTACGCGGCCGAACGAAGCAAAAAAATCATGCCGTGCCCGGCGCGCCGCCATTTCGACAGAATCGCCGGAGGTGTCTGCAAGCGCCTGTACATCCGTGGACCGTACTTCCAGCGGACGTCGCAGGCTTATCGCCAGTTCCCTTATAAAGGCTTCGTCCCTGTCCGATTCTGCGCCGCGCAACTGATGATTCAGGTGAGCGAGCCGGACCGGCCAGCCCAGTTCGCAGAGTATGTGAACCAGAGCTGTGGAATCTGCGCCAGCTGAAACCCCGACCACCACCTCGCTTCCTGCAGGAAGCAGATTGTGGCGGCAGATCGTATTGTGGATGGTTTCAGTAAGGTTCACTCAAGCGGGAATGCCTATTCCGAGCCGCAGCATTTTTTATATTTCCGGCCGCTTCCACAGGGGCAGGGGTCGTTCCGTCCTACCTCGCCGACAACCTTGCGGGTCGGCATGGCCGGCTGGGGCGGTTGCGGAAGATCCATGCCCGGAGGGGGGGCTCCGACAGGACGCATGCGCCGCGGCGCCGGGCGGGGAGCCTGCGGAGCTGCCTGCTGTTGGGGAGGCGCAATACCGGCCTGTGCCGCTGCAGAGGCCAGGGCCGATGCGGAGGCGTGCTGCGTCTGCAGGTTTCTCAGAGACTGGAAAAATTCCTGAATCGCATCAATCGATGTGGCCGAGCGGAACATGGCCGTTGCAATTTCCGCATAGATGCGGTCCATCAGGTCCATGAAGAGCGTGTAGGCTTCACGCTTGTATTCCACCAGCGGATCGCGCTGGCCGTACGCCCTCAGCCCGATGCTTTCACGCAGGCTGTCCATGTTGCGGAGGTATTCCTGCCAGTGTTCGTCGATCGCCTGCAGAATCAGCTGGCGTTCAAGACGGGCGAGCGCGTCGGGATTTTCGTGGCTGGCCTTGAGCTCGTAGGCCTGCCGGACCTTTTCCATCACGAAATTGGTGAGGTTTTCCTGCGTTTTCTCTTCCGGAAGCTGCTGCTCGGTAAGACCCAGCGGGAACGTGGTGTTAACCCAGGAGATAAATTCCTGCAGGCCGACCTTGCTCTTCGTATCGACGGCGCTTTCCGCATGGCCCATAACAGCATCTTCGACCGCGTTCATCAGCTGTTCGCGCGGCGATTCACTGGTGAGCGCTTCGGAGCGAAAACTATAGATTTCGGAACGCTGGGCATTCATGACATCGTCATATTCCAGTGTCCGTTTACGCATCATGAAGTTCTGCTGTTCAACCCGTCGCTGGGCGGTTTCGATCGACTTATTCAGCCACGGATGCTCCAGCACTTCGCCTTCCTCGATGCCAAGACGTTCCATGATGCTGGAGATGCGGTCGGAGCCGAACAGGCGCATGAGGTTGTCTTCGAGTGATACATAGAAACGCGTAACACCGGGGTCGCCCTGACGAGCGGAACGGCCGCGCAGCTGGCGGTCGATCCGGCGCGACTCATGCCGTTCCGATGCAATAACATAGAGTCCGCAGGGCCGCTCTTCGAGGAGTTTCCGAAGCGGCTTGCCGTCCACCTTGCTTTCCAACGAAAAGTTTTTCGACTGGATGTCTTCGTCCTTCAGGTAGACGACACTCGGTCCGAGTTTAATGTCGGTACCGCGGCCGGCCATGTTGGTGGCAATCGTAACGGCGCCCGGCTGGCCGGCGTTGGCGACAATCTCGGCTTCGCGAGCATGGTTCTTGGCGTTCAGTACGTTGTGGATAATGTTTTCGCGGCGCAGCATGCGGCTGAGTACTTCCGAGGTTTCCACGGCCACGGTACCCACGAGCACCGGCTGTTTGCGGGCATGGGCCGCCTTGATTTCATCAATCACGGCACGGAGTTTTTCGCGTTGGGTCTTGTAGACCTGATCATTCAGGTCAACGCGCCGGACGGGTCGGTTGGTCGGAATAACCATAACGTCGAGACCGTAGATCTGGTGGAACTCGTCGGCTTCGGTCTCCGCTGTGCCGGTCATGCCCGAGAGCTTGTCGTACATGCGG
Source organism: Pontiellaceae bacterium (assembly GCA_016937945.1). Lineage (GTDB taxonomy): Bacteria > Verrucomicrobiota > Kiritimatiellia > Kiritimatiellales > Pontiellaceae > Pontiella. Next base: position 34,562 of record JAFGVP010000130.1, on the reverse strand, counting down.
AAATAGTTCTGGATGGTGATGGTTGCCAGTGTCTGGGTTTCGCGTTCAATCGTTACCCCTTCCTTGGCTTCAACGGCCTGATGGAGCCCGTCACTCCAGCGGCGTCCAATCATCAGACGGCCGGTATGTTCGTCGACGATCATCACCTGTCCGTCCTGCACGACATAGTCGACATCCTTTTCGAAGATGCTGTAGGCCTTGATCAACTGGTCGACGGCGTGAACGCGTTCGTTACGCAGGGCATAATCTTCCTGAATGGCGCGGCGTTTTTCCATCATCTCTTCCGGCGAAAGGGTGGTTTCCCCATCGAGTTCGGCCATCATCGTGACCATGTCCGGAAGGACATACATGTCCGGATCGTTCGGATTGAGCTCAGCACAGCCCTTTTCGGTCAGGCTGGCATCGTGGCCCTTTTCATCGATCGTGAAGAAGAGTTCCTGCCAGAGTTCGCGGGCCTTGGCTTCGTTTTCCTTCTTCAGCATTTCGAGCTGCGTTTTTTCCAGCATTTTGCGAATACGGACATCTTCGATCATGTGCATGAGCTGCTTGTTTTTCGGCATGCCTTCGCGCACCTGATAGAGCCGGAGCGCGGCATCGGCATCGTCGCCGCTTTCGAGCAGGTCCTTGGCTTCCTTGAGCAGGGACGTGCAGAGGTCCCGCTGGCGCCGGACCAGACGGGATGCCGCCGGCTGCAGTTCGCTGTACTGAGTGGACGAGTAGGGTGCCGGACCGGAAATAATCAGCGGGGTTCGCGCTTCGTCGATCAGAATGGAGTCGATTTCGTCGACAATCGCAAAGGCGTGACCTTTCTGCTGCACCATGTCCTCGGGTGAGTAGGCCATGTTATCGCGCAGGTAATCGAAGCCGAATTCGGAGTTGGTTCCGTAGGTAATGTCTCGCAGGTACATTTCACGGCGTTCGGCCTGCGGCATCATGTTGCGCAGACAGCCGACCGTGAGTCCGAGCCATTTATAGAGATGGCCCATCCATTCCGAGTCGCGCTGGGAATGGTAGTCGGATGTCGTGATCACGTGTACGCCGCGTCCGTTGACGGCATTGAGGTAAACCGGCAGGGTGGCGACAAGGGTTTTGCCCTCACCGGTGGCCATTTCCGCAATCATGCCTTTATGGATGGCCATGCCGCCGATCAGCTGCACATCGAAGTGCACCATGTTCCAGCCCAGCATGTGGCCGCACACTTCCACCTCGGTGCCGCAAAGACGCCGCGCCGCATTTTTTACAACGGCAAATGCCTCGAGCTCAATGTCTTCAAGTGTTTCGCCGTTTTTCAGCCGCTGCTGGAATTCGGGCGTTTTTGCCCGAAGCTGTTCGTCGCTAAGCGCCTTGTATTGCTCATCCAGTGCGTTGATTTTTTCAATCAGCGGGCGCATTTTTTTCAGGTCGCGCTCGTTCTTCGAGCCGATAATCTTCTTCAAAATCCAATTCATGATATTTCCTGTGTTTGCAAAAGAGATCGAAAAGTACTCTATTTTGACACCTCCCTCAAGCAGGGATTGTCGCTCCCTGCGCGGGCCGCAATCTTACGGCATCCACATGATCGGCAGATTGCAGCCTCATAAGAGGCGCGATGACGATTGTACCTCCATGAAGGACTGCCTACCTGACCGGTTTGAGGCAATATCCGCGCGGTTTTGACGTCGCTCGTTTCTCGAATGGCTGCGTTTCCGCCGTTTCATCATGAGCAGGCACGATGCTTTGTAAGCGCAGCGTCCAAGGACCGCGCCGGGGCGGAGCAGACCTGGCAGAAGAGATTCAGCAGAGCGGGCGATGTCCGGCAAGATCGGGAAGCAGATCCTTGAAACGATCCTCCATTCCCATCTTCAGATCGTAAAGGTTCCATATTTTGATCATATAAATCATATAACCCGGATCGCTTTCCCGTTTATAGCCCCGCCGGGAAAGATGCAGAGTGGTCAACAGACCGCTGTCGTTCCAGGGCAGCTCGCCCTCGCGCTTAAAACATTTTCCAACAATCCGCCGCTGCGTTTCCTCCATGGCATTCCATGCATCATCCGGAAGTCCCGACAGTCGCTCCTTTACGACGGTAAGCTTGTTGCCTCCAATGATGGCTGCAAGTCCCTCGGCTTCGATCCGGTCAAGCGACGGCCCGGGCATCTTCACCTCGTGCGGGTTTTTGCTTTTGGTGTCCGGATTTTACCATCTTTTCTGGATGGGTTCGGTAAGCAACCGCACTTTTTTATGCCTGTGTCACCCTCATTCTCCTCTGATTCCTGCTCCCTCGCCGTATTTTCCAGGAAAATGGGTCTGCATGCTTCAGTTTCGTACGGATACGGAGGGCCTGAATCGAGGGACGTGAAATTCAGATAAAAAGACGGTTGATTTCCCCAAACGACCTGTGTAGCTTTCCCGACTCGTTCCACTTGAGGAGAGGTGTCTGAGTGGTTTAAAGAGCACGCTTGGAAAGCGTGTGTGCGTTAACACGTACCGGGAGTTCGAATCTCCCCCTCTCCGCCACTTTAGTGGAGCGGACAATTTTAGCGCGAGCGTAGCTCAGTGGTAGAGCTTCACCTTGCCAAGGTGAATGTCGAGAGTTCGAATCTCTTCGCTCGCTCCATTTCAAGCCCCGATCTGGTTTTCAGGTCGGGGCTTTTTGGGCTCTCCCCTAAAGAAGGGGTAGCCTCTTTGTTCTCCACGTTAATGACGCGCTATGAAATGCACCGTTTGCTCTCGTGTGCTGTTGCGGAATCCTGATATGTGTTGTCCGTTGTTAAGTAGTGGGGCTGGAATTCTGGACAGGAGGATTGCCGGATGCATATGGCGGACGCATTGCTTTCTCCCGCAGTAGGCGGGACGTTGTGGGCGGTATCGGGAGGCTTGATTGCCTTTTGTGCGCGCAAGGTGAAACAGACCATGCAGGATCATCTGGTTCCGCTCATGGGCGTAATGGGCGCATTTGTTTTTGCGGGGCAGATGATCAATTTTTCGATCCCGGGAACCGGCTCCAGCGGGCATCTATGCGGCGGACTGATGCTGGCAATTCTGCTCGGTCCGTGGGCCGCTTTTCTTGTGATTGCTTCGATACTGACGATTCAGTCGCTCTTTTTTGCCGATGGCGGTGTTCTGGCGCTGGGCTGCAATATTTTCAACATGGGATTTCTTCCGGTGTTTGTGGCGTATCCACTCTATAAGCTGATTACAAAGGGGCGGCATGGCTCGCCATTGGCGTGGGCGGCGTCGATTGTTTCGGCGGTTATCGGGCTGGTGCTAGGCGCTTTCGGTGTGGTGCTTGAAACCACCGCGTCCGGTATTTCCGAGCTTCCGTTCGGCTCGTTTGTGCTCGTGATGCTTCCGATCCATCTGGCCATCGGCCTTGTTGAAGGGCTGGCTACCGCGACCGTGGTGTCGTTTGTATTCCGTGCGCGCCCTGAAATCCTGCAGGCGGAACCAGAAGCCGGCATTCGCATCCGCCCCATACTGGTTGGGCTGGCTGTTGCGGCGTTGGTGATTGGTGGTGCCTTCAGCTGGTTTGCCTCCACGCATCCGGACGGACTCGAATGGTCTGTTGTCCGGGTTTCCGGCAGCGAAGAGGTGGCTGGCAGCAACGCAGAAATTCATCAGCATCTGGCGGGATTTCAGAGAAAAGTCGCGTTTCTTCCGGACTATGGATTCAAGGCCGGGGAGGCCGAAGAAGAGGCTTGCGATGCGTGGCCGTCGGTGAGTGCCGGGGCTACGGTGTCCGGACTGGTCGGGGGCTCCCTGACGTTGGGGCTGGTTGTTCTGACGGGGTTGGCGCTCCGGTTGCGGCCCGTGCGCCAGGCGAAGTAGAAGGGGTTGTTGAATGCGGTTGGCGGACTGGACTGAAATCGGGCGGATGGATGAGCTGGGGCGGATGGATTCCCCGGTGCATCGGCTGGATCCGCGGGCGAAGGTGCTGGTTTCGCTTGTTTTTATCGTCCTCGTCATGTCGTTTCCCCGCTATGAAATATCCGCGCTCGTTCCCTTTCTGTTTTATCCGGTCGGGCTTATTGCGCTGGCCCGCATTCCGATGCGTCACATCATGAAAAAGATGCTGATTGCTGCGCCTTTTGCATTGCTGATCGGGCTGGTTAATCCTCTGTTTGACCGCCAACCGATGTGCAGCGTCGGTCCGTTGGAGCTGAGCGGCGGCTGGGTCTCTTTTATCTCGATTCTGTTCCGGTTTGTGCTAACGGTCAGTGCGGCACTGGCGCTGGTTGCCGGCACGGGCATGTATCGATTGGGCGCCGGACTCGAACGGCTTGGGCTTCCGCGTGTTTTTGCAATGCAGCTTCTTTTTCTCTATCGCTATCTGTTTGTGATTTCCGATGAAGCCGCCCGGATCATGCGCGGGGTGCGGCTTCGTTCCGTCGGTTCCGGCGCGCTGGGCCTGCGGGTTTACGGCTCGCTGGTGGGGCAGTTGCTGCTCCGCTCCATGGATCGGGCCGATCGGATTTATCAGGCCATGGTTGCGCGCGGGTTTGATGGCGAGATCCGGTTGCTGCAGCAGTCTGTTCCGGGCTGGTGCGATGCAGTGTTTGCTGGATGTTCACTGATTTTGCTGGGTGCGGCGCGTGTGTGGAATCTTTCCGATCTGCTGGGGATTTGGCTTGCGGGAGGGGTGTCATGAGTATTCCTGCTGTGGCGGTGTACGACCTTTCCTATGCCTATCCCGACGGTACGGAGGCGTTGCGGGGCATTACGTTTACTGTTGAGCCTGGTTTGGCGGTGGCATTGGTCGGCGCCAACGGTGCCGGGAAATCGACGCTGCTTCAGCATTTGAACGGGGGCTTGTTCAACGCCCGGCAGGGCGAGGTTCGAATCGGTGAAACCGTGGTTTCGCGGAAGAGCGTTTCGTTGGTCCGGCACGCGGTCGGCATGGTATTTCAGGATTCTGACGATCAGCTGTTTATGCCGACGGTGGCCGAGGATGTTGCCTTTGGTCCGCTCAATGCCGGCCTTTCATCGGAAGAGGTGGAGCGGCGGGTTGAATCGGCGTTGGAGCGGGTCGGTATGACGCAGGTACGCGAACGTCCGCCATACCGGCTTTCGGCCGGAGAAAAACGGGCGGTAGCCATTGCCTCCGTGCTTGCAATGGAGCCGGAAGTCCTGGTGATGGATGAGCCGTCCGCCAACCTTGATCCGCGTGCGCGCCGGCGGCTGATCGAACTGCTGCGGTCTTTTGGGCATACCCGGATTATTGCCACGCATGATCTGGAGCTGGCGGTTGAGGTCTGTTCGCGTGTTATTGTGCTCGACGAGGGCCGCGTGGTTGCCGACGGGCCGATGGTGGGGATTCTCAACGACGAGGCTCTCATGGAGGAGCACGGTCTGGAGCGTCCGCACATTCTCCGGCACATGCATCCTCATACCTGAGCTATTGGCCGGATCGGCGCGTTACCCGCGTGAAGGTTTCCGGCGGTATTCCGAAAACCCGTTTAAAGACCCTGGAAAAGTGATAGGGATCGACAAAGCCGACCGCTTCGCCGACTTCCTTGACCAGCATGTCGTGATTGCCGAGCAGTTCCGCCGCACGATTCATTTTCAGGCGGTTGAGCAGCTGCAGCGGCGTCTCTTCTGCAAATCGTTTGAAGAGACGGGCCAGATAGGCCTGGTCAACATGGCAGCGCTGCGCGGCATCATGGACGCTTTCGATTTCAAGATAGTTGCGTTCCATATATTGTCGGCAGCGCAGATAGGTTTGCCACGATGCCGATGCGGCCGTGGCGGCATCGGTTGCGGTGTCATCGGCCAGCAGGATCAGCTGGCGCAGCAACAGGGCACAGAGGGTGTTGCGGTTTCGGCTGGGTGTGTTTCCGGTGGTCATCAGGTTTTCAAAGATACTCCGAAGGCGGAACGGACGCGAAGCATGCAGCGGGATTCCCCGGTGGAAGACCGTCTCCTGGATAAGGCGGGTCAACGCGCTTCCGGTAAAGCTGACGAAGTGTTTCAGCAGGGGGAATTCCGGGTCGGTTTCGATGATGTGCGGCGTGCGCGGTCCATAATAAAAAATCATTCCGGGGCGAAGTTCCACCGTACTTCCATGGAGCGTGAGGCGGCCTCTTCCGGCCGCGACAAATTCGATCGACGAAAACTTAAAGCCGCTGCGCTCGATCCGGTATTCCGGAGTACACTGTTCGCGGCCGCCGCAGACGACGGTTTCCGGATCGTGCTTGTTTGGGGTCAAATTCAGATAGTAGTACTCACCTGAGCTGACCTGGGTTGATATAAAATCTGCTCTATTATCAGTCATATACGCATCATGAGGGAATTCTATCGATTCATGTTTACTTATCTATAGAGTCAAAAAAATCCATTAACAGGTCAAGTCGGTATATTGGCGGATCTACTGCGCAGTGCTACCTTCTCTTATTGCTGGCCAAAGTTTCCGGGCGGGATGCGCCGGACCAACCAGAGAGAGGGTGAAGGATGATGACCGATTTTTCAGAGGGCGGATTTGAAATGGCGCCGGATGCCATCGATCCCCAATGTGTTCCGAGCGTGACGCTGAGTAATGGCGAAAAGATGCCGGTGCTCGGAATGGGAACTTTCGGTTCTGACAGCTATTCATCCGATGAAATTGCTGCAGCCGTTTTGGGCGCGGCGGCATTCGGTCAGAGGGCCTTTGATTGCGCCTCCGTGTATGCCAACGAGAAGGAGATCGGGAAATCACTTCGAGTGATTATGGACGGCGGCGTACCGCGGGATGATTTGTTCATCACCTCGAAGGTATGGAACGACATGCATGGAGAAGGGGATGTCATCCGTTCCTGCCGGCAGTCGCTGTCCGATCTCGGTCTGAAATATCTCGACCTCTATCTGGTCCACTGGCCCTTTCCGAATTTTCATCCGCCGGGATGTACGGTGGAATCGCGCAGTGGCGACGCAAAACCGTATATCCACGAAAACTATATGAGGACCTGGGCGCAGATGGAGCAGCTCGTCGATATGGGACTGGTGAAGAGCATTGGCACGTCCAACATGACGATACCTAAAATGGAACTGCTGCTGCGCGACTGCCGGATTTATCCGGTCGTCAATGAAATGGAGTGTCATCCGCACTTCCAGCAGCCGGAGCTGTTTGACTACCTGAAGGCACACGATATCCAGCCCATCGGGTACTGTCCGATCGGGTCACCGGGGCGGCCGCAGCGTGACCGGACAAAAAGCGACACGGTTGATATCGAGGATCCGGTCGTGGTTGAAATTGCCACGGTGCATGGTGTTCATCCGGCCATTATCTGCATCAAGTGGGCACTACAGCGCGGACTTGTTGTGATTCCGTTTTCGACAAAGCCGGAAAAATACAAGGCCAACCTTAAGAGTGCCCTGATGGCGGATCTGACGGATGAAGAGATGGCGGCGATTGCCGGAATAGACCGTAACTGCCGGCTGATCAAAGGGCAGGTTTTTACATGGGAAGGAAGCCGCGGCTGGGAGGATCTCTGGGATCTCGACGGCACGATTGCGGGGGAATAGACCGAATAATTAGGACAGAATGATGGTTCTGATTATCTGAAATTATTCTGCCCTAATCATTCTGTTCAGAATTTGAATCGAACAGGAGAGGATTAAGATGTTTGAAATTCCGAAGACGATGACGGGAGCCTATCTCCCGGGGAACAGTACGGTTGAGTTTAAGGAATATGAAATTCCGGAGCTGAAGCACGGCGAGGTGCTCGTAAAAACCAAGGCATCGACCATTTGCGGATCGGATATTCGCTGCATCTATAATGAGCATCTGGGCAAAGGACCGGAGGGTTATCAACCGTTCATGATTGCCGGCCACGAGCCCAGCGGCCAGATTGTTCAATGCGGGCCGGGCACGCGTCGTTTTAAAGAAGGCGATCGCGTCGTGATCTATCATATTTCCGGTTGCGGTCTGTGTAATGACTGCCGGCGCGGCTATATGATTTCCTGTACAAGCGAAGCATATCGTAAGGCCTATGGCTGGCAGCGTGACGGCGGCATGGCGCCCTACATCGTGGCCGAGGAAAAAGACCTTGTGATGCTGCCGGAAGAACTCTCCTATGCGGACGGTGCCCAGGTGGCCTGCGGTTTCGGCACGGTTTATGAAGGTCTGGAAAAAATCGGGATATCCGGCAATGACGCGGTGCTGATTACCGGACTGGGCCCGGTCGGTCTGGCCGCCGCCATGCTTTGCCGTGCGATGGGTGCGCAGAACATAATCGGAATTGAAGCCAACGATGAGCGCATCGGGATTGCGCGGAGTCTTGAGCTCCGAAAAGGAAGCGGAATCCGTTTGTTTGATACGGTACTGAAGGCTGGCCCGGATAACGTGGCCGCGGTACGATCGCTGACCGGAGGCATGGGTTGTGAAAAAGCGGTTGAGTGTTCGGCCAACGCGGTCGCCCGGCTTACTGCAGTGCAGGCGACCCGCAAGTGGGGAAGTATTGTGCTGATCGGTGAAGGCGGGCTGATGAGTCCCGACTTTGCGCCGAGCCGCGATATGATTCACGATCAGAAAACCATGTTCGGGTCGTGGGTGACCAACATGTGGCGCATGGAGGAACTGATTGAACGGCTGGTGCGCTGGAATATTCACCCTGCGGATCTGATCACCCACCGCTTCCCATTGGCTCAGGCACCGGCGGCATATGCGCTGATGAACAGCGGAAACTGCGGAAAGGTCGCCGTCTGTTTTGATGAGGAATTGCCGATCTGACGGCTAATGATCAGAGGGGCATGCGAAGGAGAGTGCAATGAGAATGTCTGATAAGAAGATTTCGGTGATTCCTGCCAGCTTCCTGTTATCGTTTATAATGGTGACTTTTCTGTTTTCGTTATGGGGGTTCGCCAACGATATCACCAACCCGATGGTGGCGGCGTTTAAGAACATCCTGCTGATCAGCAACTATGAGAGCGCTAAGATTCAGGCCGCCTTCTACGGGGGCTATTGCCTGATGGCTTTTCCGGCGGCATTGTTCATTAAGCGATACACATACAAGAAAGGTATTCTGCTTGGGCTTACATTATATGCCCTCGGTTGCCTGATGTTTGTTCCGTCCGGAAAGATGATGTCGTTCAATGCATTTCTCCTTTCCTATTTGGTGATGACCTGTGGTTTGTCGTTTCTGGAAACGAGTGCGAATCCTTATATTCTTTCCATGGGTGACAATGAGACCTCAACGCGGCGTCTGAACTTTGCGCAGTCCTTTAATCCCATCGGCTCTTTGATGGGAATGTTGACCGCGAAAAACCTGATTCTCTCCAGGCTCGATCCGGCGACGGAGGAAGCCCGGCAGGTTCTGCAATTTTCCGATTCTCAGGCATTTGCCGCCATGCAGCAGCATGACCTGAATGTCATCATCGGACCCTATGTCGCGCTTGGTATTGTCGTACTGGCGGCCTTGATCATATTTACTGTCGTCAGGCTGCCGAAGACGAAAGGCGAAGATCACAACGAACTCGATGTCAAAGGAACGCTTAAGCGACTCTTTACCAACGCCAAATATATTGAAGGGGTGGTGGCGCAGGCGTTTTATGTCGGTGCCCAGATCATGTGCTGGACCTTCATCATTCAATATGCGGGAAACGAACTGGGTATGAACAAGGCGGATGCTCAGGGATATAACATGGTTGCAATGATTATTTTCGTGAGCAGCCGTTTTGTCTGCACCTTTCTTTTGCGCTTTTTCAGTCCGGGGGGGCTGTTGGGTTCGCTGGCGGTTGCGGGCGGAACTCTGGTGCTTGGCAGCATGACGATCAATGGGATGCCGGGACTCTATTGTCTGGTTGGAGTTTCCGCCTGCATGTCGCTGATGTTTCCAACGATCTACGGCATTGCTCTTGAAGGTCTGGGCGACGATGCAAAACTTGGAGCCGCCGGTCTGATCATGGCTATTGGCGGCGGTTCTGTCATGCCCCCGCTTCAGGGGATGATCATGGATGGAACTGGCTTTTTTGGCCTTTCTGCCACGCGGATATCATTCATTCTTCCGCTCATCTGCTTCATGGTCATCGCACTTTATGGATGGCGAACCCACAATATACATCATGCAGGGTGTCGCCGTCAGGAGCCGGCCATCATCTAAAACAAGGAGAACTCCATGCTTAAAGGAATCGACCCGATTATCAGCCCAGATCTGTTGAAGATCCTTGCCGAGATGGGGCACGGCGATGAAATTGTATTAGCTGACGCGCATTTTCCGGGGCACACCTGCTGTCCGAAAAATGTACTGCGCGGCGATGGCCTGCAGATTCCTGATCTGCTCGAAGGCATCATTCCCCTGTTCGAACTCGATAGCTATGCCGATCCGCTGATCATGATGGATGCGGTGGAGGGCGACCAACTGGATCCATGTGTTGAAGGGGATTATGTGGGAGCGATAAACCGGCATCTGATCGAGGTGCCCGCCATCAAACGGATTGAACGTTTTGAGTTTTATCAACGTGCCTCCAGCGCATTCGCCTGTGTGCTTACCGGTACGACTGCTAAGTATGGAAATATTATTCTGAAGAAAGGCGTTACGCCGTGTGTTCAGCAATCTGGAAATGTAGACGGAGCCTGCGAATATGACTGATTCACGAACAAAAATCATAACACTGCTGATACTTTTTACGGCACCGTTCGCGGTGTCGGTTCATGCCGAAAGTATTCCGATCGATGCGACGCCTTCGGTACTTGTAAACACGCAGCTGGAGCCTGTGGTTGAGGGAAAATTTGAGCCGGTATGGGAATCGCTGCAGCAGTATGAAACGCCCGAATGGTTTCGCGATGCCAAGTTCGGGATCTGGGCGCACTGGGGTCCGCAGTGTCAGCCGGAGGCGGGCGACTGGTATGCACGCCAGATGTATCTGAAAGGCGACTGGAAACATAAATTTCATCTGGAGCATTACGGTGATCCGGCGCAGTTCGGGTTCAAGGATGTTATCCACGAATGGAAGGCGGACCAATGGGATCCGGCACGGTTGGTGAACCTCTATAAGCGTGCCGGCGCCCGTTACTTTTTTGCGATGGCCAATCATCATGACAATCTGGACATGTGGGCTTCAAAATATCAGCCGTGGAATTCCGCTGCGGTAGGACCGAAGAAAAACATTATTGCCGGCTGGGCGGCGGCGGCACGCGATAATGATCTTCCGTTCGGTGTCAGTGTTCACGCGGCCCATGCCTGGAGCTGGTATGAGCCGGCTCAGGATTTTGACGGAAAGCTGACGAAGGCCGATGGTGCCGGCACATGGTGGGAAGATCTTGATCCGCAGGATCTCTATGAGCAGCGTCATACGCCGAGTTCAGATTATCAGAACGGGGGTTCTATCCACGCACGCTGGAACTGGGGCAACGGCGTGACGCAGCCGGATCAGGCCTATTGCCAGAAATTTTATAACCGCACCATGGACCTCATTAACAGCTGTCAGCCGGAACTGATCTATTTTGATGATACGGCGCTGCCGCTCTGGCCGGTATCCGACGCCGGCCTGAAACTGGCTGCGCATTTTTATAATTCCAATCTTAAGAAGACCGACGGTGCGAGCAATGGCGTTCTCTTCGGAAAAATCCTGAATGAGGAACAGAAGAAGGCGCTGACCTGGGATGTCGAACGCGGCGTGCCGGCGGAGATTGTCTATCCCGCGTGGCAGACCTGCACCTGCATCGGCGGCTGGCACTATGATCGAGGCTTGTATGAGCGCGGCGGCTACAAGAGCGCTCGCACGGTTATTCATATGCTCGCGGATATTGTCAGCAAAAACGGCAACCTTCTGCTGAATATTCCCGTGCGCGGCGACGGCTCCATCGACGAAAAGGAAGAGGCCGTGCTTAACGGGATTACCGAATGGATGGATGTGAACAGCGAATGCATCTATGCCACGCGGCCATGGAAGGTGTTTGGTGAAGGCCCGGCAAGTGAAGGTGCCGCGCTCAGTGCGCAGGGTTTTAACGAAGGTAAAGGGAAACCTTTTACTGCCGAAGATATCCGCTACACCGCGAGTAAAGATGGAAAGACACTCTATGCGATCGTTATGGGCTGGCCGGCGAAGCCTGTGGTGTTTCACACGGTGAGCAGTCCGGAAAAGGCCGTGGAGAAAGTCGAACTGCTTGGGTCAAAAGAACGCATGCGCTGGACGCAGAATGCGGCGGATGCGCTCGTGATCGAAACCATTCCTTCTAAACCAGACAGCGAAGCCGCAGCGGCTGCCGTTTTTAAAATTAAGCTGACGGAGATTAACGGATGAACAAAACGTGGATCACCAAACTGCCGAAGATCGGTATTCGTCCCGCGATTGACGGTCGTTACGGCGGCGTACGTGAATCGCTGGAAGATCAGGTCATGAATATGGCCAGCAGCGCGGCGGAGCTGATTTCGTCGTCGCTGAAATATCCGAACGGAGATCCGGTGGAATGCGTGATTGCCGATACGTGCATCGGCGGCGTAGCCGAAGCCGCGGCGTGCGCCGAAAAGTTTGATACGGAAAACGTTGGTGTGTCGCTGACGGTTACGCCGTGCTGGTGCTACGGCTCTGAAACGATGGATATGGATCCGCTTCGTCCGAAAGCGGTTTGGGGCTTTAACGGAACCGAACGTCCCGGCGCGGTGTATCTTGCGGCGGTGCTGGCCGCCCACGCGCAGAAGGGGCTTCCGGCGTTCGGCATCTATGGCCGCGATGTGCAGGATGCGGGCGATACCTCAATTCCGGCGGATGTGTGCGAAAAGCTGCTGCGTTTTGCCAAAGCCGGATTGGCAGTGGCAATGATGAAGGGCAAATCCTATCTCTCCATGGGCGGTTGCTCGATGGGCATTGGCGGCTCAATTATCGATCAGGCTTTCTTCGAAGATTATCTCGGTATGCGCGTGGAGGCGATCGACCTGTCGGAAATGCACCGCCGTATCCGCGACGAGATTTATGACGCCGCCGAATGGGAAACGGCGCTTAAATGGGTGAAAGAAAACTGCGTTGAAGGTGCCGATCCTAACTCGCCGGAGACGACCCGTTCGCGGGATCATCTGGAGGAAGAGTGGGAAATGTCGGTCAAGATGGCGCTGATCGCGCGCGACTTGATGTACGGCAACGATAAGCTTGATGCGATGGGCCACCAGGAAGAGGCGCGCGGGCATAACGCGATCCTCTCCGGTTTTCAGGGACAGCGCCACTGGACCGATACATATGTCAACGGTGATTTTATGGAAGCCATCTCCAACAGTTCGTTTGACTGGAACGGCGTGCGTATGCCGCGTCTGGTGGCGACGGAAAACGATGCGCTCAACGGTGTGCCGATGCTGTTCGGCTATCTTCTCACCAACACGGCGCAGGTGTTTGCTGATGTCCGTACCTATTGGAGTCCGGATGCCGTAAAGCGCGTCACCGGTTATGAACTCGATGGAGCCGCAAAGGACGGCTTGATTCATCTGATCAATTCCGGTTCGGCGGCGCTCGATGGCTGCGGCCGGCAGACAATCGACAGTGCCCCGGCGATGAAGCCGTTCTGGGATATTACAGATGCTGAAGTGAAGGCGTGCATGGACGCCACGACGTGGCATCCTTCGGTGACCGAATATTTCCCCGGCGGCGGTTGGTCTTCCAAGTTTGTGACCCGCGCCGGCATGCCGATCACGATGAGCCGCGTGAACATTGTAAAGGGCCTTGGGCCGGTGCTGCAGATTGCGGAAGGCTGGACGGTTGAACTGCCGGCGGAAGTGCATAAGACGCTGGATGATCGCACCAACTCCACCTGGCCGACCACCTGGTTTGCCCCGCGCCTGACCGGTAAAGGAGCGTTTGCGGATACCTACACCGTGATGGCGAAATGGGGCGCCAACCACGGAGCGTTCAGCTATGGGCACATCGGCGCCGACCTGATTTCGCTGGCCGCAATGCTGCGCATTCCGGTATTTATGCACAATGTCGATGACGCGGATGTATATCGTCCGTCTGCATGGAATGCCTTCGGAACCGACAGCCTTGAGGGCGCCGACTTCCGTGCCTGCGAAACCTACGGACCGGTGTACGGATAATGAATGAATCCGCAGATTGCACAGATAATCAGAATTTGATCTGTAGAAAATCTACGTAATCTGTGGATCAAAAAATGTTCGGATTAAGCATGAAGAAATATCTGGGAATGGTAAGTGTTGTTTGGGTGTCTGCTTTTGCAGCGTGCGCTGATGCGCCGGCGCCGGAGGAGAGCCTGAGCCTGTGGTATCGCCAGCCGGCTGTTAAATGGACCGAGGCGCTGCCGGTGGGTAACGGGCGGTTGGGTGCGATGGTGTTCGGTGGTATTAAACAGGAACGCCTGCAGCTGAATGAAGATACGCTCTATGCCGGCGGGCCGTATGATCCGATCAGTCCCGATGCCAAACCGTTTCTTCCCGAAGTGCAGCAACTGATCTTTGACGGCCAGTATGCCGAAGCCGCAAAGCTGGCTGATCAGAAGGTGATGGCGCGGCCCATTAAGCAGATGCCGTATCAGACCGCTGGCGACCTGATTCTTGATTTTCCGCAGAGGGATTCGGTGACGGATTATCGCCGCGATCTCAATCTCGACACCGCCGTTGCCACAACCAGCTATACGATGGGCGATGTGTGCTATACCCGCGAAGTGTTTTCCTCTCCCGTCGATCAGGTGATCGTGATGCGGCTGACCGCCGATCAGCCGGGAAAGATCAGTTTTAAAGCCGCGCTGTCTTCGCCGCAGAACGTGACGGTGGATGGATTGGTCATGACCGGTGTCAACGGATCCGCTCAGGGCATTGACGCAAAGTTAAGGTTTCAGGTCCGGGGCGAAGTGCATGTCATCGGCGGCAGGAAGATTAAGGAGAACGATGGCGTGCGGGTGGAGAACGCCGATTCAGCGGTGATCCTCATTGCGGCGGCGACGAGCTACAAACACTACGATGATATTTCCGGCGATCCGGAAGCAATTACGAAAAAGCAGATCGCTGCGGTTAAAGGAAAGCGTTTTGAGCAGTTGCTCGCGGATCATGTGGCGGAGCATCAGCGGTTGTTCCGGCGCGTGTCGCTTGATCTGGGCGGCGCAGCAGCGGCGCAGCTTCCGACGGATGAACGCCTCAAACGCTTTCCCGATGCGGACGATCCGCAGTTTGCGGCGCTCTACTATCAGTATGGCCGTTATCTACTGATTTCCAGTTCACGGCCGGGAACGCAGCCGGCCAACCTGCAGGGACTTTGGAACGACAGTATGGATCCGCCGTGGGGCAGCAAGTATACGATCAATATCAACACGGAGATGAACTATTGGCCGGCGGAGCCGGGCAATCTTTCCGAATGCGTCGAGCCGCTGGTCTGCATGCTGGAGGATCTTAGTGTGTCCGGCGCAAAAACGGCGCAGGAAATGTACGGCGCGCGCGGCTGGGTGGCGCATCATAATACCGATCTGTGGCGTGTGAGTGCTCCGATCGACGGCGCGCGCTGGGGCTTGTGGCCGATGGGCGGCGCCTGGCTCTGTACGCACCTGTGGGAGCATTATGCGTTTAACGGCGATAAGGCATTTCTGAAACGGGTCTATCCAGTCATGAAAGGCGCGGCGCTTTTCTTTGTTGATACGCTTATCGAAGATCCTAAGAGCGGATATCTGGTGACTAATCCTTCGCTCTCTCCGGAAAATGCACACCCTTTCGGAGCGGCGGTCTGCGCCGGTCCGACGATGGATAATCAGATTTTGCGTGATCTGTTTACCCAGTGCATGCAGGCGTCGGAAATTCTGGGAACAGATGAAGCGTTCAGAAAGAAACTGGAAGCGAAGCGTGCTCGCCTTGCGCCGAATCAGATCGGTAAGGCCGGCCAACTGCAGGAATGGCTGGAAGACTGGGATGTCGAAGCGCCGGAACAGAAGCACCGGCATATCTCGCATCTCTATGGATTGTTCCCGAGCGATCAAATTACCGTGCGCACCACGCCGGAACTGGCCGAGGCCACGAAGGTGACGCTTAACACGCGCGGCGATATTTCAACCGGCTGGGCGATTGCATGGCGGATCAACTGTTGGGCGCGGCTTTGCGAAGGCGATCGCACGCTCAATATTATCAAGCATCTGTTCAGTCCGGAGCGAACCTATCCGAATCTGTTTGACGCCCATCCGCCATTCCAGATTGACGGCAACTTTGGCGGCGCCAACGGCATCATGCAGATGCTGTTGCAAAGTCATTCCGGCGAGATCGAACTGCTTCCGGCGCTGCCGTCGGAATGGTCAAAGGGTTCCGTGACAGGCCTGCGTGCCCGCGGCGGTTTCGAGGTGTCTATCGACTGGGAAAACGGCGAACTCAAAAGCGCGCGGATTGAATCAAAGAGCGGGGCTGTGCCGGTGATTCGTTACAAGGGCGAACTATTGAATCCGGAGACGGACCAGCGCGTTATTTTGGTTCGCTGATTTCCGACCTGGATTCTCTCCGCTGCGCTCCGAGATAACTGCAAAGGGTAAGCGCATCTATGTAGTTCCGTCGCAGCAACGCGGAGGCGGTTCTCTATTCCAGCGTCACATGATCGAAGGTGACGAAGGCCGGCTCTTCGTTTTCGTTTTTTCCTTCGGCGGCGACGAGGCCGACGAGATATTTGCCGGACATTTCGATCGTGCTGCTGCCGACCTCGAACCAGTGGATTCCATCGGAGGATTGCGAGGCGGTAAAGGTGTTTCCGACGCGTTGAATGCGGAGCCAGACCGGAATCCAGGTATAGTCGTTGCCTCGCTGGTTCTGCATATTTGCTCCTTCTACAGTGCGGTAGAAAAAGCGGCATTGGCGATTGCCGATTTCGCCGAGCGTGACGGCGGCGGCCGGTTCATCCGCGCCTTTACCCTCGCGCATCATCAGGCCGGTTTTAAACAGGCGGCCGGTGCGTTCGATGAGGCGGGCGGTGAGGGTAAAGTCGCCTTCCGCCGGCGTGTAGACAAAATGGCAGCGGTCTTCTTTCCCTCCGACATCTCGGCCGCTGACGGCGATCCGGAACGTGTGGCCGGCGGCTTCGGAATAACTGTCTTTCCCTTCCGCGTCGGCATCGCCGATGTTTTTCGCTTTCCATTGTGTCGGAAGGCGACCACCGGCGGACGGTGTGGCCGTGACGGTTTCGGACGGCGCACTTTTGCCGGCATGGTTGAGCGCGGTAATTTGGTAGAAGTAGGTTTTACCGGCTTCGACATCGGTGTCGGTATATTTCGGCGTCGTCCAGCGGGTGGTGGAATAGATCGAAGCGTAGGGGCCCCGTTCTGAGGTTGCGCGGGAAACCTCGTAGCCATGCGCGTTACAAGCTGCGGCCGGCGCCCATTCCAGTTCAATGCGTTCCATTCCTGCTTCTGCAACGACGTCGATCGGAGTTTTCGGCGGTTCGGGCATCAGCGGCGATTTTGCAGCGTCGAGCGTGTAGACGAGCGATCCGTAACCGAGCACATCAATCTCGCCCGGCTCAGGCCGGCGCAGCTCGGCGAAGCGCTGAACGAAGGGCGCGTTCATCCCTTTCAGCACGACATAGTGGTTGTAGAGCAATTCAAAGTGCGAGGCATCAAGGCGGCCGTGATAGTTTTCGGAAATGTAGCACTGCCGCGCTTCGTGGGAATTGTTGTAGTAGGTGTAGGGAACATCCTGCCAGAGATTATACTTTGCGGTGTATTCAGCACCGGCCAGCAGGCGGTTGTCGGCATAGCTGAACAGGTCGAGTCCCTGATTCCAGGCAATCTGGCACATTTCGGCGAGCAGGCCCTGTCCGCCCATGACATGCGCCTGATCGCGTCCGCTCTCCTGCCACTGACCAAGGCCGTCGGGATAGAGGAAGGGAACGGCGTTTTCGATGCTGCCCATGCCGCGGCCATGCTTGAAATATTCGACCGCTTCGTCAAATTTTTCTTGGTCATCGCAGAAGACGCCGATGGCCATGATGGCGCGCATGTTGCAGGTGTCCCAGTTGGCCCAGTAGTGGGCGTCGGGCGTGCCGTTATGGTTTTCCAGAAAGTCGTGGCAGACCGGATACATATATTCGAGCAGCATGGATTTGAAAGCGGCCTGATCCGGCGCGTTCCATCCGGAATAGGAGCGCAGGAGCTCGGCGGCGATGGCGAAGGTGCCGATCGGAATGCCGCTGAGTCCGGGCTGGTCGTTGCCGTGCGGAACCTCCGATACCGTCGTTGCCCAATCGTTGAGAATGCGTGCGGCGCAATCAGCGTGGGCGGTGTCGCCGGAAATAATCCATCGCAGGGTGTTGAGGTAGGCGGCATTGGCATCGTCCTGCGCGCGCTGGCGGCTGGCCATGTGGCGGTGCGGCGCGGCTTTATAGTCGCTCTGCGCCTTGCGGTCCTGAATCAGCAGGTTCCATCCGTCGATCCATGGATGTTCGCTGGCGGCCACCTTGGTTTTCATCCGGTTGAGATCGGCCTGCGTATGCAGTCCGCCGGGATGAATAAATTCTCCGGCAAAGGTATTCAGTGCGCTGATCGATAGGGCCAGCAACAGACCTGTTATTTTCATGGGATACTCCTGTTCAAATACATCAAGCGTCCATTCGTTCTTTCAGGCAATTCGGACGGTTTTATCCGGGCAGAATTCGATGGGCAGCCAGATATAGCGGCCGTCGAGGGCGTTTTTTGGATTTCACCGATCGGCAGTATGAAGATCTTCGGATATGTGCCCATCGTCTGATCAGCAGAGCCGGCGTCACCATTTGATAATATTCATTTCGCCTTCTGAGGCGTTCTGCATCTGGGGCTGCGGAACCCAGCGTTCGGAAAAATGGGGGCCCCAGCTATCGGAGATGGCAATCTCGCCGGTCTTCCGGTTGTAGCCGATGATGAGGCACATGTGGTAGCCGGAGGAGGAGTCTTCATCCTGGTTGGCGGGTCGTGATACGACGGTCTCTCCGTTACGGCGCAGGGTGTTTTCAGATGCGGTGCGCTGAAAGGAGGGGGTGGAGAGCAGGGTCCAAAGGATCGGCAGGCCTTTGTCGATCTGTTTGGAGACCGTGTTCACATCCGGGGAGGATCCGCACCGGGCAAGTTTGCGGCCATTGGAGCTGATTATGTTTTCGGTGGCCTCGTTCATGTCGGCCGTGTTGGTTCCTCCGCCGGGGCCGGTGCCGGCGGCAAGTGCGAGCAGGTACATGTCGATGGGAATATCCACGTAACGCAGGTAGCGCTCCCATGTGGCGGGTACGCAGTACCCTTTCGGGCCTTGGTTGATCATGGGAATGTTCCGGATTATCACATCGCCGTTATCGCGCCGTTCCACGCAGGCGGTCAGTCGCTCCTTGAGAACGTCATCGCTGATTTTGCGGACTTTGCCTCCCTGATCGGCCCGTTCAACCGGCATGATGCGTACGGCAACATATTTTCCTTCCTGCTGGGAGAGCATGATGGCGTGGCCGTTCCAGTCCCACCGCCATACCTTTTCCCGCAACGAGTCCTTGCCGAGGGAATCTTTCTCCGGCTCTCCGAGCAACGACTGGATGGAAGCAAGAATCCGTTCGCCGGCGTCGTTGATCTGCTCTTCAATTTCATTCGGGGCCGTGGATTGCGGCAGGTCACCGAGATTCAGGAAGACCATCGATAGGCTTTCGGTTTCGGTGTTGTTTCCATACAGAGCAACAGCAAAGACGGGCTCTCCAAAGAGCCGTTTCATGCCCAGCGGATACGAACGATAGTTTTCAAGATAGGCGGTTTTGGATTCCTGCTGCAGCTGCGTGCGTTCGCCGACCGCGGAACATGGATCGTCCCAGAGGTTGCTGTCGGACCAGAGCGGCAGTCCGAAGAGTTCGTTCATTTTTTCCCAGGGGACCGAATGCAGGTCCGCCGGCTTGGCCAGCAGGGATTCCAGATAGTCGATGTCTTTTCGGGAGAAGGCACTGAACGGAAGGCGGAATTTCCGGGCACCGGATTTAAGTTCGACGGTCCGGTCCGGATAGACCTTTACCACATCCGCCTCGACCGAACGGCCTTTGCTATCGGTCCATGAGCGGCCGAATGCGGAGACACACAGCAGGAGAGCCAGGGAAAGAAACACTTTTTTCATGGTTTAAAGCATATACAATCTCTGGCGTTTCGCAGAGCAAAAAAGTGCGGATCAATTCGGATGGAGAAGAGGCTGGAGTTCGGAATCGATTTTCTGCTTTTGTGGCAGTGTAATCTTTTGCGGAGCACCCAATGAATTTGTTCGATTGCCACAACCATATTCAGGACATGCGCCTGTTCCCGCAGTTCAATGCGGTGATGGATCGCGCGCGGATGGCCGGTGTGGTCCGGATGGGCGTGAAGGGCTGCTGCGAGGCCGACTGGCCGCGGGTGGCGGAAATTGCGGAATCCTACGACGGCATCTATCCATCGTTCGGCCTTCATCCATGGTTTATTGCGGATCGGTCCGAGGGGTGGCTGCTGGAACTGGAGGGATGGCTTCACAGGTATCCCACGGCCGGCGTGGGAGAGATTGGTATTGACCATAAAGTGATGGGCTATGATGCGGAGGATCAGGATCGTGTTTTCATCGGACAGCTGAATCTTGCGCGGCGGCTGAAGCGGCCTGTTACGATTCATTGCCGTAATGCCTGGGGTGTGCTGATTAAGTTGCTGGACTTCGTCGGGCCGCTGCCGCGCGGCATGTTGATTCATTGCTTTGGCGGTTCTTCGGAGGTGGCGCAGGAACTGGTCCGGCGCGGCGCCTATATTTCATTTTCCGGATCTATTACACGCCCGAACAATCGGAAAGCGGGACGGGCGATCCGTGCGGTACCGGAAGACCGAATCCTGATTGAAACCGATGCGCCGGACCTGATGCCGTCTACGGCGATCGGTGATCTGAACGAGCCGGCCAATGTTCGGCTGGTTCTGGAAAAAGCGGCGGAACTGCGGGGAATCAGTGAGACCGAGCTGGCTCGGCTTACCTTTCAGAATGCGGCGCGTTTCTATTCGCTCAAGGGTTGAAACCGGATTTTCGGCGGGTCGGTCTCCCACGGATAACCGGCTCTGGCCCGGTTGTAGGCAAGAGTGAAAAGCTTGCTCATGTATTCCGCATCAAAGAGCTCCTTCGGTTCGTTGGGAAAATCTTCCGGAATGTAGGCGGCGCGGTAGAGCATGTGATTGAGCCGGGCATCCTGATAGATGCGGTACATATCGCCAAGCCCCTGAGCCCGAAGCAGAGTCAGTAGCGACTGTGTGAGAATCGGGACGGTTTTCGGTTTGATGTGGGCGGCATCGGGCGTGATGCGGCTGTTCATGATGATGTAAACATGGGCCTGTCCCTGCTGGCCGGACTCTTTCAGGGCATCCTCTATGTTGAGCGACATGGGGCCGATGAATACCTGCGTGGTTACTCCGCCGTCAACGTGCAGCTCGTCGTATTCGATTCCGTTGTGCTCGACCTTGAAATAGACCGGAGGGAATGCCCCTGGAATCGCGGTGGATGCAAGCAGGACATCGATAATCAGTTCATAGGCGTCTGGAGCGCCGCTGGAGGCGATGGTTCCGATATCCCAGATCACGGGGCGCTGGACATCCAGATGCGTGGTTCCAACAAACAGCCGCCGACCGCGGGCATGTTCCTCTGCCAGCCGCTGCATTTCGCGGGGCGTGAAGTAGGCCTTCAGGATGTCCCGCAGCGGCGTGTTATCCGTCACGGAATCGCCGGCAATCAGTCCTCCGACAAGTCGTTGTTTCAGGATATCCTTGGTGGAGAAGCGGGTATACATGTCGCTGATGGCGGCATCATATTCCGGACCGAGAAAGGCAAAGGGGGCGATCAGGGCGCCGGTACTGATGCCGGTCACCATGCGAAACTCCGGCCGGCTGCCCGATGCGGTCCATCCGGCCAACAACCCGGCGCCGAATGCGCCATGCTGACCGCCGCCGGAGATGGCCAGAGCATAGATCGGTGCGTCCGGATTGTAGGTCGTATCACCCATGATCTGGCTTCGAATGATGGCCATCCGCTTCGAATTATTCGGGGGCGGTTCATCGCCCCAGAAACGGACACCGGGCATGCCGGGAATGTCGCCCAGCGCGCAGAGGTCGTCCGGTGCAGGAAGCCGCTTTACGGTGCTGCACCCCGTCAGGATGATCGCAGTCAGCAATAGGATTAAATGCAGGATTTTCATCAATTCAGTATTTCTGATGTCAGGAAAACATTTTTTGCAGATGAAGAAAACTTCGGAGTGCGGGGCACTGGAGTCATTTCACAACTGCCCAGTAGTGGTCGCCGTAGGCGGCATACAGTTCTTCATCTGCTGCAATGTCCCGAAGCGCCCGTACCCAGACCTTTCCTGCCTCATCGTGGTAAGCACAGTTTATTTTTGATTGATCAAAGTTGTCATTAATATAGCGCGCGCGCACGTTTTCGTGCGGACCGGCATCGATCCATGCGTCTTCTCCCGTATAGATGTAGCTCCAATCCCGGGTGCGCAGCAGTTGAAAAAGACCGAGCTGCGTTCCTTTGTATTCGCAGATGCTTTCGCCCTGTCGAAAGGGCCGGGTTGTGAATAAGCCGAGCCCCGCATTCGGAACCAGCGATGGCCGGATTTCAAGGCCGACCGGATCGTCATCTGAAAGAAATTGGGCGGCCGGCGAGTAGGGCGCGAGGGAGAAGAGTCGATGAACCGGCCGGATCATCGCTCCGAAGTGGTGGGTCGGCAATGTATACAGACGATTTAAAAGTGAATCGCAGAACGACATATGAGACCTCTATTATTTGTTTCAGATCTCGGGTCAACATAGCCGGTATTTTCGCAAAGTCCATGTAAATGAAAAATTCGGGATTGTATTTCCCTGAGCAAATCGGGTCTGCTAAATTCTTGTTCACCAAAATCAGGAGATTGTAATGAATGAATATGCCCAGCAGCTGACGGTTTCTCAATCCGCCCCTTCGGAACGTGCGACCTTTATACGCCGCACCTATGCCCATCTGGCCGTAGCTCTTTTGACGTTTGTCGGGCTGGAAGCCTACATGATTCATTCGCCGATTGCGGAAATGCTGCTGAATGTGATGCAGATGCGCTTCGGATGGCTGATGATTCTCGGCGGCTTTATTGTTCTCGGACGCTTGGCCAGCGGACTGGCCTCCAGTACTGCATCGCCGTCGATGCAGTATGTTGGTCTGACCCTTTATGTGATTGCGGAGTCCTTGATCTTTGCGCCGCTGCTCTTTATTGCGGCATACTACAGTTCGCCGGAGGTGATTCCTACGGCCGGCATTCTTACACTATGCATTTTCGCCGGATTGACGCTGACGGTGTTCACGACGCGGAAAGATTTTTCCTTCCTGCGAGGAATTCTCAGCATCGGATTTATGGTGGCAATGGGTCTGATTGTCTGCGCCGTGTTGTTCGGTTTTAATCTGGGGCTCGTCTTTTCGTTTGCAATGGTGGCTTTGGCCAGCGGAGCGATTCTTTATGACACCTCCAACATTCTGCATCATTACCGTTCGGATCAGCATGTGGCCGCATCGCTTCAGCTGTTTGCCTCCATTGCGCTGCTGTTCTGGTATGTGCTGAGGATTCTCATGAGCCTGAACCGTCGCTGATGATCCGATAGACGACAGCCCCCAAAAAACCGCACTCATCCGAATGCGGTTTTTTTTGTGCCCGTCTGCCCGGGTTAGAAGGTGTAGGTAACAAACAGGTGTGCGTCGGTGACGGTGGGATCGTCGGTTCCTTTAATGCCGTCGCGTGTTCCAATTGCCGCCCTTGAAGCAGATCATCAGGTTGTCCATCTTCGGCACGGGCTGCTTGATAACGATGTTAAGCTCCTGCGCCTGTCATGTTGCTCTTGCTTTCATCGAGCAGGGTGTAGTTATAGAGGCCGTAGAGCACGGTTCCGGTCTGCTGTTTGGTAACGGCCTTGGCATACAGGGTTTCGGCGTTGCACCGGTGCCATAGTCTATGGAGTCAAGAGCTGCTGCGCCGACATATGAAAGGCCGATTGTCCACCCCTATTTTTTCGGGGAGACATAGTCGAGTTTGACGCCGGGCGTTGAGGATTGGTTGTTGTTCCCGTTTTCATAATCTCGATACATGCTGAGGGTCTGGAGGCGTCCGGAATGCGTTCCATAGCCAAGCTTGTTGGGCTGATCAACCGCCTCCCCCGTAAAAACAAGCGGTGAGGTTCTTGCCTCGGCCAGTGCGAGGTAGGTCTTCTTCATATGTGTTCTTTTCTATACAGCGCAAGCGACTCTCCCTGCAAAAGAAGTAATGCTGGAAGAATCGCTCGACTATAAGGAGAGCCAGCCTGAATGAAGGCCCGCAACTTTCATTCTTTTTATGGCCGGGAACAGGCCGCCGACGCAGACCCCGGCCTCGCGCAAAAGAGATTCCGTTGAAATCAGGGATTCCGGAATTCCTTCTGCCAGAACCATACGGTCTTTTGATCCACGATTTTCGTGTGGTCGCCGGAATATCGTTCTTTGGTGGCCGGATTGACGAAGGTCGGCTCTTCCGTGATGGTGCGGCGTACACAGCCGACGGACAAAACGGCGAGAATGAGCAGTCCGGCAGGTATCATTTTTTTCATGCAATTCCCCATGTTAAGGGCTCTTTTTTCTCAGAAGGTGGAAAAAATGGAAAGCCAATTTTCAAAGCGTGGATTTTTTGTTTATCGTTCGCACCATGATTGACCCCCAGAACCAGCTTGATTTTAATTTTTCCGCGGATGACCTGCTTGAATTCCCGCGGGACCTTGGAGAGGAAGGCTGGTTTCAGTTTCATTCCGAACAGCGACAGGCGATGCAGCAGCTCGAACGACGCTTCGGCGTGGTGCTGAATCGGCGTGTACGTTTACGGCTGAATGGCCGGGATGAGGATTATGAAGGCCGGCTGTTGCTGGATTCCCTTTTGATTCCATCGCCCTGCGATGAGCGTATCCGACTGCGGCTGGGGCGGATCAGTTTCGATAATACGGAAATCGAGTATCTCGAGGAGCTGGATTAGTTCCCGGTCCAGATTATTCCGATCAGCCAGCTGAGGCTCCAGAAAATGGTCCGCAGCCAATTCGTTCTGATCAGGTAAGTAATCAGATGTTCATCTTGTCCGACTTTCTGCAGCTTTTTGTGGCACGGTGCGGACAGAGTGAAGGTGACCATCCAGGCGCCGGCGAGCATCATGAGGGCAAGCAGATCCGGCAACGACCGCGTCAGATAGCACTCAAAGCCGGTGCTTCCCAGCTGAAGCAGCATCATGGGGATGACAAAAAAACCGATGGCGTTGACATAGTGTCTGTGCCACGCAACAAACCGCTCTTCCCGGATATCCCGGAAGGTGGGGTAGATGATGATCTGGACCAGCCAGATCAGGATAAACATACCGGAGTCCGTGATGAGCCGGAGGGATGAAGCGAATGATTCCATGTTTGCGGACTTTCTCTGCCGGATGCGTCAGACCTCTGAGATATGTTCAGCAAATTTAGAGTAGTAAGCAAAATAGTAGACCACCGTCAGGAGCAGCATGGCACTTTCGGTCAGAGCCGGACTGTGAAAAATGACGCCTAAAAGTGCTGCGATGACCACAAGCGGCAGGAAGAGAAGTATGTAGCGAATGGAGAGCACCCAGCCCATGGAGATATAGCAGGCCAGAAAAGAAGAGCGTGAATCCCGGTTATGGTATTTGTACACAAACAGAATGCCGAGGATCAGAGCCGCAATGCCGATCGCTGCGGCCGCTACATCAAATATATTGCTTTTATTTCCCGCAAGCAGCCCCAGTTCCGTCAGCGCGCCTTCCGCAATCAGGTATGGAACGGCATCGCGATCGGTAAAGGTGCCTTCGCGAAGATCCTTCTTCAGCTTCTTGATGCCGATCCAATACATCGTGCTCAGCCCTCTTTCACAAAGCGGGCAATAAACATGGCATCGCCCGGAGCATCCCACGGCCAGATCTGCTGTTGTCCGTTGGTCAGCTCGCCGGTCAGCGGGTTCCTGAAAGGATCGAGCTTAAAGTCGGGATGCTGATCAAGGAAGTTCATAACAATCTCTTCGGTTTCCGGGCGGGTGAGCGTGCAGACGGCATAGACCAGAATGCCCCCGGGTTTGACGCACCAGGTTGCGTTGTTCAGGATTTTCTGCTGCCGATTGGCACACTGCAGGACATCCTTGCGGGAGGTCCGCCATCGGGCATCGGGATTGCGGGCCCAGGTACCCCATCCGGAGCAGGGCGCATCAACAACGATGCCGTCGAAGGTTTTGGTAAAGGGTTCGTCAATGGCGGCGTTAAAGGGCTGGGTCCGTATGTTGCGGATGCCGTGCCGCCGGGCGCGTTTTTTGAGTTCCTTGAGCGCCTCTGACCGGATGTCGGTCGCCAGCACCTTGCCGTCCTGATTCATCAGGTCCATAAGGTGCAGCGATTTTCCGCCGGCGCCGGCGCAGCAGTCCCACCAGTCCTCGCCGGATGTCGGATTGGCAATAAGACCGACACATTGGGAGGCAATGTCCTGTACGACAAACTGTCCGACATGTTCGCTGAGTTCATGAACCAGGCTGATGCCGCTCTCCACGGCAATCGCCTCCTTGACGACTGCGTGAATCCGGCCGGATTTACCGCGTTCACTCAACGCGTTGGTCAGTTCCGTTGCATCAATGCGTGAGCGGATCCAGGCCGGCGGCCGCTGCTGGAATTCGGCAATACTGCGGTCGATCGCTTCCGGGTCCATGACGGATTCAAAGCCTTCCGGCATCAAATGAACAAATTCAATGGATTTGGATCCGGCACTTTCGGAAAACCAGGCGGCCAGTGTATCGCGTTTTTCGGCCAGGCTGCGGTCACCGATTGCCTCAAGTCCGGTAGGCAGGCTGACCTGCTCCAGCATGGCGGCAAAGCTGGGGTGAATTTCGGTCGTATCCAGAAGCGCTCCAACCAGACTGGCTTCTGCGTGATCGAGCCCCAGACGGTCCACGGTCCAGCCCCGCCATCGGAAATAGGAAAAGAGGGCGAGGGCCAGAAAACGGCGGTCACGGGAGCCGAATTCGCGGTGGGAACGAAGGTAATGGTTCAGCATGGCGTCGGCGGGACGGCCTTCTTCCATCACCTGGGATTCAAATTCCGGCAGAAGTTCCTTAATCAGTTCAAGATGGCGTCGTACAACCTTTTCAGGAAGCGCGTTTGATTGGGTATTGTTATCCATAAAGTCGCATTTCGATATTGTGAAGGCAATCACAGCTAGGTATTTAGAACTTCAATACTTGAGGAGGATGAAAATGTCAAAAGAACTTGGGTACGTATTAATTACCCCGTATACCCTGCGAAAATCGCGTACCGGAGGTGTGTTGGGCCGCCTTTTAAGCACAACCGGACTGGATCTGGTGGCTGCCCGTATGTTTGGACCGAGCCCCGAGCTGGTAACGCGTTATGCCGAGCTGATTCGCAGCAGCCCGGATGTCTGGCCTGAAATCAGAGAACTGCTTCCGGATTATATCCGGCGCGAATTTGCGCCTACGGCAGATGGTCAGGTTCACCGTGTTTTGATGCTCCTCTTCGAAGGTGAAAACGCGATCCGGAAACTGCGCGACGCCATCGGCGGTTTTGAGGATTCGATCGAAAGTGCCGACACGATTCGCGGTACCTACGGCGACTATATCAAGGCCCATGATGGCAGCGTGACCTATTTTGAGCCGGCGGTTCTGGCAGCTCCGACGCGCGAATTCGCCAAAGAGTCGCTGCGCCTGTGGGCCGATTTTTCCGAGTCTGACGGCGGTGTGCTGGAAAACGCCATCCGTCTGGCAGATGACAAGGATGTTCAGAAGACGCTGGTGATCATTAAGCCAGACAACTTTACGTTCCCGAATTCACGTCCCGGCAACATCATGGATATTTTTTCGCGGTCCGGCCTGCGCCTGATCGGCGCCAAGCTGCTGCGCATGAGTCTGGCCGAAGCGCTGGAATTCTACGGGCCGGTACAGCCGGTACTGCGGGATAAGCTGGGCGGAATTGCCGTGAAACGCGCTCAATGCGTGCTGGCCGAAGAGTTCGGCTTTGACATGCCGGACAGCGTTTCAAAGGCGCTGGCCGAAACTCTGGGGCCAGCGTTCGGCGACCACCAGTTCTTCAGTATTATGAATTTCATGACCGGACAGTGGGCTCCGGATGTACATGGCGATGAGGTGAACGACGAAGGCAAAGTGCGTTGCATGACGCTGGTTTATGCCGGCGAGAATGCCGTTGAAAAGATCCGTAATATTCTGGGGCCGACCGATCCGAGCAAGGCGGCACCGGGATCCGTGCGCCGGGAGTTCGGCACGGACATCATGGTGAATGCGGCTCATGCATCCGATTCTCCGGAAAACGCCCTGCGCGAAATAGGCATTGTGAAAGTCCAACAGGACACCATTACCCGCTGGTACGAACAGTATTACAAATAAAACCAAGGAACTATTCATGTGGAAAGATATTCAGGAGGCTCCGGCTGATGCAATTCTCGGTCTGACGGAAGCTTTCAAGAACGACACGAATCCGGACAAAGTCAACCTAGGGGTTGGCGTATACAAGGATGAGCAGGGGCTGACGCCGGTGCTGAAGTGCATCAAGGCGGCAGAGCGCGTTCTCGTAGACGAGCAGGACAGCAAGGGTTATCTGCCGATGACCGGCTCTCCCTCCTATGCCGCCAACGTGCAGAAACTGCTTTTCGGAGCGGAAAGCGAAGTGATTTCCTCGCGCCGCGCTGCCACTGCGCAGACGCCCGGCGGAACCGGTGCCCTGCGCGTTGGCGCCGACCTGCTGAACAAATTCAAGCCGGAGGCAACGCTTTGGGTCAGCACGCCCACCTGGGCCAACCATAAAGGGATCTTTTCGTCCGCCGGATTTAAGATTGGCGATTATCCCTATTACAATCCGGCCACCCGGGGTGTCGATTTTGACGGCATGCTTGAATGCCTCTCCGCGGTGCCGACCGGCGATATCGTGCTGATGCACGTTTGCTGTCACAACCCCACCGGTGTTGACCTGACCGACGATCAGTGGGATCAGATTGTGGCCATCGCTGTTGATAAGGGCTGGACGCCGTTTCTCGATTTCGCTTATCAGGGATTCGGGGACAGTCTCGAATCGGACCGTGACGCCGTTGAAAAATTTGCTGCGGCCGGAATCGATTTCTATGTGGCCAGCTCATTCTCCAAGAACTTCGGCCTGTATAACGAGCGGACCGGCGCCCTGACGGTCGTCAGTCCGACGGCGGAAGAGTCCAAAGTGGCAATGAGTCATCTGAAAGTGGCTATCCGGACGAACTATTCCAATCCTCCGGCGCACGGCGGACTGGCGGCGGACGGCGTTCTGAATGACCCGACGCTCTATGCGCAGTGGGTCGACGAAGTGGCTGAAATGCGGGTGCGCATCAAGGAGATGCGTCAGGCATTGGTCGACGGATTGGCTGCTCGCGGCGTGGAGCAGGATTTTTCCTTTATTGCCGAACAGCGCGGCATGTTTTCGTTCAGCGGCCTTTCCGACGAAGTGGTGGCCTGGCTGAAGGAAAACAAGGCGATCTACATCGTCAAGGGCGGTCGAATCAATGTTGCAGGGCTTACCCCTTCCAATATTGATTATGTCTGCGATGCGATTGCTGTAGCGCTGAAAGCCTGATGCGGTTTCATGCCGTGTGCGAAGTCCCGGCCTGATTGGCCGGGATTTTTTTTTCAGGTTTGGATTGCCCCGTTCGGAGGCATTGCGTAAATAGGTACGCCATTGCTTATTTGAGGGGTTTTATGGCGGATATTTTAAAAATTTCGGATGCAACGGCGTTGGCGCTGCATTCCATGGTACATCTGGCGATCGAGCCGGAAAAGCAGTCAACCACCGCGGAGATCGCGGAACTTTTTTCGGTTTCGCGGCATCATCTGGCAAAGGTTCATCAGCGGCTCACGCGGGCGGGGCTGATTGAGTCGCAGCGCGGACCGGCCGGCGGCGTCGTTCTGTCAAAGGATCCGGCGGAGATCCGTTTGCTGGAGATTTATGAAGTTATGGAAGGCTCAATGCTTTGCAAACCGTGTCTATTTGGTAAGGATAGATGCCCACGTACCGATTGTGTGCTGGGATCCTTGCTGCCGGGGTTGGCAAGACAGGTGCGCGATTATTTTGAAAAAACGACGCTGGCTCAGCTGGCTGAAGAATCCAATTGGGGAAAGTAAACACGATGAATATTACCTTGAAGGAAGGAATTGACTGGGTCGGCTATATCGACTGGACGGTCCGTGATTTCCACGGATACAAAACCGAAAGCGGCTCTACCTACAATTCCTATCTGATCCGCGACGAAAAAAATGCCGTTATTGATGCCGTGAAGGCACCGTATGTCCACAAGCTCGTGGAACACATCGAAGCACTGACGCCGCTCGAAAGCATTGACTATGTGGTGTGCAACCATGCCGAGCCGGACCATTCCGGCGGCCTTCCGGGCCTGATGAAGGCCTGCCCGAATGCCACGCTGGTCTGCAATGAGAAGTGCAAGGTTGCGCTGGAAAAGCATTATGATACCTCTGCCTGGAAGTGGCAGGTCGTGGAAGACGGCGACACGCTGTCGCTGGGCAAACGTACGCTGCAGTTTATCAACACGCCGATGGTGCACTGGCCGGAGTCCATGTTCTCCTACGTGCCGGAAGAAAAGCTGCTCTTCTCAATGGATGCGTTCGGTCAGCACTATGCTTCCGCGTTCCGTTTTGACGACGAAGAGCCGCTGGATGTGATTTTGCACGAAGCCAAAGCCTATTATGCCAACATCGTGATGCTCTACGGCCGTCCGATTTCCCAGACCATGGAGCGCGCCGCCGAGCTGGAAATTGAAATGATTGCCCCGAGTCACGGCGTCATCTGGCGCAGCCACCTCAAGGAGGTGTTCGCGGCCTATCAGAAATATGTGGTGTGCAAGCCGCGTCCGAAGGTGATCGTGCTTTATGCCTCCATGTGGAAAGCGACGGAAAAAATGGCGGAAGCCATTCTGGAAGGCGCCCAGGAGTGCGGTGTCGAGGCGCAGTTCTTTAATGTGGACAGCACGCATGCCACGAGAATTGTGACGGAAGTGCTCGACTGCGCGGCCATCGCCATCGGTTCGCCGACGCTGAACAATTCGCTGATGCCGGCTATGGCGGGCGTACTGTGCTACATGTCCGGCCTGCGCCCGACCAACAAGGCTGGATTTGCCTTCGGGTCCTATGGCTGGAGCAAGCGCGGCGGCGCTGCCGCCGTGGAAGAGGCCATGAAGGAGATGAAAATTGATATCCTGCGTGAGTCGATCCGCTCGCAGTATGTCCCGACCGAGGAGATTCTCGAGGAGTGCCGCGAGGCCGGCCGCATGCTGGGCAAATATGCCGAGCAGTTTGCAAAGGATTGATTTCGCTGAAAAATCCCCTTGCGGCGGGAGCCGAAGAGGGGTTTCATCGTAAAACGGAATTTGAACCAAGGAGCCTATCATGAAAAAGTATATCTGTGATGTTTGCGGCTGGATCTATGATCCGGAAACCGGCGATCCGGATAGCGGAATTGCACCGGGCACCGCTTTCGAAGACATTCCCGATGATTGGGAATGCCCCGAGTGCGGCGTCGGCAAGGATGACTTCTCTGTTATCGAAGACTAAGAGTCTGCCGTCCGAGTAAAAACCGTCCTGTGTATGCAGGGCGGTTTTTTGCTTTCATTGAACAATCCGCTATGCAATAGGTCTTTCGTTTTTATGAGATGGTTGCAGCACATGGTATTGATTGTAATCTGGCTCACGGCGTCGGTGCCGTGTGCCCATGCCGTCACGCCGCGTGAACACGTCCACGATGCTGCATGCGGTGTCGAGCTGCAGGCTGTCAACGATCACGCCTGCCATTGCCATGATTGCGAGAAGATTCCTTGTCCGAATAAAACCGTTGAGTTTGTGAAGCGGTTTTCAGTGGATGGGAATATGCCTTCCCCCGCCTGCACTGGTCCGATATTTCAGCCCGCGCCTTCTTTGAGGATTCTTCAGCCGGTTGCGCCCCGCACTGTCAGGGTTCCCCATGCATTTCTAATGACCGTTCGGCTCCTGATTTGATCCCGCTTCGTTTCTTGCAACGAAGAATCATCAATCAGGAGTACCCATGAAATATGTCATTATGCTGGGCGGCGTGTTATACGCCGCAACCGGGTTTGCGCAGAGCGCATCCCCGATCAATCTTGAGCAGGCGCTGGCGCTTGCCACGGACCATTCATCTGTGCTGCAGGGCGCGGACCTGCAGTATCGGGCCGCAGAAATATCCGCAGCCGCCGCCGGTCGCTGGACCAATCCGAACCTTGAATTCGATGTCGAAGGGGTTGGCGGGAATCTCGGTTTCTATGACGCCGCCGAATATACCATCGGCCTGAGTCAGGATTTTCAACGCGGCGGGAAGCGGGCGGCGGAACAGCAGCTTGCCCTGCGCTCGGTTGAAAGCATGGCGCATGCAAGGCAGGAAGCGGCGGTTGAGCTCGAAGTTCAGGTGCGTACGGCTTTTGCTGCCCTGCAGGCGCAGCAGGAGATCGGTCTCGTACGGGCGGAGCAGGTGAAGCTGGGCGAGGCATTTGTTGATGTTGCCCGACGCCGCTTTGATTCGGGGGCCGGCTCGGAGCTTGAGGTGGTTCAGGCTGAACTGGCGCTTGAAGAGATCGTGCTTTCCCGTGCCTGCTGCTCCGGTGATCTGACTGCGGCGCGGGAACGTATGGCCTCGCTGCTAGGACTGGAGATCGACGAGCTTCCCGAGCTGGCCGGATCTTATTACGAAACATCCGATGCCGCCCCGCAGGATGTAAAACCGTCTCATCCGGCACTTCGCCGGCTTGATGCAGAAATCCAGAGCATTCTTGCGGAAGCGGAATATGCCCGCCTGCAGGATGTGGCTGATGTGTCGCTGGGCGCAGGCGTTCGCTTTATGGCGGCCGATGATATTCAGACCTTTGTTCTTTCGGCCTCGATGCCGCTGGTGCTGAATCGTCGTGGTCGCACGGAGCATGCGGCCGGACTCCTGCAGGCCGATGCCGCACGTGCACGGCGTCAGGAAACACTTCGATCGCTGCGCCGGGAACTGAAAACGCTGCTGGCATTTCGTGAGGGTTCTATTCATGAGGTTTTAATTATCCGCGACCGGCTGCTTCCTAAAACCGAACAGGCCTACGCCCTGAGCCGCGCGGGCTACGAGGCCGGCCGTTATTCATGGGTTGAGCTGGTCTCGGCCCAACAGCATCTGTCGGAAGTCCGGGTCCGCTACATTGAGGCGCTGGCCGAATTGCACCGGATCGATGCCGAACTCTCCCGATTTTAACCAAGGAATTTACTGCAATGAAAACGACAACATTACTGATGACATTTTTACTGGCCGGAAGCTTTTCTTTTGGTCCGTCCGGCGCCGCTCAGACGGAGCATGATGGACATATTCATGATGAAGATCTGCATGAGCATGAAGTGCCTGCCGTGGATGAACATGCAGGCCACGATCATGCCGAGGCGCAGTCGATCGAACTCCATGACGATGCCGCCGAAGAAGCGGGCATCGTTATTTACGAGGCTGCCGGCGGAACAGTGGCTAAAACATCGGTCTTTCCGGCGGAAATCAAACTGAACAGCGATCGAGCCGCCGCCGTATCGGCGCGTTATGCAAGCATCGTGCGGCAGGTGTTTGCCGAGATCGGAGACGAGGTGAAGAAGGGGGATGTGCTGGCCTCGCTGGAAAACCGGGAAACGCTGGCGGTCTATACCGTATCCGCAGCGCTGGATGGCGTCGTGATTGCAAAAGACCTGGCCGTGGGCGAAACCGCGGATGCCGACAAGGTCCTGTATGAAGTGGCCGACCTTTCAAGTGTATGGGCCGACATCAGCATTTTTCCCCAATATCAGCACCTGATCCGGAAGGGAATGCCGGTGGACTTTATCGCGCACGACGGGCACACCGCTAAGGGCTGTGTGAAATATATCAGTCCGCTGGTGTCGCACGAAACGCGAACGTTTACGGCCCGCTGTGTGCTGTCCGGCGCCGGCGTTGATTTTTCTCCGGGGGCGTTTGTCCGGGCGCGTATACGGACTGAACTGGTCGCGGCCGGTGTACGCGTGGAGTGCGAAGCGGTTCAGGTGATTGAAGGAGAGTCGGTTGTTTTTGTGCCGGACGAACATGGTTTCGATCCGGTGCCGGTCAAGATCGGGCTTTCCGATGGGCACTTCGTCGAAATCCTGCAGGGACTGTTTCCGGGCGACCGTTATGTGGCCGCCGGCGCCTTTACCCTCAAGGCTGAGCTGATCACCAGCGGTATGGATCCGCATGCCGGACACAGCCACTAGGAGGCACACATGATTGAACGTCTGATTAATTCCATGCTTAAAAATCGTGGACTGGTGTTGCTCTCGCTGGTTGGAATCGTCGCGCTGGGCGTGATGGAATATCACCGGCTGGAGGTTGAGGCTTTTCCGGATATTTCTCCCGTTATGGTGCCGGTTTTCACGGAGGCGGACGGGATGGCGCCGGAAGAGGTTGAGCAGTTGGTGACTTATCCCATTGAGACCGCAATGAATGGCCTTCCGAACGTGACGCAGATAAAATCCACGTCGGCCTTCGGCATGTCGGTGGTCTATGTCTACTTTACGGATGATACGGATATCTATTTTGCGCGGCAGCTGGTGTCGGAACGGTTGACGGCGGCGATGTCGGACCTTCCGGCCCTGCAGGAG